>JAYTPB010000121.1:0-4879 GCA_043747445.1 Sphingomonadales bacterium
ATCGCGTCACCAATCAGCGCATTCATCGCTGGATGCGGCGGCAGCATCAGCCGCAGGCCAAGCGTGATCTGATCGGAGCGCGGCCGCGCTACCCCGCGCACATCATGCTTCCCCGTGGCAAGGAAGATATTTTCGGCTGAGAGACTTGCGCCGTCAGCAGTGCGGACGGTGCCGTCTTCGTCAATCTCCCGCACCATGACCCCGCGCTCGACACTTGCGCCTTCTTGCACCGCGCGCGCGAGCAACAGCGTATCAAGCCGCCGCCGCGATAGGCCAATCGCAGGCTTTGGCAGCGGCGCGCTTGTGCTCCGTTTGGCGGTAAACAGCCGCAGTTGTGTGACGCGGTGGCCGCGTAAATCATCAAGACTTAGCCCAAGTGTTTCAAGCGTGGCGAGCGTCTGCCAACTGATAAACCCGCCGCAGATTGCGTCGCCCGTTTCAAGGTTGCGCTCAAGGATCAGCGGCTTTGCCCCGCCGCGCGCGAGCATGATCGCCGCCGCCGACCCCGCCGGGCCAGCGCCGAGGATTAACGGATCGCTTCGACGCATAGTCTAAACGGGAAGACACGGCGGACGCGCGCACCCCGCACTCCTACCTCATCAAGGGCCTCATCAAGCAGCGGCGGCCATTCCGCTGGCCGATATGATCGCGCAATCGACAGTCGCCCGTCATGGCGCACAATCGGATGCCAGCGCATCAACGCTGCAAGCAAAGGATAGCCAAGCCAGGCAAAACTATGCCTATGGAGATCATTGATGAACCACCCCCGCGCGGCGTTCGCGTCCATAAACCGCAAAAACGCGATCAGTTCAGCGCGCGTCATATGATGCGCAACAAGGCTTGAGACGATGAAATCAAAACCTTCGTCTGCCATGTCGGCATAATCACCTGTGACATAGCGGATTGGCATGGTTGCAGGCGTTGCGCGTTTCGCCGCTGCCTCACTGCGCGAATTGAGATCAACGCCGACCAAATCAGCCGCTATTCCGCGCTTGGCCGCCCAGTGTGCAATCGCGCGGAGCATATCGCCGCCGCCGTAGCCGACATCAAGCAAGCGGAATTGTTTGCGCCCTACCAGCGCGCGGCCAAGAAACCCAAGCGTTGGCAGACGCGCCATCGTCACGCTGTTGACCCTCCCCAGATCGCGCATCACATCGGCGTAAACACCTGTGTCAAGCGATGGATCATCCATAAGCTCTTCGGCAGTGGCGCGCGTTTCAAGCATCACGGGTCAAGCATCATTGGCCCAGCGATAGCCAAAGCCTTCACACGCAAGCCCTGGGCCAAAGGCAATCGCAACGCCCGAACGCGGGCGCTTGGCAAAGCTGGCGGATAGCGCGAACATCAACGTTGCTGAGGACATATTGCCATAAGCCTCAAGCACAGCGCGAGACGTTTCAAGCGCACCCGTCTCAAGCGATAGCGCGTTCGCCACCGCATCAAGGATCGAACGCCCCCCGGCATGAACTGCCCAATCCGCAATCGCGCGCGGCGCTTCGCCCGCCGTCAAAATATCACGCACGTGGTTTTGGCGCAGCGCATCGGCAATTCGTCCCGGTACTTCGCCCGACAGGTGCATTGCAAAGCCTTGATCACCAATCGTCCAGCGGATCAGTTGCTCACTATCAGGCAGGTTGACCCCGAACGGGCGCTCGATGCTCAGGCCAGTGCCACCACTGGTCACGAGTGCGGCAGCTGCACCATCGCCGAACTGAAGCATTGCGAGGAGTGGCTCAATCTCAACATCATCCTGCAAATGGAGCGTCGAAATCTCGACCGTAACAACGAGAACGCGCGCGGCAGGATCAGAACGCACGATATGGCGCGCACTGCGTAGTGCGGCGATGGCGGCATAACAGCCCATGAATCCCACGAGTAGACGCTCAACCTGATCAGACAGCCCCATTTCACGCGCGATGATTTGATCAAGCCCCGGCGCGATAAAGCCAGTGCAACTCGCAACAACAATATGCGTGATGCCCTCAAGGCTAGTTTGTGCGCCAAGTGCGCCAAGTGCGCCAATCGCCTGCATCGCAAGCGCAGGCGCATATTGGCCGTAAAGTGTCATCCGCGCCGAGGTTGGCGGGAGAACCGGATGTTCATAAAAACCGCCTGGTGCAATCGGCGATCCACCGTCTGCGCCAATCGGCAACACTGAGTAGCGGTGGCGTATCCCGGAACGCGCCGCCATCCGCTTGAACAAGGCGGTTTGCGCTGGATCGGCCAGTCGCGCCGCCGCCCAGTCGATAAAGGCTTTGTGGATATCATGCTCGGGAACCGCAGTTCCAATTGCAATGATCCTCGCAGGTTCAGAATGCACGCACGTTATCCGATGGGTTTGGCCACAGCAGGCAGCCTTAAAAACAGGTTCATGAAACAATTAACAAGATATTGAAAGTTGAACGTTAAATATGGCGTGATGTTCCGCTTATTGTGCCTTGGATTGCTTTTGGTGGCCGCCTTGCCAGCGCGTGCGGCGGATTGTCAGCTTTGCCTGCCAAAGACTGACCCAAAAAATGACAAGGCGGACAGTGTCACCCCGCGCCGCGTGCTGCGCATCGAAATCGATTCGGCGCTCGATTTTAGCAGCATCGCCATTCGCACGCAGGGCAGCGGCGCGGTTGAAATCGATTCGCATTCGGGCACGCGCCGCGTTTCGGGCGGGTTAATCGGGTTGGGCGGGCCTGCACTGCGCGGCACCGTGCGGGTGACGGGCGAACCGTTCGCGCGGATTGCGGTTCGGCTGCCAACGTCGCTCGAATTGCGCGCGGTAAGCGGCGCCACCGCGCGGATATCGCAGATTGAAACAACATTATCGCCCGATCCTGTGATCGGTGCCAACGGAGAGCTCACATTTTCTTTTGGTGGGCGGATGACCGTGACTGACGGCGAAGCCGGAGAATTTCAGGGACGTTTCCCGATTTCTGCTGAATATCAGTAAGATACCGTTTGGAAGTTGGCGCGAAAAATCGCCGTCAGACCGACCCGCATCAATTTTCAAACGGTCTCTTAAATCCTCTGGTGCGCTGACGCCAAAAATTTCTTATCTCTTAACTATTCTCCGAAGTGAGTTGTGAAGGCGTTTGACGCCAGAGACATATCCAGAATGGAGTTGTTCCATTCCGGGTAAAGATTTCTCAGGGGAAATTTCAAATGAATAAGAATGTTCTAAAGGCGGTAATCGCCGGGTCGTTGGTTGCTTCTCTTGGCATGGGTGCAACCGCTGCCCATGCTGCCACCGCAAGCGCGACTGCAAAAGCAAAAATCCTTCGTCAGGTTACACTCACGAACACGACCGACCTTCAGTTTGGCACGATTGTATCGTCGCCAACGGCATCAACCGTGATTGTCTCAACTGCCGGCGTCCGCACTTGCGGCACAAGCCTAGTTTGTTCAGGCGCATCAACGGCGGCAGGCTTTGCCGTGACCGGAACGTCGGGCCAAGTGGTTACGGTTTCGGTGCCTGCGACGGTAACGCTGAGTTCGGGCACCAATTCGATGCTGTCAACGCTTAACGCAAGCGCTGCTACGCTGACGCTTGCTGCAAACGCGGGTGCATTTTCTGTCGGTGGCATCCTCGCGGTTGGCGCTGATCAGGCAGACGGTGATTACGCCGGCACGTTCAACGTGACTGCTGATTATCAATAATCACTTCATTTTGAAATGATGCGCTAGGCCCGTCTCCGTTTTTGCGGAAGGCGGGCCTTTTGCTTTTCTTATCTAAGAGAGTATTTGGAAATTGATGCGGGTCGGTCTGACGGGTCTTTTTCGCGCCAGCTTCGTCGCGATCTTGCCACGATGACCCCGCATCGCGGCGGCAATCGCTCCTCGCGGGCACAAAAAATCCCTCACCAGCCCTCCGCCGCCCAATTTCCAAATACTCTCTTAACCATTTGGCGTCATAGTTTGTCCGTAACGGATCATTTGATGCGCCGTTATTAGGTATTGCGTAAGGAATTATAATGCGAAAATTCGCAAAAAGCGGGGCGCTTGCTCTGGTCGCACTCATGGTTTTTACTCACGTACCTGCACGAGCGCAGGGCGCAGGCGATTTGCTCGTCGCGCCAACGCGCGTGGTGCTTGACGGCGCACGCGGGACTGAGGTGATCCTCAATAATATCGGCGCTGCGCCAGCGACGTACCGAATCACGCTTGAGCTGCGCCGGATGCGCGCGGACGGTTCACTTGAAGACGTTGAGCAAAGTGCGGCAAACGCCGTTGAAGCCACAACGCTTGGCATGATCAGCTATGCCCCGAGGCGCGTGACGCTGCCGCCCAATCAGCCGCAATCGATTCGCATTGGCATTCGTGCGCCGCAATCGCTGCCTGACGGCGAATACCGCGCGCACATGCTCTTTCGCGCGATTCCTGACAGCAAGCCTGCGACCGCAAGCACCGCCCCCAAAGAGGGCGTGTCGATTGCGCTCACCCCGATTTACGGGGTCACCATCCCAATCATCGTGCGCCAAGGCAATTTGAGCGCCAAAGCCGCAATCTCGGATGCGCGGATTGAAAAAGGGGCTGAGCGCGATACGTTCAGCTTTGGCCTTACGCGCACAGGCACGCGTTCAACCTACGGGCGGATTCGCGTGATCAAGCCGGGCGTTGATAAACCGCTGATCGATGCACGCGGCATTGCGGTCTATGCTGAACTGGCCGACCGCCGCGTGGTTTTTCCGGTTGATGCAGAACTCGCGGCCAAATTGAAAGGCCCGGCAACGATCCAATATCTTGAGGATGTTGATGCGGGCGGCGGCGTGATTGCCGAACTCCAGACCGTGATTCGTTAGCGCAGCGGACAGGCAGGCGGCACCGCCACCATGCGCGATATTTTCACCTTCTTGCTTAGGGCGCTGATCGGCGCTCTGATCATGTGCGG
>JAYTPB010000122.1:0-8310 GCA_043747445.1 Sphingomonadales bacterium
GGCGTTGTCGCCGCGTGATCGAGATAGAGCCGTTCTGTCAAGCAAACCGCCTGTTGTGATTGCGAAATGTTCGCAGCATCCTATATAGGCTCCAACGCGTTCGCACAGCCCGTTCTGTGCATCCTTGAACATAACATTTGCGAGTAGTTGATGCCCGAAGTCATTTTTCCCGGCCCTGAGGGTCGTCTCGAAGGTCGCTTTAACCCTGGGCCGCGCCCGCGCGCACCCGTTGCGATGATTTTGCATCCGCACCCACAAAGTGGCGGCACGATGAACAATCACATTGTTCAGGCGATGTATCAGACGTTCGTGCGGCGCGGCTTTGCGACGCTACGGTTCAATTTTCGTGGTGTTGGAAAGAGCCAAGGCCTGTTTGACAATGGCGTTGGTGAATTGAGCGACGCGGCGTCTGCGCTTGATTGGGTGCAGTCGATTCACCCCGAGGCACAGACAACATGGATCGCGGGATATAGCTTTGGCGCGCTGATCGGGATGCAATTGCTGATGCGCCGCCCCGAAATCAAGGGCTTCATTTCGGTGGCCCCGCCCGCCAACATGTATGATTTCACCTTCCTTGCGCCCTGCCCGTCGTCAGGCATCATCATTCAGGGCACTTCGGACGAAGTCGCGACGCCAAGCGCATCGCAAAAGCTGGTCGATAAGCTCCGCACGCAGCGCCACATTACAATTCATCATGATGAAATTAAGGGTGCAAACCACTTTTTTGAACATGAAATGGTTGAGCTAATGGGCTCGGTCGATAAATATCTTGATATGCGGCTCGATCCTAACTCGGCCATTCGCTAACAGGTGATCCCATGGAAGATTTGCAAGAAACGCTGCTTGGACTGTTTACCGAAATTGCTGTGCTTGAGCATTTGGTGGCGTCTCGTGAAGCAAGATTTGCCGAAGATGATTTAACCATGGGCGATTTTGGAGTGCTCAATTACTTCATGGTCAATCATCCTGATCCCGATAGCATCGCAGGGATCGCATGGTGTTTTCAGGAAGAAGATGCCTATACCCGCGCCAAGATTGAGGGGCTTGCATCACGCGATTTGGTGACGATTTCGCCTGATGTCGCTGATAATAGCGTTGCGATGGTTGAGATCACCGATGTGGGCCGCGAAGCCCATAGTCAGATAGTCGCGCGCGTTGCGCCTGATATGATGATGGCGGTCGCAGAAATTCCGCGTGAAGATCTCGAAGTTACCTTCAAAACGCTGCGTAACATACGCTTAACACTGGATAATTTACCTGATCGCTAAGGCCAAGTTAGGATCAAAACGTTCCCAAGCAGCACGAGGGCCGCAATCACCATAAGCACGGATTGCTTACGGTTATTGCCTTTCCGCCAGACAGCAAACGCGCCCAACACCAAGGCGAATACGCCAAGCATCGCGAGCGAGAGCAAAAGGCTGGGCGACAGCAAAAAATCCATCGCGCGTGCTTAGCCGCTGATTACCGCTGCGAAAAGGGCTGGATCAACATTGCCGCCCGATAGGATAATCAGCGTCGTTTCAGTGTGCGCCACCTTTCCCGTCATGGCCGCCGCCAGCGCGACCGCGCCTCCGGGTTCAATCGTCAGGCCGAGTTCGTGATAGGCAAATCGCATGGCCGCCGCCGTTTCAGCCTCACTCACCGCCACACCGCGCGCGCCGCCATCATGGAGCACATCAAACGTAAGCGGCGAAACACGCGGCGTCATGAGCGCGTCACACAGCGTTGGCGGCGCATCTTTGCCAACCGGGATGATGTGGCCCGCACGGAGAGATTTCGCCATATCGTCCCAACCCTCTGGCTCGACCGTAACAATAGCAACGTTTGGCAGCGCTAACGCTATTCCCGCTGCCAAACCACCACCACCACACGGAACAATCACCCGAGTTGGCGCAAAACCGAGTTGTTCGGCTGCCTCAAGGCCGCAACTGCCCTGCCCCTCAATAATCCACGGGTCATCAAAACTTGGAACCAACACAGCACCACGCGCCTGCGCCAACTCTGCCGCAATGGCCTCGCGACTTTGGGTCGCACGGTCATACAGAATGACTTCTGCCCCAAGCGTCCGCGTTCCAGCGATCTTGAGCGCAGGCGCGTCAGACGGCATGACTATGATCGCGGCAATCTTGAGCTTTTGCGCAGCCCAAGCGACCCCTTGTGCGTGATTTCCGCTTGAAAAAGCAACGACTCCAGCCGCACGTTCAGCCTCTGAAAGTGCGGTAAGACGGTGCCATGCGCCGCGCAGTTTGAACGCGCCCATGGGTTGCGCCGATTCGCTTTTTATCCAGACGGTTGATTCGCCAATTTGAATGCGCCTGATGGGCGTCTGTGGCGTCACCTTCCGCAATTTTTCTAGCGCGTCATGCACCCCGGAAACGTTCGGTTTTCTTGTTGTTTGGGTCACGCAATTTCCAAATGTTTAATCAGGGTTCCGGTTTCGCTTTACATGGGGGCACGCGATTCATATAGGCGCTTTCGCTGCCCCATGGGGACTTCCAATAACCGCAAGGCAGCCTTTGAAAACGCTAACTACCTTTTGGAGGTCCCTTGAATTGCACAGCCATCATAACGCGCTGGGGCTAGCTAAGCTCCTTCCGGTTCAGCCGGTCACGCTTCTTCGTCCGCACGCTGCACAGCGCGCTGCCCGTTTCTTTGTCGAAAAGTTTCCGGGCAAGTCGCTCTATGCCGTCAAAGCCAACCCTTCGCCTGATCTGATCCGGTTGTTGTGGGAGAGCGGCATCGCGCATTTTGACGTTGCCTCAATTGCGGAGGTGCGGCTAGCTCGTGCGAATGCGCCTGACGCGACCTTGTGCTACATGCACCCGGTCAAGCCTGAGGAGTCAATTGCTGAGGCGTATTTCACACACGGCGTCCGCACATTCTCACTTGATACTGAGGAAGAGCTCGAAAAGATCGTTCGCGCGACCAATAGCGCGACTGATCTTACGCTGTGCGTCCGCATTCGTGTATCATCCGAGCATTCAAAGCTCAGTCTCGCTGCGAAATTTGGTGCTGAACCCTCTGAGATGAAGCAGCTTTTAATCGAAACACGGCAGGTTGCTGATGCGCTTGGTATTTGCTTCCATGTCGGTTCACAGGCGATGACGCCCTCAGCCTACACGCAGGCGATGGAGCGGGTACGTGCAGCCATCGTTGAATCAGGCGTCACGGTTGATGTGGTTGATGTCGGCGGCGGCTTCCCGAGCGTTTATCCGGGTATGGAGCCGCCCTGTCTCGAAGCCTATTTCGACGCGATCCACCGTTCGTTCGAGGATCTGCCTGTCAGCTATTCCTCCGAACTGTGGTGCGAACCCGGCCGTGCGCTTTGCGCAGAATATAGCTCGCTGATCGTGCGTGTTGAAAAGCGGCGCGGTGATGAACTGTTCATCAATGACGGCGCTTACGGCGCGCTGTTTGATGCCGCGCATGTCGGCTGGCGTTTCCCCGTTGAACTACTACGCGCATCAGACACCAAGGACATGCCGTTTAGCTTCTACGGCCCGACGTGCGATGATATGGATCATATGGCGGGGCCATTCATGCTGCCAGCGGATATCAAAGCGGGCGATTATATTGAGATCGGTATGCTCGGTGCCTATGGTTGCGCAATGCGGACTGGGTTCAATGGTTTTGGCAATGGCGAGACTTATGCCGTTACCGACGAACCGATGGCCTCGCTTTATATTGAGATGCCCGAAGAGCGCAGGCTTTCATCCAACGTCGTCAAGCTGTAACGCTTTCACTAAATACCGTTCGTGCTGAGCTTGTCGAAGCACTGTCTTTCTTGTCAGCTCGTATGAGAAAAAGGGCAGCCCTTCGACAAGCTCAGGGCGAACGGTTTCTATGAACTCAAGGAGTACCCCCATGACCACCCCTCAAGCCAACGCCCAGCGCAAGGCCGAACTGCTCTCTACCACCGTTGAGCATATCGACATCAAAAGCTTTGACGCGCGCCCGATCATCGACGGGATGAGCAAGATGAGCTTCACCAGCCGCGATCTTGGCCGCGCGACGAGCATCTACAACCAGATGTTGCAGGACAAGGATTGCTCTATCTTCCTCGTGATCGCGGGCAGCACAAGTGCTGGCGGCTGCATGGATCTCTATGCGGAATTGCTCCGCAACAACATGATCGATGGTATCGTCGCGACCGGCGCAACGATTGTGGACATGGATTTCTTCGAAGGGCTTGGCCACAAACATTATCAGGCGCTTGAGGTGCCCGACGATGATACGCTTCGTTCGCTCTATATTGACCGTATCTATGACACCTATATCGATGAAGAGCAGTTGCAGGATTGCGATCACACGATCCTTGAAATCGCCAACAGCCTTGAACCCCGCCCTTATTCGAGCCGCGCGTTCATCCGCGAAATGGGCAAATATCTGGTCGAACACGGCAAAAAGGATAACAGCCTCGTCAAGCTGGCCTATGAACATGACGTGCCGATTTTCTGCCCGGCTTTCGTTGATAGCTCGGCTGGCTTTGGCCTCGTCAAGCATCAGGTTGACCGCGCGAAGGAAGGCAAGCCCTATATGGTGCTCGATGCCATCGCCGATTTCCGTGAACTGACCGATATCAAAATCAAGGCGGGCACAACCGGCCTCCTGATGATCGGTGGCGGCGTGCCCAAAAACTTCATTCAGGATACCGTCGTCTGCGCCGAAATCCTCGGCCATGATGATGTGCAAGTGCACAAATACGCCGTGCAAATCACAGTCGCCGACGTGCGCGACGGCGCGTGTTCCTCCTCTACCCTGCAAGAGGCCGCAAGCTGGGGTAAGGTCAACACCGGCATCGAACAGATGGTCTTTGCCGAAGCCGGTTCAGTCATGCCGCTCCTCGCCTCCGACGCGTATCACCGTGGCTTCTGGAAAGACCGGATCAAGCGGCGGTGGGGCGCAATCTTTGATTGAGGCAATGCACTTCACCAATTTTGATGTTGGCGGCTTCCTGCGTGATTATTGGCAGAAGAAGCCGCTGCTGATAAGAAATCCTTGGGCGGCGTGGCGCAATCCGCTTGAACCCGATGAACTTGCAGGACTTGCTTGCGAAGATGAGGTCGAATCGCGCCTGATCATGCAGGCTGATGACCGGTTAAAAGTCGAGCATGGCCCGGTTCCCGAAAAGCGCTTCAGCAAGCTTGGCAAAGCGCCGTGGACGCTCCTCGTTCAAGCGGTTGATACCCATGTGCCCGAGGTTGCCACGCTGATCGCGCCGTTCCGCTTCATCCCCAACTGGCGGATCGATGATGTGATGGTGAGCTACGCCACCGACGGCGGCGGCGTGGGACCGCATTTTGACCAATATGACGTGTTCCTTATTCAGGGCTTAGGCAGGCGGCGCTGGCAAGTCGGTGCGCTATGCGACGCGGAAACGCCGCTGCTGCCGCATGACGATTTGCGTTTGCTCGCAGAATTCGAGGCGACAGACGAATGGATTCTCGAACCCGGTGACATGCTCTATGTCCCCCCGCGCATCGCGCACAACGGCGTTGCGCTGGGAGATGATTGCATGACTTACTCAATTGGATTCCGCGCGCCCGCCCGCAGCGAAATCATCGCCGATTGGTGTGATGATCTGGTGCAGCGCCTAAGCGAAGATGATCGTTACATAGACCCCGGCTTGCAGACGCAGGCAAATCCGGGCGAAATCACCGGCGAGGCCATCGCGCGCCTCCACACAATGATCACCGATAAACTCGCCGACCGCACCGCCTTCACACGTTGGTTTGGCGAATATAACAGCACCCCCAAATATCCCGAACAGGATTGGCGGCCAGAGGAGCCAGTGGACATAGTTGAACTATGTGCTTTATTGGCGGGCGGTACGCCGCTTCATCGTAACCCGTCGAGCCGTTTTTCATTTGTGCGGAAAGAGGCGGATTCGCTGCTGCTGTTTGTAGACGGCCAATGTTTTGAATGCGCCGGGGAAACCTCGGCATTTGCAGAAGAACTTTGTGCACAAGAATATTTGTCCGTCGATCCAGATCTAACAAAATCAGAAAGCGCGATGGCGTTAATCGCACAGCTTTTCAATCAAGGCAGCATAAATTTCGAAACTCAAGATTGATCAAACAACCTCAAACAATCCCGCCGCGCCCATCCCGCCGCCAACGCACATTGTGACCACGACATATTTGACGCTGCGTCGCTTGCCCTCAATTAACGCATGACCCGTAAGCCGCGATCCTGACATGCCAAACGGATGGCCAATCGCAATTGCGCCGCCATCGACGTTCAGTTTGTCAGGATCAATACCAAGCCGATCACGACAATAGAGCACTTGCACCGCGAACGCCTCGTTAAGTTCCCAAAGTCCAATATCATCAACCTTGAGGCCGTGCCGCGCAAGCAGTCTGGGCACCGCGAACACCGGGCCAATGCCCATTTCATCAGGCTCGCACCCGGTAACCGCAAAACCACGAAAAATCCCCATTGGAGCAAGGCCGCGCTTTGAAGCCTCATTTGCATCCATGACGACACAAACGCTCGCCCCGTCCGAAAGCTGGCTGGCATTGCCTGCGGTTACTGTGCCGCCTTCATAAACTGGCTTGAGCGTGCCAAGCCCTTCAAGCGTCGTTTGAGGGCGCATCCCTTCATCCTGCGCCAGCGTAACTTGCTCTTCGCCTGTGACATTGCCATCCTTGTCCTTGATTTTTTTAGTGACTGTGATCGGCACAATCTCATGATCAAGCCGACCTGCTGCGTGTGCCGCACTAATCCGCATTTGCGATTGCCAGCCATATTCATCCTGTATTTCGCGCGTAATGCCATAGCGGTTTGAAACATTTTCGGAGGTGTCGATCATCGGCAACATTAGGTCTGGCCGGTGCGCCTGCACCCAATCCGAATGATAATGCTTAAGGTTCTTATTGGGCAGCACAAGCGAAACGCTATCGACTCCGCCTGCAACATAAATGCCCGCCTCACCCGCCATGATCCGCTGCGACGCGAGGGCAATCGTCTGCAAGCCCGACGAGCATTTGCGGTCAAGCGTCATCCCCGGCACACTCACCGGACAACCAGCGCGAAGGGCGGCAACGCGCGCGATATTATTCCCCGTCGCGCCTTCAGGATGCGCCGAACCAAGCATCACATCATCAATTTCCGCAGGCGATACCCCCGCCCGCGCAATCGCCGCCATAATCACATGCGCGGCCAAATCCGAACTGTGCGTATCAGTGAGTGACCCGCGATAGGCCTTGCCAATTGGAGTGCGTGCGGTGGAAACGATAACGGCTTCGGGCATGGATTATTCTCCGGTAAAGTTCGGGGCGCGACGTTCGATGAAGGCGTCGATGGCTTCATCATTATCCTTCGTCGCGTGCGCCACCGCCTGCATTGCGGCGGACATTTCGAGGATGTTGGCAAGGCTGGCATTATGCGATTGACGGAGCAGCCGCTTGGTCATCCGCACTGCATGAGGCGGGTTGGCGGCGATCTTATCCGCCACGGCGCGCGCTGCACTCTGTAGCTCTGCATTGGGCACCACGCGTGAGACCAGCCCACAGGCCAGCGCTTCCTCTGCACTCAGCATATCGCCCGTCAGCGCAAGCTCAGTCGCACGGGAGAAGCCGATGGCGCGCGGCAACAGCCACGCCCCGCCGTCCCCCGGAACAATCCCCAACTTGACGAAGCTCTCGGCAAATTTCGCGCTTTCGCCCGCGATCCTGATGTCACACATGCACGCAAGATCGCAGCCAGCGCCAATCGCCGGGCCATTGACCGCCGCAATCACGGGCACCTCAAGCGCCTCAAACATCAGCGGCAGTTTCTGAATGCCAGTCTTGTAATTCCGCCGCGTCTGCGCGGGCAGCGCAACACGCAGGCCAATCCCTGCCTTCATCGCCTTCAAATCGCCGCCCGAGGAAAAGGCCGTCCCTGCCCCCGTCAGGATCACACAGCGCACCGATAGATCGGCATCCGCCGCGATGAACGCGTCGCACAGCGCATCAACCATCCTCTGATCCGAAACCGGGTTGCGCTTCTCAGGCTGATTAAGCGTGATGGTGAGGATCGCACCATCGCGTTCGCTCAGGATCATATCGGTCATTGGCGTTTCCCCTCCGGCGTGCCAATCCGCTTTCCCTACCTGCGTCAAAATGGCAAGTATGAATAAACGGATGGTTCAAAAAATGGCGGATTCTTCAACAAGTTGACGCTCTATGCGGTGATCGTGGGCGGTTGGGATTGTGCGAAACTCCTTTCAAATACGTAAGGATTTTTATAGTGCAAAATGAGAACAAAGTAAATACGTAGCGAGTGGATGGCAGGAGAACCTCCCCTACCCTAATGAGGGAAGGGCTT
>JAYTPB010000123.1:0-14575 GCA_043747445.1 Sphingomonadales bacterium
ATCAAAGAGAGGAAAATAGGTCGCATAACAAAACTTCATTCGGGCCTTCACGTAGAATTTGCAAGCGATCCTTGCTGCGCCGCAACAAGAAATTCGATATTACCCTCTGGGCCTGTGATCGGGCTTTGGACAATACCGGCAACATCCCACCCGCTTTCGATAAGCCATGTCTCGACTTCACTGCAAACGCGCGTGTGAATGGTTGGTTCCCGGACAACCCCGCCCTTGCCCACTTCGCCGCGCCCCGCCTCAAATTGCGGTTTGATGAGCGCGAGCAGGCGCGCCTTAGGTTTGGCAAAGCTCATTGGCCGCTCAAGCACTTTGGCAAGACCGATGAAGCTGGCGTCACAGACGATCAGGTCAATCGGCTCGGGGATATGTACCGCCGTCAAAATCCGCGCACTCGTCTGTTCATGGACGATAACGCGCGCGTCCTGTCGCAATTTCCACGCGAGTTGATTGGTTCCGCTATCGACCGCGTAGACCCGCGCCGCGCCGTTGGTCAGCAGCACATCTGTAAAGCCGCCAGTCGAACTGCCAACATCCATCGCCACCGCGTCCGTCACATCCCAGCCGAAATGCGCAAGGCCGTGTGTGAGCTTAATCCCCCCGCGTGACACCCACGGATGATCGCGCCCGCGCACCTCAAGCGGCGCATCTTCGCCGAGTTGCTGACCTGCTTTCTCAACCTTGCGATCCCCCGAATAAACATGCCCACCAAGGATCAGCGCTTGGCCGCGCGCGCGGCTTTCGACCAGCCCCCGGTCAACCAGCAATTGATCAGCGCGCGCCTTTGCCATCAGTCTTCAACGATCAAACTGGTTTTCTGCGTTTCTGGCAGCATTAGAAACGCGATCAACGCTACGCCGATAATCGCGCTCACATACCAGTAGAAGCCAGCCTCAACCCCAATGCTCTTAAACCAGCCCGCGACAAATTCTGCCGTGCCGCCGAACAGCGCGTTGCCAATCGCATAGGGCAGCGCAACGCCGAGCGTGCGGATATGCGCGGGGAATAGCTCTGCCTTAATCAGCGCGCTGATCGAAGTGTACGCGCCGAGCAACGTCAGCGGGATCATGATCAGGCCAAACGCCGCATAAGGCGATTTGACGGTCGCAATCGCGGTGAATACCGGCACTGAAACGAGCATACCGCCCACCGCAAACAGGAGCAGTAGTGGCTTTCGTCCAAATCGGTCAGCCGCCAGCCCCCACAGCGGTTGCATCGCCATGAACAACACAAGAGCCGCCGTCATCACTGCGGTTGCGGTCTGCTTGTCAAACCCGCTCGTCGTGATCAGGAATTTCTGCATATATGTGGTGAAGGCGTAGAAGCTAAGGCTCCCGCCCGCCGTGATCATCGCGACGAGGATGAACTCACGCGGATGATTGCGCCATAAATTGCCCGCGCTCGACACCGGTCGATCCGCTGCCTGCGCACTAAACGATTCGGTTTCTGCCAAGCGACTGCGCAGCACATAAACGCCGAGCGCGAGCACCGCGCCAATCACGAACGGAATGCGCCAACCCCAGCTTTCAAGCTGCGCCTCAGTCAGGATTAACTGAAGGACTAGGACGGTCGCAAGTGCGGTCAATTGCCCCGCAATCAGCGTAACATATTGAAAGCTTGACCAGAAACCGCGCCGTTCACGCGTGGCCATTTCGGACAGATAGGTTGCACTCGCGCCGTATTCGCCGCCAACCGAAAGCCCCTGAAGCATCCGCGCAATTACGAGGATGATCGGTGCAGCAACGCCCGCAGTCGCATAGCCCGGTGCGACCGCGATCAGCAGTGACCCTGCACACATCAGCCCAACCGAAACCGCCAGCCCCGATTTGCGCCCGTGGCGATCCGCATAAACCCCCATGATCCAAGCACCAATCGGTCGCATCAGGAAGCCAACCGCAAAAATCGCGGCGGTGTTGAGCAACTGCGCGGTCGTGTCTCCCTTGGGGAAAAAGACTGGTGCAAAGTAAATCGACAGCACTGAATAGGCAAACCAATCATACCATTCGACGAAATTGCCCGCTGATCCGCCGACAATCGCCTTTAACCGCGCTGTTGAAATGTTTCCCGCCATTTTGCTCTCCTAAGCGTCGCTATGCGGGGGCCGCGCGGCGACGACAAGTGGGAATGCGTCTTGCGCCGTGCCGCGCGACGGCTATGATTAGGATATGCGTTGTATCATTCTTGCCCTGCCGTTGATCTTGCTCGCCTGTGCGAAAGAACCTGCGCCGCAGCCGCAAGCAGCGCCTGCACCCGTCGTCGCCGCACCCAAACCGACGCCAGTGCCTGTATCGCTTGACGACAATTGGCAGGATGCCCCGCGCAGCAGCGGTGACTGGGTCTACCGCCGCGATTCGCGTGGGTCAGTTGCGCTCTTTGGCCCGAGCGGCGCAGACGCGAGCTTCATCATCCGTTGTGATAGTGCCGCCCGCCGCATTTACCTTTCGCGCGCGGGTGCCTTTCCGGGGGACGACAGCGGCATGATGACGATCCGGGCGTCATCAGGACTTAAATCCTTCGCCGTCAAAAATAATGGCGACTCCCCAGCCTATGTCGCGGTTATTCTGCCCGTAAACGAGCCGCAGCTTGACGCGATGGCATTCAGCCGTGGCCGCTTCCTTGTTTCGGTCAAAGGCGGCGCTGATCTCGTCATTCCAAGCTGGCCAGAAATTGCCCGCGTGATCGAAGATTGCCGCGCATAACTTTTCGCTTGCACGCAGGCAAAGTTTGAATCATGTTCTATGCGTGGCTGAAAGGCCACAGGCTTTTTAACTTAGCGAAAGGAGGTGATCCGATGTCTCATGGTTCAGCAACGAGGTCGGAGAAATTCGTTCGGGGGACGCGCCGCTAACGCATATTAGCAGGCCGCACATGGTCTCCCGCGCATCGGAAATCTCTCCGATCGTTGACCATGCAAAAGGGTTGCCGGGGTGGAGACACCTCGGCAGCCTTTTTCATTTGGGGGGAATCAAACACCCGCCTTAAACGGCGTAAAGTCAGTGGCATCATCGAACAGGTCAACGCCTTCGTGCCGTTTGAGCCAGCCGACCACGGCGTAGGTCACAGGTGTTAAAACTGCCTCCCATGCCACTTTGAGTCCCCAGTTGGTGATCATCACCGTTACCACTTGCGCATTATCCCACACGCCCCAGAAGGCGAGCGGGTAGAATATCATGCTGTCGATTCCCTGCCCAACTACGGTTGAGCCAATCGTGCGGCTCCAGAGGTGCTTGCCCTTTGTCCAGACTTTCATCTTCGCAAGCACGAACGAATTGACAAACTCACCCGCCCAGAAAGCAACGATTGACGCGAAAACAATACGCGGCACTTGGCCAAAGACCGACTCGTAAGCCGCCTGCCCCTCCCACCCCGCAGCGGGCGGCAGGCTGACGACGACCCAGCTCATAAACGCCATGAACAGCAGGGCAGAGAACCCAACCCAGATGCAGCGCCGCGCGCGGGCATAGCCGTACACCTCGGTCAGCACGTCCCCAATCACATAGCCGAGCGGGAAGAACAGGATGCCAGCGCCAAATGTCCACCCGCCAAGTTCAGCAACCTTACCAGCGCCGATTACATTCGAAAGCAGGAGGATCGCGACGAACGTCGCCATCACAATGTCAAAAGCGCAAAATTGGTGGACGGTGGCAGCGCTTGCGGGTGGCGGTGTGATATTGTTCATTGGGTTATGCTATCGCAGTTTCGTTTTGATGCAATCCGCGCTAACGAAATTTCCGGCGCGCGCCCGTAGCTCATCTGGATAGAGCGCGAGACTTCTAATCTTGAGGCAGCAGGTTCGAGTCCTGCCGGGCGCGCCAATATTTAACCCTTCCCAGCGCGGCACCGATCCGAGCAATATTTGACGCTGTCCCAATCGCGCGCCCATTTCTTGCGCCATGTAAAAGGCAGGCCGCATGCAGCGCATATTTTTTGCGGCAGGTTCGCCTTTTTGACCATCTTGGGCATTCGCCATCTCAATCCTGTTTGATACCGCCAGCCATCCTCTGCAAACGCGGGCGAATGCGCAAGAATAAGCGATAGGCATTTTCAAGAAGTGCGAGGATAATGGGGTTACGTGCAATAAGCCCGAGTGGCCGAAGCAGAGGAATCGCCCGCCACATTGCAGCAAACGCCGCCGCGCCGCTCAGTATCACACCGCCTTCGCTGGCATGAAAACGAGCAAGCAAGAGCGTGCGATCAAGCGGACAGGACGCCGTCGGATTAGCAGCATCAACAAAATTGATCCGCCCTGCACTATCAAGCCGCCGCATCAGTGCGATTTCTCGAACGCACAATGGACAAACACCATCATACCAAACAATCAAATTTACCATGGATTATATTAGTCTTATCGATCCACTATGTCAGTAAGGGCTTTGCCCTATCACAGCCTTAGTAAAGCCCGCAGCTTAACTGATCGAAATGCAACGCCGTTGCATCTTCAAAGCTACCTTGAAAATTCAAAAATGGTGCCGCCTATAGGATTCGAACCTACGACCCCCGCATTAAGAATGCGATTTTTGATGGCTCAGCGAGGAACGTAGTTGGACAAAAAATATGGTATAATATATTGATAATGAACGATATTATAGAACTATTCTTGTTTCATAGCGTTCAAACTCAACCCATCTCGTTGCATTATTTTGCACTTCCAGTGCACCACCAGATATTCTATACTGCCGCCATTGGAGATTGAAAATGCGCGTCGCCCTGACCCAGAATATAGTCGAAAAGCACGTCGACACAAAGCGTGTTAGCGACTTACGCGATACTCGGCTCAAAGGATTGATTCTGCGCGTGCAGCCGAGTGGAGTGAAATCTTACTACTGCGAATATGCGCGCGGCAAGCGCATCTGGCTTGGTCGTGCAGATGCTTTGGGTCTGAGCGAAGCGCGAGACGCTGCGCGCAATATTCTGGTGACCGCGTATCAGGGTATTGATCCGGGTGAGGAAAAAAAGCGCAAGCGCAATGTCGCGACTTACGGAGAATATCTTGACGTTCATTATGAGCCTTGGGCCAAGGCTCATCAAAAAACCTATGCGGCCAACCTCCAAAGACTCCGCGCCACGTTCAAGTCTTTCCTCACCACGCCGATGCCGCTGATAAGCACACTCGACATTGAAAAGTGGCGCGCCAAGCGGCTTGACAGTGGAATTGCCCCATCCACAGTGAACCGAGATATTATCACGCTCAAGGCCTCGCTTAACCGGGCGGTTGATTGGGAACTCCTTCCAGCCAACCCGATTGCCAAGGTCAAAAGGGTACACGAGGCTTCCTCAGCAATCGTGCGTTTTTTGGCACCTGACGAAGAACAGCGACTGCGCGAGGCACTTGATGATCGCGAAGAGCGCAAACGCAACGAGCGGGATAGCGCAAACGGCTGGCGATGTGAGCGCGGTTACATGTTGCTACCTGACTTACGAAAGTCCGTGTTCGCTGATCACTTGAAACCGATGCTGCTGCTGTCGATCAATAGCGGAATGCGCCGTGGTGAGCTGTTTGCGCTCACTTGGGAGAATGTTAGCTTCGACCAAGCTATTATCACGGTCGAGGCGGCAACCGCAAAATCCAAAAAGACGCGACACATTCCGCTCAATCAAGAAACACGGCAAGTACTGGCTGACTGGCGCGCTCAGTGCGCGTCTGAGTCCACATTCGTTTTTGAGTATGCGCCGGGACAGAATTTCAAGCGGGTCAAAACATCATGGCTCAACTTACTCAAGGCTGCAAAAGTCGAGAAATTCCGTTGGCACGATATGCGGCATCATTTTGCCTCGCGGCTGGCGATGGCAGGAGTTGATCTCAACGCCATTCGTGAACTGCTCGGGCATAGCGATTATGCAATGACGCTGCGCTACGCCCATCTTGCTCCTGAGCATAAACGCAAGGCGGTTGAGATGCTTGATGTGGCGCGGTAGACCGCTCTCTTCCTTTAGTCACCTTCTCCCTGCCCTCCCAAAACCCCGCCCGGCGGAGCCGGGCGGGGCGTGCGGCGGTGTGCCTAGCCGCCGTTTGCGGTGGAATTGCGCGTCCAGATCAAATTGTAAGTCTTGCCATCGTCATCGTCGAACAGGCTAGCGTAGATCGGGGCGGCAAAGCTTGGCGCGTCGAGCTTGAGCGAGAGATATTTGCGGCCTTCGCGGCTGACCTTGCTCCATGCTGCCCCAAGCTCAATGCTGCCGACATAGACTTTGTGGCTGGGGGCGTTTTCATTAGTGCTGAGGTCTTCGGGGAGAATGCGGACGTTCTTGGTCTGAAAGCCGATGCTGAGGATCTCGCCGTTGTAAGTGTCGCCTGACTTAGAGAATGAGCCGATGTTTGACATGATGATTTCCTTTGCTTGTGTTTCGAGCCTCGCGTCCATTCGCGGCCTCGATGGCGGGTTGAAGGCAGGGGCTTGTTCCTGCTGCACCTGTAAGGCCGAAACGTGAGTGGAGGACGGCGGGAGCGGGCTTTCTTGGGCCGCGAGGAATGCGTGGTACACGCAGGGGAAGAAAGTTTGCGATCCGCCGTTGCAGCATGGGAACAAGAGGCGCAGCCGTCCTCTGCCAACCAAAGCCAATCGAGGAGGCCGTGACTGGACGTGCGGGTTGAGACAAAGGCAAGCGGGGATGGTGGCAAACATCGGCACATTCACCACGTCAGGTAATCGCTAGGCTGCGATCATCACGCATCGGCTTTCAGGTCAAGACCCCCGCCATGCTTGCCCGATGCCCCCAAGCACCAATGACAATGCCCCCAGCCACACAGGCGTTGTGAGTGGCGCTAGCCTTGAGGTCAGTTGGGGCAAGGTCAGCCGCGAAAGCCGCAAACGTCTTTTGCACGAAGCGCAACGCGCCAAGCTTTTCCGCCCCGATCATTGCTAGCCGCTTTGGCAGTGATGACGGCAAGACCTACAATCTGCTTTGTGCGCGCAATCGCTCAAACGAGCGATGGCTGATCACACACCCCCCGCCCGGTTCTGCCGGACGGGGATTTGGGATGACGGCTTGCTGTAAGAGGCGAAGAGGTGGCGTTAGCCACCCGTCCTTTATTCAAGCCGCGAGGCGCTCTTCTTGGGTTTCTTCAAACGCTTCGGCGGATGCGGCGTCTGCATTGCTCTCAGCGTCAGCTTCATGCTGCGTCTCGGTCTCCGCCAGCCAAGCCACACGCGCTGCGACGGCGACAGTGGCGACGCCGCCGCGCTGGGTGTAGGCTGTTGGCGGGAACGCCAGCCAGCGGGGTATCCAGCGGTCAGCCTTGGGGCGACCGCCTTGGCCCGTCAGACAGTCATTGATAAGCGATTTGAGCGTCTTGGTCTTCTCTTGGGCGTTGGCCTGCGCGATGCTGGCCCGGCCAACCTCGGTAAGGATGGCGCTCAGTATCTCACGGTCACGGATCAGGTCAAAGAACGCGCTGTCAGCACTCCAATAATCCGCCATATTGACGCCGAGATGAAGGCCTAGCGTTTCAACAAGCGGGGTGCCACTGGCGAGTGTTTCGGCCATGACAAGGCTGAGTATCTCCATCACCACTGAGTCAGGCAGGTCAATTAACCGCTGGAACAGCCCAGTGATGCCGATCATGGGTTCATGCTGTATCGTGACGCTTGGTTCGTCTGCATCAAAGCCAAGCACCGCCAGCACGGCGCGTCTGCGCTCATCAAAGCGCGTTTCAGCAAGGCTGGTCTCGATGCTCTCTGTAATGGCCTGATTGCGATTGCGCTGGCTTTGCACTTCAACCCGCCAGAGTGGTGATCCGCAGATAGCATGGGCGACCATGACCCGCAGCGCCACTTGGGGTTGGGTTGCAAGGATTGATCGCACCGCTGCATGACGGTGAAGGTCGATGTAAGCCGTCATGTTTGTGGTGATCTCAGGGCGGGCGGTGGAAGACTTACCGCCTTCGCCTCCACTCGCCCCACTGCTGCCCTCCAAACGCTTGCGCGCTTCCTTGAGGGTCAGATATCCCTCATGGAAGAACACGGCACCCTTGGCAGCGACTTCAATATAAACGCGCCCGCCTTTGCGCTTGGGGGTCTTGTCATAGTCCCATGACTGGAAATAACTCTTGGGCGATATGATCTCAACACCGCTCCAGCCGTCGGCGAGATACTGCGCCTTGCGCCGTTCAATCTCTGCGCTTTGCGCGGCCCAGAATTGATCCGCGTCAGCAAAATAGCCGCAGTCTTCAAACAAATCCTTGATGATCAGCCCGTCAAAGTCAGCAAGGTCAAACAGCGCAACACTCGTTGATATCGACGCGCCGCCGAACAGCCACGCCTTCAACTGTTCATCGCGCGGGGCATAGCCATCCTGATCCTCAAAGAGCGATGCCCAAGCTTTCTGCTGCGCCTTGGTGGCCAAGGTCAAATGCTTGACGGTGGCGGCGTCAATCTCTTCGGCGCGGTAGGCTTCGCGAATACAGGGCAAGAGATTACCAAGCGCGAGGATACGCTTCACCTGAACTTCACTCAGCGCAAAGGTTGCGGCGATGTCTTCAACGCTGCGGCCTTCCTTGACAAGGCGGGTGTAGCTTTCCCATTGCGTCACCTGATCTGGCGCTTGGCGCAGCATATTTTCAATCATTGAGATCTCAAGCGCGTCGGCATCATCGCCCTCGCCCAAAGTAATACAGGGCAGCGTGATATTCACCTTACCCTGTCGTGCGGCTTCAAGGCTGGCATAATAGCGGCGCTTGCCTGCGACAATCTCGAAGTGGCTGGCTTCCATGCCTTGGTCAGACACAAGCCGCAGCTTGGGGCGCACTAGCACGGGAAACAGCACTCCACGCTTGATGACTGATGGCAGGATATCCGAGATATCAGGCGGCTTCTTAACCCCGCGTATATTGGCTTTGGAGACTGAAAGGCGATCAAGGGCGATATGGTCAATGTGCATGATAGTGACTCCTTTGGTTTGTTGGGGGGAACACAGCGCTGGTCATTGCTTTGGGCTGCTGTGTGGGGGAATGGCCCCATCCTCGGTGCATTGGAAATGGGCGGTGAGGATGGGGCCGGGGATACGCGCCAAACAGGCGCGCGGCGTCTTTCCTGCACGGGGCGCAGGAAAAGGGTTGAAGGATGCAGGCGACGGCGACGACGTCCGCATCTCAAAACATCTCAATCTGGCTGCGTGACAGCGTGTCGAACAATCCGTGGTTGGCGGGGCGCTGGGGCTTGCGCGGGCACAGCGGGGCATCTGCGCGGATCAAGAGCCGCTGCGCTGGCGTGATTGGGGCAACGCCGTAAACCAGCATCTGCTCACCAATGGGGGTTTGCTCAAAGGCAAGTGCGGACGGCGCTGCGGCACAGCCAGCAAGCAGCGCGGTCATGCCGCAACTGCCAATTGGTGCGCGCCTGTAAACGCCAAGAGATAGTCAGCCGCCTTGCTCGCTTGAGACGCAGCTTTGAATATGGCGCGACTGTCAGCGCGCAACACAGCAAGCCACTGTCCCAAATAATCGGCATGGCGAACGGTTGGGACAATCCCAAGATGTGCGCAGAGAAACGCTGAGGCGAGTTCAGCGCATAACTCCTCGCGGGCATAGAGCGTGGTTCCGAACGCGCCTGACTGGTCACGTGCCAGCCGTGTCTTGCTGCCGCTCCAATGGCCTAGCTCGTGAAGGGCGGTTCGGTAATAATCAATCGGCTGGTCAAAGGCCGCTTGGGGTGGCACCTGCACAAAGTCGCCACCAAGGTCATAGAAGGCGCGCGCGCCGCCGATGCGGAAATCCGCACCCGTCGCCGCAATCAAGCCTTCGGCGCGCGCATTTTGTTCACAGGGCGGCAACGGAGTTGGGTCAGTGGGGAGCCGCGCGGGCAAGCCGTCACACTGCGCCGCATTGAACACAGTAAAACGTTTGAGGAAGGGAATGGAGCGCGGTTCGCCGTCCGGCGCTGCGCCGTGTTCTTGCGCCGACGCTTGCCCCTGCGCGCGCTCTCGCTCGGGCGTGAAGCGATCAGCATAAAAGACGGTCTGCCCGCGCTCGCCTTTGCGAACGCATCCGCCTGCGGCCAGCGCTTGTCTAAAGGTCAACCAATCTTGTGAGGGGTAAGCGCCTTCAACAACTGCGCCCCAAAGGATTAGTACATTGATGCCTGAATAAAGACGCCCTGAAATTGCGTTGCGCGGCAGTCCCGGCACAGCGGCGGCTGTACTCCACGGCTGCACCCACGGGAACACCCCCGCTTCAAGCTGAGCGATGATCTTGGCCGTAACCTCATCATAAAGCGACACGCGCGCAGCGCCATGCGCACCGCTGCTCTCATTGCACTTGCCACTTGCGCGCTTAACGCCGCACCGACCTGTCCGAATCTGATCCACCATCGCTCATCTCCTGCACCACCAAAAAACCGACATGGCCCCGGCGGAGCGGGGTGGGCGGCAAGAGCGACCAAGAGGCGCGCTGGGATCAGGCGCACCTGAAAGGCTGAAACGAAGTGGAAGACCCCGTAGGGGTTGCGCCTGAGATCAGCGCGCCTAGCCGGGAGCGCCGCCCACCCTGCGCAGCCGGGGCCACAAACAACGCTAGCGCGCAAGCGCTGTCACTATCAAAAGGCAGTAATGCTATTGTCGCATCGGCGACCAGCCGATGAATGCCAAAGCAGAAAACCGCACCCTGAAAGGAAGCGCGCGCAGGTGCGTGTGCGGGATTGGCCAAGAGGCGGGGCATGTCGCCTCGGCCAAGCCTGCGCTCGTGCGGGCGCGCGCTGGTTCAGAGTGCACGCGGGGCCGCTCTCATCCAAACGCCGCACCCGCAAAGAGCAAGCCAGCAAGGCGCAGCGAAAACGTGTGCGACAATAGCCCCGCTCAATCTATCTCCACGTTCCTGATCGTTACCCAAAGGGTCAAGACCCAAGGCTTGGTGCGCCAAAGCGCGTAGAGCAGGTCGCCCGGAAGGCAACGGCCAATAGAGTATCATCATCGAAGCAAAAGCTATGAAACTATGGGTAAATAATCACCCTGACCGCCCCGAACCCGAGCGCGCATTCACCGCCGAGTGACCCGAACTGGGCAAGGTCAAGATAAGATGCCCATTCACCAAGCCGTCCTTCAATTGTCACCCTGCCACCATATCCGTTCATTGGTAACGGTGTGCCAGGGTTGTTGCGCGAGGTTCGACTCCAACTTTCGGGATAGACCCCCGCCATACTGAATTGAAATCGTTCAGCGTCTCGCAGCATTGCCGCTTCATCACAGACTAGGCTGCAATTCATCCACGGCGCGATCATCTGCGCTCGTCGCAGTGCCGAACGCAATAACGACACAGGCTCGATCCGCAGATGCTGACCGCGACGGATGATTACGGGGGTCTGCAATTGGAGCGTTGCACTGCTGCCCTCACTTGGCCACAGCCGCCCACCGCCATCAAAGCGCTCGATTCTTGCGCTCTGAACTGCAAAGCGCGCGCGGACGCCGTGATTACGCACCGATACGCCGCCTTCAAGCGCAGCAACCAATCCGCGCAACACCGTAAGCGAAAAGAAGCCCGCAAAGCCAAATAAACGAACGCGCACCTCCACGTCATCACCGCGTACTTCGGCGCGCACAACATAAGGCGTCGAAATGCCGCGAGGCGGTTGCCATTTGAACAACAGTCGGTGCGCTGTCGGTCGTTCAAAAACATCTGATTTATGATCACCCGCAAGCACTTCAAGCGCGTTGCCAAGAGCCCCGCGTACCCGCAGCGGCAAATCGGGGCAGTCTTCAAGATCGGAAGGGCGCCGACACATCACAACCACATCATCATGTTGCCAAAGCGCGAGCATTTCAGGCAACGCAAGCTGATGTGCAGGTGCTAAAAGTGCAGTCTCAAGCTGTTCAAGCCAAACGCCCATGTCAAACGATCAACAGCCCATCAGTCAACGGCGCTGGGGGAAACCCCCAAGCCTTTGCCGCCCCCACCCCGCCGCGCGGAACAATGTAAAGCCGCAAACTGTCCCCCTCATCAATAAGCCGCGCCGCCTCCCCAGCGACACGCTGCGCCGTGGCCCGTGTCATCCACCCTTCAAACAGGCTCTCCTGCACTCGCACCATATGCTGCTCAAGCAAATCGGAAACGCGTGTTCGATCCTTATTGTCCGATATGTCATAGGCGATCAGGATCAAATGCCGCGTCGCCACCGCTCAATGATCCAGTTCATACGGCACAAACGCCTCTGCTTCGCCTGCAAAGAGCGCACCAATTGCGCGCGCTTCCTCTTCAAACAGTGCCCGCCACAGGATTTTCTGCCCTGTTCGCTTGCTCTGGATTGTCCGGCCAAGCCAGCTCTCATGCCCTTCGATCAGCGCTTTGCGCACTGTTTTCTCCATCCGGCAGGACGGCGAATGCTGGCCGTCTTCACCGATAAAATCAACAATTGTAAAATGATCAGGCTTGATATGCCGCCGCCCCGCCATCGTCGTGAGGATGCTTTCGGAAACTGGCGCGCGAAACCCCTCCATCAGATCATAAATCAGCGCCTCATTTCCCGCCCGCGCAACATGAAGACTGCCCATGCCGGGGTGAAGCCCCGCGCGTTCAATCGCCACACGGATATCTCGTTCAAGCAAGGCATAGAGATAACCCAGACAGGCATTGACCGGATCAGGCGGCGGGCGGCGTTTGCGAAACCCGGCATAGCCAAATGCCGGATCAAATACAGGCTTGAGCGCAGGCCAATAATGCGTTGCCGCTGTCCCTTCATAACCGCGCACGACATTGATTGGCAGGGTGTCAGCCGCCTTCAAAACGCGCAACACCCGGTCAATCGAAACTGCCGCCGCTGCAATGTCAGGGTCTTTTCGGTCACGGTTTAACCGCCGCAGCATCGCGCGCTGATTGCGCACCCGCCCACGCACAATGGCCGTCGCAAGCGCGTCCACCCGCACAGGATCAGCGAGATAGCGCGCCTGCGCAAGGATCCGTTCAGCGCGCAAATCACCTGCGCCGTTCCACCAGCCCATCGTTTGCCCCCAACCGTCGGTCATCGCGACCGGAACGCCGTGCGCAGCGGCGAGCGACAGTGCCGCCCAATCGGCCGATGAATGCGGGCCAATCTCAATCCGGTCGAGCCGATTGGCATGGATCATGAGGCACCCTTGCGCCGCGCGGCTTTCGTCAGGCGTTTTTGCCTCAACCACAAAGGCCTCATTGCGGATCGTCAGCCGACAGCCGCTTTCAACAATATACAGCACGCTCAGCCGCCGATCACGCGCCTCACCCTGATCAGCCTCAATCGCATCACGGCGCGGCGTTTCATAAAGCGCAAGCATATCCTCGGGCGGGGCATCGGGAAAGGCGGGCGCATCATCGACCGTCACCTCCTTCCACGCCATGCTCCGTGTAAAGACATGGCCCAGAAAGCGCAGCGATTGATCAAACGCGCGGATATGCGTTTTATCCGGGTTCATCGAAAGGCCACACGCGCGCAACAACCCCGCCATTTTCTCAAGCGCTGCCGCCGCTTCCCCTTCGGACTTGGTCATCAACACGAAATCATCGGCAAAGCGGACAAGCTTCACCCCGTGGCCCATGATCGCTTCATCCACCGCATCAAGATGAAGGTTGCACAACATGGGCGAAATCGGCGATCCTTGCGGAATGCCAACCCCCATCGGTGCAAAGCTCTCAAGCCAGAGCGCGACGAGATCAGCCAACGCCGCGTCTCCGCACGCCGCGAACAAGGTTTCGAGCAAGGGCGCATGAGGGATTTCCTCAAAACAGTGCGAGATATCGCCCTCAGCCGTCCAGCGATATCCAGCGCGCCGTGCACGGACAATCGCCGCCACGGCATCACCCACCGATTTGCCGGGGCGATAAGCATAGCTTTCCGCCTCAAACAATGGATCAATCACCGGGACAAGCAACAACGCAGCGGCGGCCTGTACCACCCGGTCTCCTATGCAGGGGATGGCGAGCGGACGCTCCCCACCATGTTTTTTGGGAATCAACACATGGCGGTATGGGCCGGGGCGATAGCGCCCCTCGCGCAGCGCCGATGCCAGACTTTCAAGCCGCATTGGCGCATTGCGCTCAAATGCTGCCATTCCCACCCCATCGCCACCCGCGCCGCCAGCATTGGCCCGCACTTTCTGCCAACCCGCCCACAACCCGCCCGGAGCAGTCATTTGGCTGAAAAGCGTGTTATTCTGCGTGGAAATATAATTATCCAATTGATATTAAAGGAAATTTACCTATCATATGATGTAATATTAACTAATTTCAGGTTCAGTGGTTTTGAAATGCCTCTCATTCGTGGAAACATGCCAGAAAAATCAAGCATTGACAAGGCTTTGCAAAGGGGTGAGATTACCGACGCGCCGCCCAAAGCAGCGCTCTGAAACATAGCCTTGCTCAATAAGATAGTCTACTAGCTTTGATTACCGACGCGCCGCCCAAAGCAGCGCTCTGAAACTTCAACAAAATACTGTGTATTAAAGTTAGTATGATTACCGACGCGCCGCCCAAAGCAGCGCTCTGAAACGCTTCTTAATAAGATGTGCAGGAATATTAATGATTACCGACGCGCCGCCCAAAGCAGCGCTCTGAAACCGGAATTCGTCGACTGTCCAGTATTTCATGGGATTACCGACGCGCCGCCCAAAG
>JAYTPB010000124.1:0-5106 GCA_043747445.1 Sphingomonadales bacterium
GCCTTCGCGCTGCAGCTTCTTCTTGAGCGCGCGCAGCGCCTGATCGACATTATTATCGCGAACGATGATTTGCATAAATTGGTCACACTCCAGCAAAAAAATCGGGCAAGCTGCGCGGCGCACAACCAAGACCCAAAACACATGAAAAGGGTTCGCAGCGACACAGATACCGCTTCGTTAAATATGCCGCTAACAGGAGATTCGCGGAATTTCAAGGGGGAAGCCGCAAAAGCATGGCTTTGCCCAATTGCAACTGGGTGTTCCCATATGCAATATGGCGCGTCTTAACATAGGAGGGCTTCATGGCCACCGCGCTCAAAACCCATAATCAGTACAGTCAGGCCGAATGGGCCGCGCGGCAACAGCTCGCCGCATGCTACCGCATTTTTGCGATGTTTGGCTGGGACGAGCTCATCTTCAACCACATCACCGTTAAAGTCCCCGGCGAAGATGGCGCGTTCCTGATCAATCCTTACGGGATGCACTTCGGCGAAATCACTGCGTCGTCGCTCGTCAAAATTGATGATGATGGTAACAAAGCCGATCCCGATAATCCTTGGCATGTCAATAAGGCGGGGTTTGTCCAGCACAGCCTGTTCCACCGCGAATTGCCCGACGCCCATGCCATCATCCATACGCACACGACCGCGACCGTCGCGGTATCATCGCTTGAGGGCGGGCTTCAGCCGATCAATTTCTATGCCTGTAATCTTGTTGGCCAAGTGGCCTATCATGATTTTGAAGGGATTACGGTGCGTGAAGAGGAAGGCGAGCGGCTCGTCAAAAATCTGGGTGATAAGCGGATCATGCTGCTTAAAAATCACGGCCCCGTGGTAATGGCGAAAACATTGCCGGCTGCGTTCCTCAAATATTGGGTGCTCCAACGCGCGTGTGAACATCAAATGGAAACACTCAAAATGGGGACACCGATTGTGGTGCCGCCTGAGGTGATCGCTGTCCACCAGCGTGATCAATATCTCCAGCAAACCTCAGGGATTGAGCCCGGCCAGATGGAATTTGATGCGATGGTGCGCAAGGTCGACATGATTGATACAAGCTGGCGTGACTAAATTCACGGTCAATAATCAGCCTGTTCAGTACCGCCTTGATCCCGCAACGCCTTTGCTGTGGGCGCTGCGTGATGCATCGAACCTGACTGGCACCAAATATGGCTGCGGCACGGGCGATTGCGGCGCGTGTACGGTTGATGTTGATGGTCGCGCGGTGCGCAGTTGCATGGTGCCAATCAGCGCAATCGAGGGGAGCTTCGTCACCACCATAGAAGCGCTGTCGCGTGATCGCAGCCACCCTGTGCAGCAAGCATGGGCGGCTGAAAGCGTGCCGCAATGTGGTTTTTGCCAACCGGGAATGATCATGGCGGCGGCAATCCTGCTTAAATCCAATCCGCGCCCAAGCGACGATGATATCAATTCAGCAATCACCAACATCTGCCGCTGTGGGACGTATCCAAGGATCAGGCGCGCGGTAAAACGCGCCGCCGCCGTGCTGCGCGGTGAGGAACGGATAGTCGCTGCGCCTCCGCCTGGAATTGCCCCCGATGATGCCGCGCGCGCGGTGCCCGCACTGACTCCGGTCAAACCCGAATAGCTTTCGATCTCCTTACGATTTCGTTAAGCTGCGGCTCATCGGCAAAGTTGCACTCTTCATCCTGTACACGGCGCGTATTTGAGTCGTGATCGGTTTGAGGAGTAACTTGGACTATGCGTAACTTTACCAACGCCTTGCTTTTTGCGGCCGCCGCACTGGCTTCTGTTTCAACCAGCGCACTCGCGCAAGCGACCAACGATATCGACGTGATCGAAAGCCGCGAGCGCTCGCGTGAAATGAGACAGGAGCGGATTGAAGGCGCCCGCGAACAAAGGCAGCAGCAAGTTGAGGTTCAACAGGCTGCGCCGCAACAAGAACGTCGCGTTTTCCAACCGCGCGCAGACCAGCAGGGCAATGTTGAGGTACGCCGTGATCGCGGTGATTTTGAGCGCCGCGCCAACCGCGAACAAAACAACGTCGAAGTGCGGCGTGACGGCGGATTTTTCAACCGCAGGAATAATCAGCAGCAAGGCAATGTCGAAGTCCGCCGCGATGATCGGCGTTTCGATAACCGCCGGGGTGGTGATGTAAATCGCGTTCCTCCTCAGTCCGAAGTGGTTGGGACACAGCAAGATAACCGACGCGGCGATGGCCGGCGTTTTGATGGTCGCCGCTTTGAACAAAGCGATGGTCAGCGGTTCGGGCGCAATAAAGAGTATCGTTCGGATCGTGATGAAAGCCGTCGTTTGAACCGCGATGATCTGCGCAGACGCGGCGAAGGCGCGCGTGATGGCAATTGGTACCGTGATAATGGCGGCAAATGGCAGCGCCGCGATGGCCGCAATTACGGCAACCGCGACTACGGATATAATAATGGCAATAAGGATTTCCGTTGGAACCGCAATTGGCGGCGTGACAACCGCTATGACTGGCAGGCGTACCGCTTTTCAAACCGCAACTTCTATCGCCAGTCGCGCTATTATGATCCGTTTGGATCACGCTACGGCTATCAGCGCTTCAGCATCGGCATTCGGATTGGCTCAGGCTATTATAATGATCGCTATTGGATCAGCGATCCCTTCGCTTACCGCCTGCCATACGCTGATGGCCCGTACCGCTGGGTACGATATTATGATGATGTCTTGCTGATCGATCTGCGCGACGGCGCGGTAGTTGATGTGATCCACGACTTCTTCTGGTAATCGCTGAAACCTATCAACACAGAGGCCCGGAGTGGAAACGCTTCGGGCTTTTGTATGAATGCTTGCATCACGCGTCACCTGTCGCCAATCTGGCAACAACCAAGGGAGCGATGATGCGAAATTTATTGATCGGTATGGCGGCAACGCTGGCAGCGACGGGCACAGCGGGTGCCGAAACGATTATCATTCATGCCGGACGGCTGATCAGCGACGCTTCGACCGCAGCGGCGGGGCCATCGACCATCACCATTACAGACGGTAAAATTACCGCGATTGAGGCTGGGTTAAAACCTATTGGTGATGGCGCAAAACTGATCGACCTTTCGACCAAAACTGTACTGCCCGGCCTGATTGATAGCCATGTCCATTTGTCAGGAGATCCCGGCGGCGATTATCGCAGCGAGGCCGTTGATCCCGATGAATGGGGCGTCATCGTTGGTGCAAAGAATGCGCGGCTTTCTGCGCTGGCTGGTTTTACCACGGTACGTGACCTCGGTTCGGCACAGCTTGTTGGCTTTGTGCTGCGCGATGGCACCGCCAAGGGCTGGATTCCGGGATCACGAATCCTTTCAGCAGGCACCTCAATCTCGATTATTGGCGGCCACGGCGATGTATCGGGTTTCCGTCCCGAAGTGAACGCAGCGCTTGATGGCGGCAACACCTGCACCGGGGCTATCCAGTGCGCAGCGCGCGTCCGTGAAGCCTCCAAACGCGGGGCCGATGTTATCAAAATCACGGCGACTGGCGGTGTGCTGAGCCAGCAAGGACGTGGCCTCGGCCAACATTTCACTGACGAGGAAATGAGCGCCATCGTCAGCACTGCGCACGGGCTTGGTCTCAAGGTTGCCGCCCATGCCCACGGCGCGCGCGGGATTGAGGGGGCGGCGAAAGCAGGCGTCGACTCAATTGAACATGGCACCTTTGCTGACGCCGCCGCGCTCAAAATGATGAAAGCGAACGGCAGCTACATGGTGCCAACGCTGATGGCTTTCACGGGCATTCGCGAACGGCTTGGCAAGAATATTTATACGCCGACAGTTGAAGCCAAAGTGCGTGAGACGCTCAAATCAGTGGGACAAGCGCTCAAATCGGCCCGCGAAATGGGCGTTCCAATCGCCTTTGGCACTGATTCAGGCGTGTTTGAGCATGGTCGTAACGCCCAGGAATTTGAGTTAATGGTAGATTTGGGTGGTCTGACCCCGGCACAAGCAATTGCCACCGCAACCACGGGTGCTGCCAAACTGCTTGGTCTCGACGGCGAAATTGGGAAGCTTGCGGTTGGCTATTCGGCTGATATTATCGCCGTCACGGGTGATCCGCTCGCCAATGTCCGAACGCTTGAAAAGGTTGATTTTGTGATGGTGAGAGGCCGCGTAATCGAGTGAGTACGGCGAACAAGAAACAGGCGCTTGGATCAACCAAACTTGCCGAAATCGGCAAAAATGTCCGCCGCAAACTCAAAAAACATGACCGCGTCGAGATAGTCTCGGGCGGCGGGCTTGACCTGTACATCGTTCAGCATTTCATGACTGATGAGGAATGTGCTGAACTCATCGCGCTGATCGAGAGTGGTGCCTTCCCGTCAAAGCTCTATGAAGGCACCGAGCAAAAGGGCTTCCGCACTAGTTTTAGCTGCAACCTTGATCCGCACCACCCCACCGTCGCACGTATAGAAGGGCGGATTTGCACGTTGATGGGGATTGACCGCCGCCACGGCGAAACGCTCCAGGGGCAACGCTATGATGTGGGACAGCAGTTCAAACCGCATTATGATCATTTCTTCCCAAGCCAACCCTATTGGGAGGATGAGCGCAAATCAGGTGGTCAGCGCAGTTGGACGGGGATGATTTACCTCAATGAGCCGGAAGGCGGCGGCGAAACCAATTTCCCCAACGCTGGCATGTGCGTATCGCCGCGCACCGCGATGCTCGTGATCTGGAATAATATGGATGATATCGGCGCGCCCAACACGCTCACGCTCCACGAAGGCGTGCCGGTGAGCGCAGGGCGCAAATATATCGTCACCAAATGGTTCCGCGAACGTTTCTGGGCGGTTGCTTAAAAACTGTGCCGCTTCGGCGCTGAACCCTGATTTTTACGGCAAAAGTAAATAGGATTTCTGATCAAAAAGCACCGGGGCTGCACTGCTGCAACCCCGGTGAGTCCTATAATCGTCCTGGAGGAACGAACATAATGCTGGGTTGACGTTGGGGAGAACCCGGCATAATTAACTTGCTAATAAGAATCACTCTCATTAGCAAGTTAATTATGGAGACGCCATTGCCCCGCCCTGATTTGCAATTTATCGCCCGTGAAACCTGCCTGACGCGCTCAGGCCTTAACTCCCGGCGCGCAG
>JAYTPB010000125.1:0-5412 GCA_043747445.1 Sphingomonadales bacterium
GGCCGAACCGTTGGTTGAAACGCCGGTATTGGCAAAGGCCTGATCCACGCCCTGAAGGATCGAGTCAAAGCTATAGCGTCCACCCGACAGCGTCAGCGTGGTATAGCCGTAAGGAACCGAAACAAACGCACCGTAGCCTTCGCTGCCGCGACCATCTTTGTTCTCAAGATCGCGTGAATAATAAAGCGACCAGAAATCAGCGATCCCCAGCGGGCTATCAATATCAAGCGAGGCTGTTGATTGAATGCGGCCTGTGTTGGCAGAGCCATCATTGTTGACTGCATAGCTTGCGTGCAAGGGGGTATCCACGCGTTTGCGCCGCACGAGCAGAGAGCTGGCACCCGGAAGCTCTGCGGGAGTAATATCAATATCAGGCTCAGCGCTGCCAAGCCGGGCAAGCTGATCAACACCCTGTTCCAAATCGCGCAGGTTAAGCTGGCGCCCTTTGGTGCCGGGGAAAGCAGCGGCGAGTTCGCCCTTGCGGTATTTGCGCTTAGTGCCCACGCCTTCGCTGCTGATGCCCTCAAGCTGGCCTTCAATCACGATGATCTCAAGCACGCCGCTTTTCAAATCTTGCGGGCCGATGACCGCGCGTGATGTAACATAGCCATCTGCGATATAGCGGTTGGTGATCGTGCGTAGGACGGCGTTGATGTCAGCGATCGACACACAATCGCCGGTCAGCTTGACAAGATCAGTGGCAAAATCGCCCTGCGCATAGCGGGTCATATTTTTGATGGAAACGCTACGGACGGCGGCGCAGCCACCAGCGTCAGCGGCAAGCTCAGTCTCGGGCGTTATCTGTGTCGCTTGCGGCGCAGCAGTTTGCGAATTGCGGAACTGCTCGGCGCGTTCGCGCTGGCGTTCGCGTTCAATTTCTTGAAGCCGCTCAGCATCGCGGTTGACCTGACCCGGAACCGACTGCGCAAAGGCCGCTGGCGCAAGCGCAACACTACATAATAGTAAAGATACACTACGCATACCAAACACGATAGCTGCCCCACCCTAAACCATCTGCGACCAAGCCAGATTCCCTCTGGCGATGGATCAAGAAAAAAAGTGGTACCGGTAGGACAGCTAAGATTTAGTAAACTTGATCCGAATTGGTGAGATTTCGTTCAAAATCATCAATTGAAACACCTAAGCATTATTTGCAGAGATTGTTTTCGGCGTATTTATTGGCCTGATTAGCAAAATATCGCCATTTTTAGGGATATGTTTGCAATAATAAATTTGCCGTATCCGATGTCGCTAAGCGTATTGCAAAAAACACGGCGCCATAAGGATTTGACGGGCAGAAACCAGTCGAAATTGCCAAACAACAGCCTGCCACACCAATTCGCGTCAATCTCCAAACAGTCTCTATGCTGCTCAAAATACTCAGGCGATATAAGATAAAATTCTGCGGACTGATGCCGGATGGATATCTCATAAAGTGGAGATTCCCTGCCGGCCATCCGATAATCGCACCAAATTATGTCGCTTCGCGGCGTGCAATAGCCTTCAAAATTGGACTCGGTCGCAACAAGGGGGAAAAGATGAGACCAACAAAATCTCTGCAAAAATTGCAATGGATTTCATTGTGGACAAAGTAGGTTCTGTAAACCAATATGAGTCATATCTTGTTACTAAGTGCCGTGTAAATCGGTATCGTCGCAAAAAACGAGAAGATCGTCGTGATGAATGATAATGACACAGGGGATACACGCGCGCGGCTGATGGCCGAACAGGCGGTCGCGCGAATGGATGGCCAATTGCGCTGGCGGATGGATGAGGATGCGCGCGACGGATTGGTTGAAGCGATCATTAAGACTGGATCGCCCGATAAGTTCCTATTTCGGCCTGAACCATTTCGCCCCGTCCCGCCACGCTGGTCGCTAAGTGGGGCGATTGCTCGGGTGGTGTTTGCGGTTCAGCAAAGGCGCGAACTCGCGAAAGATCAGGTTGACGTACGCGAAGCGCTGGCCGCTACGCATTACAAGGTTCAGCGCAGTGGGGCGGTCGGGCTGATCATTACGATGCTGATTGCATTGCTGGTTGGAATAACTGATTTTGGCAAGCCGCTTGAAATTGGGTTGCAGATCGGTCGTGATGCGATGCGACGCACGGCGGCGAGCGGCGATATTGTCGTGATCGCCAAAGATGAACGAAGCGCAAAGCTGTTTGGCGGGATGCCATGGAAGCGCCGTTATGATGCGCAATTAGTTGATCGACTCCGCGAGATGGGGGCGAAGCGAATTATATATGATCGAATCATGGCCGACGCATCAAATCCGGTTGATGATGAACTACTCGCTGCTGCTTTTGGTCGTTCAGGGGGTAATGTTTGGCTGGCAGTCGGTCAGGAAATGAGTCTAACGACAGGAACATTTGACGCGGTGTTGCCCACCCCGTTGTTTCGTAACAAAACCAAACAAAGCCATATCTGGGTCAATTATGGAATGTTTGGGCATATTGAAAAAGATTTTGGTACAAGCTTTATTGGTAACAGATCATATCCGTCGCTGTCAGCAGTTATCGCTGGCTTTGAAACACAGCTAAATCCGTTTCGTCCAAACTATGCCATTGATTACAAATCAATCCCGACGATTTCTGCCGCTGATATTATACTTGGCAAGGGTATAAAATCCAAAATTTATGGCAAGAACGTCGTAATCGGTGTAATGTCTGATACATCAGCATTCAAGTTTTCAGTATTGGGACAAGGTAGGGCATCTGGAATATATTCAGCAGTCATTGCTGCCGAAACTATAAAAGCAGGCATTGCCCGTGAACTTGGATATATCCTGCCGCTCCTAATTTGCGCTATTATCGGTATTGTCTGCATTCTAAATAATCAGCGGAAATATCGGGCGTTGATACTGATCGGAGGCACCGGAATTTTGCTGTTGCTGATGTTGATTGGTGACCATCTTCGTCTCCATGTGGAAATGGTGCCAGCCCTTTTAGCACTTGGCATCATAGGTATTCGCGAGTCAGCTCGTAGCAAAGTGATTGCCGCAATGACAACGAATGATCTGACTGGGCTGCCCAATCTGTCGCATCTTAACTTCGTCAAAGGTTATCAAAACTGCATCGTGGTCGCGATCAAGATTGAGCGCTATGGCCAATTCATTGGAAGCCGCTCGCGTGACGAACAGAGAGTTTTACTACGTGCGATTGTTGCGCGCATCAATGTGATCGTGCCTGATTGTTTGATCCACCAAGGCGATGATGGAGTATTCGTCTTTCTGATTCAGCCAGACTCGGGGATAGACGTTGATCCAATGCCGGGGCAGCTCCACGCGCTATTCACGCAAGGCTTTGTTGGCCCGCATGGGTTTCAACGAATCGGGATATCTGTTGGCGTCAATGATGATCTCGGTTGCCCCTTTGGTGAGCGGAGAGCGGTCGCCATTGATCGTGCAGAATTCTCAGAATTTGTAACATTGCAGGCAGTGCAATGACATTCCGCCATTTTGGAATGAGGATTACACAATAGCCATGCGGCACCGCCGCATTCGCCCAATCATTGTCAATCAAATTCGCGGTGGCTAGCCTTCTATGTGCGGCAGGATGTTCCTGTACGCAATATGAAAGGTTGATCAATGTCGCAGAAATCAAACAAAACAAATGCTCCCGTCCGTAGTTGGTGGGATTGGCTAACAGGAGGCGGCAATAATGGTGGTCGCAACTAGCTGACAGCGTAAACGACAGGGCGTCACACCGCCCTGTCGCTTTTACGTTTATCACTCATATCAATGTCTATTGCTGCTTGAACGCCCTCGTGAATTGCACTGAAAATGCTTTCAACGCATTGGCGGTTGCTTCAACAGACGCGGGCCAAGCGCGCGTTCGCGTCTGCCTTAACATCTGCAACCATCATATCGCCGCTACGAATCTGAGCGGCTATTTCGCGTCGGGTTTGATCGATTTTTGCGGCGATGCGCTTGGGGTTGCTTGTGCGGTTGCGTTTTGCTTTGGCGCTGATGTCATCAACTGCGCGCTGGCAGGCGGCAAGACGCGGGTCAGCGTGGTTTTGTTCTGCGGTATTGGTAAGAAACTGTGCCGCAAGCCGATCCTGATGCGGAGATCCGCGAACGCTATATTCGGGAACGCGGACTGTTTCGATCAAAAATTCAAGAGAGCCGCGCGTTTGTTGAGCAATCGCAACACTAATTGCGGTGGCAATCTCACGAACCCGCTCAAGCGCGCTATCTTCGGCGCTTAGGTCTGGCGTGATTGCCCCAAAGTTGATTGCGTCAAGCATTGCCGCTTGAAAAATTGGCCCATTGGGGTGACGCAAATAGGCAAGCACTTGTAGTGCAGGCGTAAGCAGTGAACGAGGTGCTGCCGCGTCATTTGTTAATTTGACCACCGCCGCCATCGCCTGACCTTGAGCTTCTGGCAAATAATCCTCAACCTCTCGCTTAGCACGGACAATTGGGCGCTGATAACGCCGCCCAAGCCATGCGCGCCGATCTGGCGACACGTCCCGATCTGGCAATTGCGGCAAACCGCTGGCTCCAATTATGCTTTCGGGAAACAAGTCAACGGGAATTGGAACGCCTTTAAGCAAACAAGCAATACCCCGGTGATCTTTATGGACAAAACTAAGCGTTAATACTTCGTCCCAAATATTTTTGTTGTGACCGCTCGTCTGAACAGCGTAGCCAACCACGTTGGCCATTTGCTCTGCGTGGCGTGCTAACGTGCGCCGATTGCCGATGCGAAACGGTGAAATCGCATGGAGTTCACTGATATGATAGGCAAGCCTATCAAAGAAAGCATCACGTGACAGCACTTTAAGATCATCCACTTTGGCAAGATTTGCGAAGTGCTGTTCGAGTGAAGATATAATCATGGGCACATGCGCGAAATGACGTTCATTCCAACTAAGAGCTGTATGACGAATCTGTCCGGCAATCCCCGCTGATGACTCAAATAGCGTTGCGTGCAGCGCAACGAAGCTGTCGGCGGTAAAGCTTGGCTCGGCGGCTCTGGGTGCTACATAGCTAGGCTTGGCTGAGGATTTTTCAGATGATTGCATTAGGGTGTGCCTCGCGTTTGCAGTTCAAAATCCCTAAATGGTGACTAGGCGTAATTCGGTGCTTTTACAAGGTAATACACCCCAGCGTTAGCCTGTTAATCATATTTTCCGGCCAGTATCATCATCAAAGTTCGTGCCGTATTGGCAGCATCACAATATACCATGCGTAGTGCCAAAGAGTGGCGTCAGCCCTACCGCGCAGCATTTGCCACCGTTTAATGCGGGTTTCGTCGGAAATTTGATCGAACGTGGACATTTATCCCGCCCATCCATTTTGCGGCTGAAACCGCCACCATTTTGGACTTTCAGTTGTTCTGGTGAGCCTCCTAAGAGCCGACCTTCATTCACCATATCCGCGAACGGCTTGAAACTTGTCGTATCCC
>JAYTPB010000126.1:0-6997 GCA_043747445.1 Sphingomonadales bacterium
TTGGCACGTCAATCCTTTTGAATGATGCAACCCAGACAGCGCCAACGCTCGTCAACGGAATCCAGATTGCGGGCGTCGGGCAGCGGCGCGTATTTGCGCCCGGTTTCAACTGTGGTCTTGTTCCTGGCACGGGCGGCGTTGGTCAACCGCCGATTGCCTTTGGCTGTGATCTTTCGGGCAAAAGCATTCCGTACTCGCCTGAATATTCGGGTTCGGTTTATGCCTCTTATGACATTGACCTTGGGAGCGCTGGCAAGCTTATCCCCTATGCCATTGTGACTTTCTCAGGGAAATTTTTTGGGCAACCATTCAATTCACCACTTGATACGCAAAAAGCGTTTGAGAAGATTGATTTGCGGCTGACATGGCAGATCAACGACAGTGTTGAGCTTCAGGGCTTTGTCACCAACGTCACGGATAAGGCAACTGCAACGCGCTTCGTCTTCGGTGGTGGCCCGGCACTTCAGGCGAGCTTTGCGCCACCCCGCCAATACGGAGCGCGCGCAAGTTTTAAGTTTTAGGGAATGGCAAGTTAGAGGTCTAGCGTTCCGCCTGACCTCTAAATTGCAATCGTCACGCGCCTCAAAAGAGCGCGTCAATCGCTCAAACTCACAGAAGCCATTTGAAAAATGGTGGACACACTTGAACCCGAACCAAGAGCCCGCTGTTTAAGAGTCAGTTTTCTAGCTATTCTTAAGTTTTCCAGAGCTGTTCAAATCTGTTCAATATTGATCATCTGCGTCTAATAAAATGCTAGATTTTCATTGTTTAATCATTGAGCCACAATTAATTTGTTCAAATTTGTATGTGTCGAATATCAAGCTGCCTTCTGCATTTGTGGAGCCTAATGTGCTGCGCGTCCCCCTTTCTAAACAGGCACGAGCAATTATTAAGATGGCGATTGCTGATAGTAAGTGATTGCCCGGGAGTCTTTTCGTATTCAGCATGACTGGCGATACATCTGTTTCAAAGCTCACTAAGGCAAAGCGCCGGTTAGATACTGAAATCATCAAAAACCGAGAGATGAATGATTTTGCGATGAATATTGATGCCGTGCCGATGCTTCATTGAACCGTTCAAGATCTACCGACGATCTTCAGTACTCAAGTATGTGACGTTTTTGGAAATCGAAATTGCGGTTGCGGATCGTATTCTTAATCATGTGGTCAGTTCTATCGCGTCCAAGATATGTCGCGTTTACAACAAATTTTAGTTGTTTGCGCTTCGTAAGCGGGCATTGGCAGAATGGCCAAGGTTGGTGGAAACAGCCTGCCTTGAAACTGAGTTTGCTGAAGTTTGATCAAGATCGCTACACTTGAGGATGCGCACAGACATTTTAATATTTGGAACATGCTCGCCAAGATTTCAATATTCCACATATCTCGCTTGACTCACCGCCCCATTCCGTTGATATACAGAACATATTAGGAACAAAATGAGTCGATCCCAACACAGCCTTTCTGCTCTGCGGCAGCGCATTGCCCAGTTTGAACCAGCGCCCATTGATAAGGCGAGGGGGCTGTTTACGCTTGGGGTCGGCAATGTTGATCAGCGTTTGCGTGGCGGGCTTGCGCGCGGTGTCCTTCATGAGGTGTTTGCTGATGAGACGGATGCGAGTGCGGCGGCTGCCTTTGCTTTGATTCTTGCGCTTCGTGGTGGGGTTGCTTCCAAACCGATCCTCTGGATACGTGAAGACAGGGTACAGCGACGCTCTGGCACGCTTTACGGACCAGGCTTGATCGAATTGGGAGCTGATCCTGACCGTTTTATGTTCGTCCATGCGCCTGATGAACTGGCGACTCTGCGCGCAGGGGCGGATAGTGTAAAATGTGGCGGGCTAGGTGCGGTGGTAATTGAACCTTACAGCAAGGCACGCGCGCTTGATCTGACGGCTTCGCGCAGACTTGCTTTGGCGGCGAGCGCATCAGGGGTGCTGACTTTACTCCTGCGGGTAGGGGCGGAACCAAGCCCGAGTGCAGCACAGACCCGGTGGCAGGTTGCCCCTGCTCCTTCGGTGCCGCTTGAAGGCAATGCGCCGGGAGCGCCAGCGTTTGATGTGACTTTGATGAGACACCGCGCAGGCATCGCCGGATTTAACGCACGTTTGGAGTGGGATCGTGAACAACAAATCTGTGTCGAACAAAGCGCTAGAGACCAGACGTTATCTGGCGGTGTTCCTACCGCTGCTTCCTTCAGAGAGGAACAAGCCAAAGCCGCCTGATACGCCCTTTGTACTGACCGAGAAAAAGCGCGGTGCAGTGCAAATCGTCGCGATTGACGCACGCGCATTAACGCTTGGTCTTGCCCCTAGCATGACGCTCGCCGATATGCGCGCGCGCGTACCTGAACTGGTCGTCATCGCGCACGATCTGAAGGATGACGCAGCCCTGCTTGAGTGGCTGGCCGAAGGCTGTGATCGCTATACGCCGATGGTCGCGCTTGATCCGCCCTCGGGGTTGATCCTTGATATCACAGGCTGTGCCCATTTATTTGCAGAGGGCGAAACGGGGTTGGTCGCTGAGCTAAGCGAACGTCTTACGCGCCAAGGCCTGACATCGCGCGCAGCCTGTGCCTCCACGCCCGACGCTGCTGTGGCGCTTTCACAACACGGTATAGCGGATGTGTGCGCTTTGCCGGTGAGCGCTCTGCGTCTGTCAGAGGATGCACATATCGCGCTGCGCCGCGCTGGGCTTCACACCATTGGCGCTCTGGCAGACCGCCCGCGTGCCCCGCTTGCTGCGCGCTTTGGAGAAGATGCGCCCGCACTGCTTTCAAGGCTTTTGGGCGAGACCGATGTGCGCATCACGCCCCGTCGAGTGCCGCCCGATCTTGTGGTTGAAATGCGCTTTGCTGAACCAGTAGCGCGTAGCAATGATATGCTGGGCGCACTTGATGGGTTAGCACAGGATGCGGAACGCCTGCTTTCAGAACGTGGGCAGGGTGGGCGGCGGTTTGAAGCGAGCCTGTTCCGCAGCGACGGACATGTCGCGCGCCTAGCGATTGAAACGGGCCAGCCAACGCGCGACAGCGGGCTTCTCAACCGATTGTTCCGCGAACGGATCGATAGCCTGTCTGATCCGCTTGACCCCGGCTTTGGTTATGATCTGATCCGGCTTGCTGTGCCTGTAGTTGAGCCGCTCGCTGCCAAACAATTGCAGCTTGAGGGCAGTAGTGCCCTTGATACTGAGATTGCGGCACTGCTTGACCGGTTGGGCGTGCGGCTTGGGCGTAACCGGGTGCGGCGCTTATCGGCGGGCAACAGTCATATCCCTGAACAGGCGTCTATCTCCTCTCCGGTTTTACAAAGCCTACTCCCACTTGCGTCTTGGCCACAGCCAGAAGACGGCGAACCGCCACTGCGTCCGCTGTATTTATTCGATCCCCCACAGCAGATCGAAGTTATGGCGCAAGTGCCCGATGGCCCGCCGCGCCGGTTCCGTTGGAAACGCACGGCGCATGACGTTACGCGCTATGAAGGCCCGGAGCGTATAGCGGCGGAGTGGTGGAAACGGCGGAGTATGACTGGCCTCACGCGTGATTATTACCGCGTCGAGGACACATATGGGCGCCGTTTCTGGGTTTTTCGCCACGGCCTTTATGGCAGCGAAAAAGAGAATCCCAACTGGTATCTCCACGGGCTGTTCGCATGACCTATGCTGAGCCGATTGCTGCGACCAATTTCTCGTTTTTGCGCGGGGCATCGCATCCTGGCGAAATGGTCGAAGCAGCAATTGTGCTTGGCCATAGCGGTATTGGCATTGCTGACCGCAACTCAGTCGCCGGGGTTGTTCGGGCGTGGAGTGCACTCAAGGCGGCGCGCGAAGAGGGGCGTGGGCTGGATTTCAAACTGATCATGGGCGCGCGACTAGTGTTTGCTGATACGACGCCTGATATCATTGCTTATCCAACAACACGCGCTGCATGGGGTAAGCTGACGCAGCTTTTGTCGATTGGCAATCTGCGCGGGAAAAAGGGCGAGTGTATCCTCTTTCTCGCTGATTTGCTGGAATGGTGTGCGGAGATGGCGCTTATCCTCCTCCCACTTCGAAAGCCAAGCGACGAAAGGGTGCTGCAAGTGCTTGAAGCCAAAACAAACCATGTCTGGATTGGCGCGACGATGCACCGGGGTGGGCGCGACAAGCGTTACCTCGCCTACCTTCAGATGCTTTCAGCACAAACTGGAATCCCGCTGATCGCAACTAATGATGCACTTTATGCCACGTCAGAGGCGCGTCCACTACATGACATCCTGACCTGTATTCTCGAAAAAACAACGATCCAGAAGGCGGGTCGCCTGCTCGAAGCTAATGCTGAGCGGCATCTTAAGCCTGCAGTCGAAATGGCGCGCTTATTTGCCGACTGTCCAGATGCAATATTGCAGACACAGCAGCTCTTTTCAGTCGTGAGTTTTGATCTTTCACAGATTGCTTATGAATATCCGCATGAACCTGTACCGCCCGGCTATACGCCGCAAGGCTGGCTTGAAGCGTTGGTGCGCAGCAAAGCTAATATACGCTGGCCCGATGGCATCCCACCCAAGGTACAAGCGCTTTTGGATGAAGAGTTTCGTGTCATTGCGAAGATGAATTATGCAGCCTATTTCCTGACTGTTCATGATATTGTCCAATTTGCCCAAGGGCGTGGCATTCTTTGTCAGGGGCGCGGATCGGCTGCCAATTCTGCGGTATGTTTTGTCCTTGGGATTACGGCGGTTGATCCAGCCAAGCATAGCCTGCTCTTTTCACGCTTTATCTCTGAGGAACGCAAAGAGCCACCCGACATCGACGTTGATTTTGAACATGAACGGCGTGAGGAGGTAATGCAATATGTCTATGAGCGCTACGGTCGCGCGCGCGCCGGGATTGTCGCGACGGTCATTCATTACCGCCCCCGCAGCGCGGTGCGTGAAGTTGGCAAAGCACTTGGCCTGAGTGAAGATATGACGTCGCGGCTCGCCTCAACTGTGTGGGGTAGCTATTCAAGCAGCATCGAGCCTAAAAGATTTACCGAAAGTGGTTTTGATCCTGACAATCCAGAGATTGCGCGCCTCAACCATTTTGTGCAGCAAATTCTCAAATTCCCGCGCCATCTTTCGCAGCATGTCGGCGGATTTGTGCTGAGCGAGGAAAGGCTCGATGGGATTGTGCCCATCCAGAACGCCGCGATGGAGGATCGCACCTTCATCGAATGGGATAAGGACGATATTGATGCGCTTGGCCTGATGAAGGTTGATGTACTGGCACTTGGTATGCTGACCTGTATTAGGAAAGCGTTTGATATGATTTTGCAGGTTGATCGCACGCGCCACACCCTCGACTCGATTCCAGACAGTGATGATGCGGTCTGGGATATGCTCTGCGCAGGCGACAGTATCGGCGTATTTCAGGTGGAAAGCAGAGCCCAAATCAACATGCTACCGCGCCTGCGTCCGCGCTGCTTTTATGATCTCGCTATTCAAGTCGCAATTGTGCGGCCTGGCCCAATCCAAGGCGACATGGTGCATCCCTATCTGCGGCGGCGGCAGGGCAAAGAAAAGGTGGAATTTCCAGCGCCAAAATTGCCACATAATCCTAATGAGTTACGTAATGTTCTTGGCAAAACAATGGGTGTGCCACTGTTTCAGGAACAAGCGATGAAGCTAGCGATTGTTGCGGCCGATTTTACGCCTTCGGAATCAAACCAGCTCCGCCGCGCAATGGCCACATTCCGTAATTTGGGAACGATTGATGCGTTTCGTGAGAAGCTGGTGAACGGCATGATCGCACGCGGCTATGAAGCTGAATTTGCCGAGCGCTGTTTCAAGCAGATCGAAGGGTTTGGTAGTTACGGCTTTCCTGAAAGCCATGCGATTGCATTTGCGCGGCTGGTATGGGTCTCGTCTTGGATCAAGCATCATTATCCAGCGGTATTTGCGGCGGCCCTGCTCAATTCACAGCCGATGGGTTTTTATGCACCTGCCCAGATTGTCCGCGACGCTGCCGAACACGGTGTCGAGGTACGTGGGATCGATGTGAACTTCAGCAACTGGGATAATGCGATAGAACGGGACGCACTACGCCTCGGCTTGCGTCAGGTTGACGGATTTCGCGAAAGCTGGGCCAAGGCTGTTGTTGCAGCCCGACCATTTACCAGCATTGAGGCGGTTGCACGTCAGGCAAAATTGCCACTCCGTGCGCTGCGTTTGCTTGCCGATGCCGATGCGCTACGTTCACTCGGCATTGATCGGCGCGAAGGCGCGTGGGAAGTCAGGCGCACCCCAAGCGATGAACTTCCGCTGTTCGCGGCGGCGGGCGCACGAGAGCTAGGCGTTGAGCCCGATATTCAATTACCACAGATGCAACTCGGTGAGCATGTTGCGGCAGACTATCAGACAATCCGGCTCTCACTCAAAGCGCACCCGATGCAGTTCCTGCGCGCAGATTTTGAGGCTGAGGGTGTGCTAAGCTGCGCTGCGACGGCTGCATCCAAAAACGGCGCATATGTTAAAACGGCTGGCATCGTTCTTGTCCGCCAACGACCGGGGAAGGGCAATGCGATTTTCATCACGCTTGAAGATGAAACCGGGATTACGAATGTCGTAATTTGGGCAAGGCTGTTTGAACGTTACCGCCGGGCGGTTATTGCTTCACGACTGATGCTCGTCGAGGGGGAGCTTCAGCGCAGCCCCGAAGGCGTTATCCATCTTATGGCAACGCGTATTGATGACCGCAGCGCAGCGCTTGACACGCTATCCCAAACGCATGATCCAGACCCGACGCTTGCGCTCCCTGATGAAGTTCAGCGTTCCCAATATCTGCACCATCAGGGGCGCACCTCAAACCATCCTCGCGATGTGCGGATTATTCCAAAATCGCGGGATTTTCATTGAAGGGTTGATAGGCGTTAATGATTTGTATTCAACCGCCACCATTTTGGACTTTCAGTTGTTCTGGTGAGCCTCCTAAGAGCCGACCTTCATTCACCATATCCGCGAACGGCTTGAAACTTGTCGTATCCC
>JAYTPB010000127.1:0-7220 GCA_043747445.1 Sphingomonadales bacterium
CGTGAGGCGACGGGGCAGAGCATTCGTGGCTGGCTCGCCCCCGCGCTCACGCATACGCCGCGCACGCTTGATCTGATCGCTGAATACGGCCTCGATTATACCTGCGATCTGTATCATGATGATCAGGTGCAGCGGGTGAAGACCAAATCAGGCAACCTCGTCTCAATCCCCTACAGCCTTGAAGTGAATGACCATTACGGGTTTTTCGTTTATAATATGTCGGGCCGCGAATATGCGCATACGCTGATCGCCCAATATGATCGGCTCGCGCGCGAAGGGGGTACGGTGATGTGCATTCCGCTCCATGCTTATTTGATTGGTCAGCCGCACCGGATTGGCCCGTTTGAGGAGGCGCTGCGCCATATCGCCGCCGATGGCCGCGCGTGGATTGCAACGGCTGGCGAAATCGTTGACGCTTGGGCAGCGCAGCAATGAGGAGGGTGTGATGAACGCAGCACTGTTATCAGCAATTGCTGATTTGCTCTGGCCAATTACCGCGCTGCTTTTGCTTGTGTTGATTTCTCGCCCGGTTTCACGGATGATCGGGCAAATCGCCAATCGCGGCGGCACGATCAAAATTGGCGAATTTGAACTGTCACTGCCCGAAATCGCGCAGCAGCAGCAAGTGTCGATTTCCGATTTGCAGGCCCAGGTCGCTGAACTCAAAAAAGCGGTCGAAACCAATTCCGCCGCCGTTGGAACGAAATCGATTATTGCTGAAACCAAATCGGCCACGGCGCGCGGAGGGAAGCGCATTCTCTGGGTCGATGATCATCCCGAGAACAACGGTTCGTTGCAGGCGGCACTCGCCGACCAGGGGTTTGAGATCCAAAATGCGCTGACCACCGAAGCGGCGTTTCAATTTTTCGCGCCCGCAACATTTGACTTCGTAATTTCGGACATGCAGCGCGGCATGGATCGCAGCGCCGGGCTTAACCTCGCCAAAAGCATCAAACAGAAAGACCCGGCGCAAAAATTCGCCATTTACTGCGGAGTGAATAATGCCAACCGTTTGGCAGGCAGTGAGCGACAACACGGCGTCGATTTGATCACCGCTTCGCCAATTGAATTGATGTCATTTTTGAAGGCCGGGCTTGGGGCCAAAGCGTGACGCTTGATCCGGCCTATCTTGAATATCCACAGCGGCGGCACGGTTATGATCATGACCTTTATGATTGGTCGGCGATCCAGACGCGCAAGCCTGTGGTTTGGCCCGTCAATAAATCAGTCGCGGTGTGGGTTTGTGTCAGCCTTGAATGGTTCCCGATTGCGCCCAGTGACACCCCGTTCCGCGCGCCGGGGCATATGCAAACGGCGTACCCCGATTACCGCCACTACACCGCGCGCGAATATGGCACGCGGATTGGCTTTTACCGCTTGCTTGATGCGTTTGCGAAGGCAGGGGTGCGGGTTTCTGTGGCGACGAACAGCGCGATTGCCGCGCGTTACCCGCAAATCATCGCTGACATCATCGCAAGCGGGCATGAGATTATCGCGCATTCGACCGATATGAACGGCACCATCGCGAGCGGCCTGCCAATTGATGCGGAGCACGCGCTAATTGCGGAGTCACTTGATACGCTTGAAAAAGTGAGTGGTACGCGGCCTGTTGGCTGGTTGAGCATTGCCCGGTCGCAGAGCTGGAATACGCCCGATTTGCTGCGCGCGGCGGGCGTCAAATATTGCTGTGACTGGGTGAATGATGAACTGCCCTATGCGTTCAAAAATGGGCTGATCAATCTGCCGCTCAATCATGAGCTGAGTGATCGCCAGATCATCACCGTCCAGCAGCAATCGGTGGGCAGCTACGCAGCTTCAATGCGCGATGCGTTTGACTGGTTGGCGGGTGAAGGCGGACGGATGCTCCCGCTTCATATCACCCCCTACATTATGGGCTTGCCATACCGGATCGATATGTTTGAAAAGCTGCTTGGGGAATTGGCGGCACGACCCGAGGCTTGGTTTGCAGCCGGTGGAGAGATAGTGTCGGCTTGGGAGGGGCAGCAATGAAAATCCGCAACCCGCGCACTGGTGAGGATGATTATGAGATCGCGCCGCTCGACGGTGCGGCGCTGGCAACGTGCGCGGCGGAAATGCGTCAGCGTCAGATCGCGTGGGCGGCCTATTCGCCTTCGCAGCGTTGCAAGATCATGCTTAGATTTGCTGACGCGATTGAGCGGCACCGGGATGCGATTGCCAGTGCCTTGATCCTAGACACCGGACGCGCGGCTATTTCGCAGATTGAAATTGACGGCGTGATTGGCATGATCAAGCGCTGCGAAGGTTCAGCCCCATTCATGATCGCGCGCGCTATGGCGAAGGATCGCCAGACGAGCATATCGAGTATCTCTACCTCGATTCAGCTTGTGCCCTATCCACTGGTTGGGGTGATATCGCCGTGGAATTTCCCGCTGACGCTTGCGCTGATTGATGCGATATCGGCGCTTGCGGCGGGCTGTGCGGTGATCGTCAAGCCGTCCGAAATCACCCCGCGCTTCATCCGTCCGTTGATGGCGGCGGTTGCTGAGGTCAACGAACTGCCGCTGGCGATCATTGAAGGCGACGGCGCGACGGGTGCGGCAATGATCCCGCTCGTCGATTATGTGGCGTTCACAGGTTCAGTCAAAACCGGGCGCGTGGTTGGGGTTGCCGCCGCGAGCGCATTCATCCCGGCAAGCCTTGAACTGGGGGGCAAAGACCCGATGATCATCCTCGCCAGTGCTGATCCGGTGGCCGCTGCTGAAATTGCGCTCCGCGCCTCGGTGGTCAATTCGGGGCAGGCGTGCCAGTCGATTGAGCGGGTTTATGTGGCGCGCGCGATTGCCGAGCCGTTTCTGGTCGCGCTTGCCGAAAAAGCCAAGGCGGTGCGCTTCAATTATCCTGATATCAACAGCGGCGATATCGGCCCGTTTATCTCGGCTCCCCAAGCCGACATCGTTCAAGCGCAGATTGATGATGCGCGGGCAAAGGGCGCGCATGTGTTGACCGGAGGGCAAGTTGAAACGCTTGGCGGCGGCAAATATTTGCGACCGACGGTGCTGGCCTCGGTTACGCGCGACATGGCAGTGATCGCCGATGAAACCTTCGGCCCTGTCATTCCCGTAACGCTGTTCGATAGCGAGGATGAGGCGATCAGTATGGCCAATGATACCATCTACGGCCTGTCAGGCGCAGTAATTGCCGGGACAGTGCAAGAGGCTGAGGCAATTGGTTCGCGGCTGAATGTCGGCGCGGTTTCGATCAATGATGGCTCGCTGACGACTATGGTGTGGGAAGCCGAGAAATCGAGCTTTGGCCTGTCAGGCCTCGGCCCATCGCGAATGGGGGAAAGCGGGCTGCTGCGCTTTTTCCGCAAACGCGCGGTGATCCGCCAAACCGGGGAGGCGCTCCCACTTGCCGCTTATGCTGAGGATGCTGGAAAATGAAATATATCCTGATCGCCGCTGGTCTTGCGCTCGCGTTCGGCGGGCCAGCGCTTGCCGCCAAAAAGAAACCGCAGCGCACTGATGTTGTCGCCGGGGTTGCCAAACCGGTCGAGCGGCTGCCAACCGACATTCGCCGCGTCACGATGATTGTGCGGAGCATGGAAAACTCGCTTGCGCTTTACCAGGGTGTAATGGGGATGAAGATCAATTATGACGCGACGCTTCCAATGTCAGGCATTGCCCTGCCAGCAGGCGAACCCGGCGCGCAGGCGCGGCTGGTGTTGCTCAACAGCAATGATCCGTACATTGGCTGGATTGGCCTTATGGAATGGCTGTCGCCGCGCTTGCCCGACCCCGGCCCGTACCCCACGCGGATGGGGATTGGCAGCCATGTGATCGTCACCAACACCGATGATATCGACACGCGCTGCGCCGCCGCCGCCAAGGTGCCCGGTGTTACTGTAACTGCGCAGGTGCGTGATCAGGCGTATCCGGGGCGGAACGGCGGCCCGCCAATCCGCGTGCGCGGGTGCAATTTCTTTGATCCCGATGGGACGCTGATTGAGCTAAACCAGTTGTTGAAATAGCTGTCATTGCGAGCCCTTCGACTGCCTTGCAGGCGCTCAGGATAAACTTCCGCTTTGCGGAAGCGCGGCAATCCAGTGGCAACGGTGGGACTGGATTGCCGCGCTTCGCTCGCAATGACGATTTAGGCTAAATCACCCCAACCACGCGCGCAGCAAGGTATGTGCAATCGCGAACCTCGGCGGCGCATTAAAGCGCGCGTTTTCCGCACCTGCAAGCGCCGCCTCAACCTCTTCGCGGCTCACCCACATCGCGTCTTCAAGTTCAGTCGTGTCAATGGTGAGCGCGTCGCTCTCCGCCTCACCGATGCACGCGATCATCAGCGAGGCGGCGGGAAAGGGCCAGGGCTGGCTCGCGACATAGCGGACGTTGGAAACGGTGACGCCTGCCTCTTCATACAGCTCTCGCCGGACGGCTTCTTCAATCGATTCGCCGGGTTCAAGAAAGCCAGCAAGCGCTGAATAATTGCGCGGGGGAAAGCGCGGTTGCCGCCCGACAAGGATCTTACCCTGATATTCCGCAAGCATAATGACGACTGGATCAACGCGGGGGAAATGCTCAGTTTCGCAAGCCCCGCATTTGCGCCCCCAGCCCGCGCGGAAAACCGCCGTCGCCCCGCCACACCGCCCACAAAAGCCGTGGCGGTGGTGCCAGTCAATCACGCTGCGTGCGGTGCCGTAAATCGCGGCTTGATCGGCGGGGAGGCTGTTGAGCACACGCCAGAGCGAAGGGGTGCGAAACCCGTCGGCAAAGGGCGCGGCAGGAATCGCGACAAAATGCGGCTTTTCCTCAAGCAGCCCAAGCAGGATCAGCTCAGCATCCTCTGCAACATCGGCCATTGAGACCCACGCCAGATTGCCAACCTCATCAGTCAGCGGATCACTGCCCTCAAACGCCAACACCCGCGCACGCCAGTTTGAGGCATGGGCGGCGTAAGCGGCAGGATCGCTGCGCACCGGATCAACGCGGTCAAGCGGTGATCCGGTAAAGCCGGGGTTGTGACGGTTCACAGGCTTTCGTAAACGGTCTTGCCAAATTCAGTCGTGAAGGGCTGTCCGCCCTGAGTCATGATCTGCGCCCAACCCGACGCGCGGATTTTGCGCGTGCGATCAACCCAGCCGATGGTGGAGGCAGCGCCGCCCCAGCCATAGGTGCCGATGCCTTCACCATTCGGGCCAGATTTAATCGTTACGCGCCCGCCCGCACCAAAGCCCTGGCCGGTGACAAAGCTTTCCATGATCGTATCGGGGCTTACGAGGTTTGACATCGCAGTGTTTGCCGCCAGCTTGCCCATGATCCGGGTTTGGCCAAGTGCGCCTTCACCCATTAGCATCGCGAGGAAACGGTCATAATCGCGCATTGTTGAGACAAGGCCAGCGCCGCCAAATGGGAAGGCTGGCTTATCAAGAAACACGCTATCGGGGCCGGGATCAATCGGGAATGCCCCGGTTGGCAGGCCAAAATGATTGGTGGTCAGGCGTTTAACTTCGCTTGCCGGTACTTGAAAATAGGTGCTCGTCATACCGAGCGGATCAAAGATGCGCGTCTTGAGGAAGGTGTCAAACGGCACCCCGCTCACGACTTCAATCACACGGCCAAGCAAATCAAGGCTGACCGAATAGCTCCACTTAACGCCGGGATCAGCGATCAGTGGGAGTGTGCCAAGCCGATTGGCAAATTCCTCAAGACTAGGAGCAGCAGGCGCGCGCGATATACCGGGGAGTTCACGGCGGCTGACGCTGCCCGGAGAAATTCCTGCCTTGATATAAGCGTCAAGCAGCGGGCCTTTGGTGACAATCGAATAACCCAGACCAGCCGTATGCGTGAGCAAGCTACGGATCGTGATTGGTGCGCGCGATGGGCGTGCGTCAAGGCTGTTGGCGGGATCAGTAAGCACTTTCGGATTGGCGAATGCGGGCAATATATCCGCCACATTCTGATCCATCTTGAGCTTTCCGTCTTCGATCAGCATCATGACGGCGATGCCGGTAATTGGCTTCGTCATTGAATAAATCCGCCAGAGTGTATCAGGCGTAATCGCTGTCGTATCGCCAAAGGCAAGACTGCCTGAGGTCATGAAGTCAGCTTGATCGGTGCCGCGCGCAATCGCAGCGCCGACGCCGGGGACGTATTTTTTGGCGATGGTGGCATCAAGCATCGCCTGAATCTGCGTCCAACTTGACGAGATGCCGCGTGTGGCTTCCTTGGCCCATGCCGGTGTTGCCAGCAGGCCGCCGGCAAGCAAGCTTCCGCCCAGAAAATGTCGACGGTTTAGTTCAAGGCTCATGCGACTTTCTCCCAATTCATCGCCCGCGCTGCCGCTTTTGCGAACAGGCTTGGCAATCCGGCTTCATCCAGCCGCTCCATCTTCCACCATTCCCCGTCCAGTTGCGGCTTGCAACCCCTTTTTAGACGAACGCCCTGAATATTAAGCGTGAGGCGGAAATGGGTGAAGATATGCGTGACGGTGCCGATGGGGTGCCAGTCGGCTGCAATGGGCGGCGTCGCAACGTTTGTTTCACCCCATTCCCCCGATGGCAGCGCGCGCATTCCGCCGAGCAAGCCTTTATCCAGGCGGCGGATCAGCAGCACCTCACCGTCGCACTCGATCCACCACGTGGTGCCAACACGTTCAGGGCGTTTGGTTTTGGCGGCTTTGACTGGATAGGTTTGGGGCGCGTCTTTGCCTTGGCAGTGCGCCATTACTGGGCACAACATGCAGCGCGGATTGCGCGGGGTGCAAAGGCTACGCGCCAAATCCATTAGGCCTTGCGCGAAATCACCAGCAGTATCGTCTGGTGTGAGCGCTTCCATCGCCGCATAAATCTCAGGTCGTGCAGTAGGCATTGGCGTTGTAATCGCGAATAGCCGCGCCATCACCCGTTCGATATTGCCATCAACCACCACCGCGCGCTTGCCATAAGCGAAGGCCGCAATTGCAGCGGCGGTATAGGCGCCAATCCCCGGTAGTGCGCGCAGTTCGCCCTCATCCTCGGGAAAGCGGCCACCCTTGGCCGAAACCGCGCGCGCACAAGCGAGCAAGTTTCGCGCACGAGCATAATAGCCAAGCCCGGCCCACGCGCTCATCACGTCTGCGTCGTCGGCATCGGCAAGCGCGGTGACGCTCGGCCAGCGCGCGGTAAACGCTTCAAAATAGGGCGTTACCGCCGCCACTGTGGTTTGCTGGAGCATGACCTCGGACAGCCAGAC
>JAYTPB010000128.1:0-3121 GCA_043747445.1 Sphingomonadales bacterium
CAAGCAGTTCACCGACGCCAAACGCACCGAAATCGCAGAAGGGTTCGCCGCAGCGCAGGCACTGACCCAGCAAGTGAGCGTGTTCTTTAATAATCGGGCGGCGGATGAAGCCGCCAAGCGTAAAGAAGCCGAAACCGGCGTCCGCGCGGACGGCACTGTCCTCACCCAAGGCCAACGCGATGAAGCGCTGATCGACGCCAATAAACTGCGCGATCAATTCGGCGCAGGCAGCGCCGCGCGCATCGCCGCTACTGCATTCAGCGGAGCCGCTGGATCAAACGTGGCGGGCGGTCTCGGCTCACTCGCCCAAGCCGCAGCGGTCAATGTGTTGCAAAGCCTCGCGGTCGAGAAAGTGAAGACAATCGCCGATAGCTTGCTTGATCGCAACGGCAATCCAACCGCTGGCAGCGAAACTGTTCGTGCCGCGCTGCAATCAGTCGTTGGCTGTGCGGGCTCCGCCGCAGGCGGATCAAATGGCTGCGGCTCAGCCGCCGCAGGGGCCGCCGCAAGCGTCGTCCTCAATTATTTGCTGACGAGCTTTACTGATCCAGCACCGCGTGATGCAATCACTGGTGAAATCGATCCACGCGGCCTTGAGGATCAGGAAGCGCGTAGAAACCTCGTCACCACGTTAATCGCTGGCCTCGCCTCGGCAACTGGTCTCAACGCCGCTATCGCCACAACCGCTGGTCAAATTGAAACCGAGAATAACGATCTGTTGTTCAACGGCGTCAGCACGGGTCGTTGTAACGAAGGCGACACCAACTGTCAGACATTTGACCAGTTTTACGCCAGCCCACGCGGCGAACAAGCACTTGCAATCTTTGGCAACAACAAAGCACTGATTGAAAGCTGCATTGTCGCTACAGGCACACCAGCGGCGTGCTCGGATCAAACGAACCGTTACCGCACAGAAACCATAGCTAGCCTTGCAAATGGCGATACCACGCGCAGCCTTCAGCTTGGCCAGCTTTCAACTGATGAGTTGTACCGCTTACGTACAGCGCGAGACGAAGAGGCGGCTCGCGTTGTTGTGACAGCCAATATCGGTGGCTTGTTTGGGGCCAATCGGTTTACAACCTGCCTCACTTGCACCTTTGATCCAAGCGGCACGTTCGCCCTGCCCAGCGTCCAGGAATTGCTCGCTGGCGGACGGACATTACTCAATAACTTCGGCGAAAACGTAGCTTATATCGATGCAAACTATGGCCGCGTCGTCACGCGCGGGCTTGGGGTGTTGCAGGCAGGCGCTGGCGTCTTTGATGTCATTGCAGGAGGCACAACTGCCGTTGTTGCGGGGATAGCGTGCCCTGTTACTGGCGTAAGCTGCTTTGTTTCAGCGGGCGGCGGCGCGGTTGCGCTTATTGGGATTGACAATTTTCAAGCCGGAGTACGCACTGGCCTCTTTGGCGAATATACGCCAACCTATGGTGCAGGGCGGATCGCTGACTTCACGGGCATCTCAGTTGAAAATGCCGATCTTATCTACGGCTTCTCAACCTTCGGGATCGGCACAGCACAGGGCGCGTTGCGTCGCTTCACCCTACGCGGCGTCGCCAACGCCGAAGCTGAAGCCGCACTCGCCGCCGCCAGAGCCGAAGCCGCCCGAACAGGCGATAGCCTCGCTGCAAGGGCAGACGCAGAGGCGGGTCTCAACAACAATGCAGTCAACAATCTTCAAAATCTCGGCCCTGCCGATCTGTCATTCCAGCGGATCATAAACGGCATTGACAGCCTCAATGTCTCAACACGGGCGAATGAGGCCGTGTTCTATTCTGGGCGAGGCGCTCGCGAAGCTGCCGAAAGTCATGCAGCAGCAAACGGTTTGACGACCTTGGAGCAAACCACAGGAGGTGGTTATCTTGATCAGTTAGGACTCTTCCAAGGAAGCGTTAATGGCGTTGGACGCAGTGAGGCACGCGAGGCGTTCGCTCGCCTGTCAGCTAATTACGCCTCGCAAGCATCCGGTCGTGTTACAGCGATTATTAACAACCCTGCTGCAGATAGCATATTTTTAACTCAGGAGTTGCCAGCCCTGTTGAGGAATCCTAATGTTACCGCAGTCACTGTTCGCTCTGTTAACGGATCAAGCGTTACCATACCTAGAGGTTCGTCATTGAGTCGTGCATTAAGATTAATTCGAGGATTTTGATTGTGGATGAATACACGATAAAGATGCCCCACAGACATACTGTTATATATGAAGATGCTTGTGTTAGCATACAGTATGAAGTTGAGCTTGCTCAAAATGGAATTATTTTTTACTCAAAATCTCCCAAATTAATATCTGGGGCAGTTGAAGATATAAACAGCAAATCTGCACTTGTTATCGCGCAATTAAATCGTGACTTTAACAGTGTAATTGTCGATAATAGCTAAGCCGCTGCGCCCAGCAGCGCCATTCTGCCCTCGCATCGACCGCAGCCAAAATAGAAAATCCTGCTAACGCAGGCTTTGCGCTTCTGCTAGCAGGCCGCCGCTGACGCGGCGGCGCAGACGCTTTCGCTCCCGCTCACTTTTCGCTGTCCTATTTGGATCATTGCTAATACGTTTATTGATTAGCAGTCAAAGGAGCACTCCCATGCACGGTAAACTTCCACCCGGCGTAGATGCGCCGCCGCTGCAATCGGTTGAATGCGCCCTTACTTACAAATTCTCGGGCGTCGTCAAATATATGCCCTGTGATGATTATGAAGCGATGAACGCTTACATGGAACTGCAACGCCCGCTGATCGAAGAACGACGGCTGCTGGCGCAGGCGGAAAATAGGTCTCAAACAGCATAAACTTACTTAGATTTCTGCGGTTTTTTGATCCTCATCCTTCGGCGTATCACTCAAGCTCAACTCGCCCCTCATCGCTGGCATTCAGGCGGCGACCTCGCTCACCAAGCTTGCGACCAGCGCTGGTAGTGCGCGCACGCAGGCAGTGGCAGGGGTTGCGGCTGGCCTTGCGGTGGCCAACAGCGTTGATGCGGCCAAGGACGCGGTCGGCGCGCTGGGGGACATTAAGAACATCACCAGCCTCGGCTCGGTCAGCGTCAGCGTTGGCTTCTCCAAATCCAAATCGACCAGCGCTTCGACCGATCAAACCGTTGTCGGCTCATCGATCACAGGCGGCGA
>JAYTPB010000129.1:0-3227 GCA_043747445.1 Sphingomonadales bacterium
CAAGCAGTTCACCGACGCCAAACGCACCGAAATCGCAGAAGGGTTCGCCGCAGCGCAGGCACTGACCCAGCAAGTGAGCGTGTTCTTTAATAATCGGGCAAGTGATGAACAAAACTTGCGTGACCGGGCGGCAGACCCCAACGCGGTCGGCGCAGATGGCCGTCCGCTCACCGCGCAACAGCGACTTGATCTTATCGACAAAGCCGATGATCTTCGTAAGAGTTTTGGCGCAGGCAGTGCCGCCCGCATCGCCGCCACGGCCTTCACAGGCGCTGCCGGATCAAATGTCGCAGGCGGGCTTAACAGCCTCGTCCAAGGCGCTGCCGTTAACGTTCTCCAGAGCCTCGCCGCAACCGAGGTGAAGAAACTCGCCGACGGCATCCAAGGCGATCCCGCCACGCGCGAAAGCGTCCGTGCCGCGCTGCAAGCCGTGGTCGGTTGTGCAGGCGCAGCCGCTGGCGGCTCGGGCGGTTGCACAAGCGCCGCCATCGGCGCGGCAGCCAGCGTCGTGCTCAATAATCTGATCAAGGATGACAGCGACCGCAGGCCGACCGATCTTAACGGAGACGGCGTGATCGACGCCGCCAGCCTGAATGATCAGGATGCAAGGCGCAACCTTGTCGGCACACTGATCGCGGCAATAACAAGCGCGGTCGGCGGCAACGCCAACGCCGCGACCACCGCTGCGCTCATTGAGACTGAGAATAATAAGAATCTGCGCTTGCCAAATGGCACTATCGTTGTGCCAAGCCCAACGGGCATTCCACTTGAACGTTATGTGCAAACCCCCGATGGCCGGATTGCACTCGCGCTTTTTGGCGGCGATATTGAAGCGCTGCGCACTTATTTCAATCTGCCTGATGGTGATCCAACTACTATAGCACAGGCGGCGCGCGCCAATCGCGAAGCGACCGTTTCAGCAGCCGTTGCCAGCGGCGTTGGTACGCGTGAAGAAGTTGAGGCAGGTCTGCGCAGTGGGTCAACCAATGTCGGCACTCTACGCGAAACCGTAAACACACGGCGGCTCAATAACCTTGAGGCGATTACCGCTGGCAACTCCGCCACACGCCAAGACCTCGGCGAACTCTCGCCCGAACTCCGCAACGAACTCGCCGATGCGTTCGCGCGCCTTCCTGAAGGTGAGCGCGCCGCCTACCGAGCAAACGCTGCCCGCTTTGCTGAACTCAATACCGGCGGCGATCTAACCGAGGCAGAACTGCGTCTCGCACTCAGCCTGTTCGGCGGGCTGCCACCAGCCACCGTCGCCAACTCAACCAGCGCACAGCTTGCCGCCGAATATGGCCCATTGATCCGGCAGATCGCTGGTAAAACGGGTCGCTCGCCAGTCAACGCCATCGCACTGCTCCTCGGCGGGGCCGCAGCCGTCGTTGTCATCCGAAACACCGTGAGCGATCCCGTCACCAACCCGTTTGCAACACCGGGCAGCGAACTGTTCCCGCCAACAACCACAACACCGGGCAACAGCGGTGGAAACTCCGACGGCCCCAGTGGCCCCAACGATCCCAACAACGCCGCCGCAATCGCGGCCGCCGCAGCCGCAGCGGCGATTGCAGCTAATTCTGATGGCACGACGCCCCCGCCTGTGCCAACGCCGCTCACCAATCCTACGCTCCCGCCACCGGGGCAGGAAAAGCAGATTGGGGTCAGCCGCAACGGCGACTCTGTCTTTACAGACTCGTTCGGCAACACCTACATCCGGGACGCGCGCGGGAACCAAATTCCCACTGACATAGCAGGGCAACCGACACCGGGAGGCGTGGATTTACTTACAAGCAATCGAGGCGCCCATGCTATTCCACGCCACGGTGGATCGGTAACTGATGCGCAACTGATCGAACGGGCACGGACGGGGTTGACGCCGGATGGCCAGCAGCGGTCTGTTCCCCCGCTGTCATCAGCGTTCAACTCCGATACATTGCTTCGTTATGCCGATCAGGCTATCAGGAATAGTGCTGAGTTTCAGGCGGCAATAAATGCAGCAGGGCCGAATGGAACTGAAATAAGGGTAACTTCGAGTGACTTGGGTGTAAATTTGGGCCGTGGTTATGAGCCAGTAGGAAGCAGTGTTGCGACTAGAAACACTCCAGGCAGATCAGGCCCCATTCGTCGTGTCGATAGTTTAAGAAATGCAACTGCATCATATACTAGAAATCCCATCACAGGCCAATGGGAAACAATTACAATTTTTCCATCAAGGGGGCCATAATGGCTTATCTCAATAATTTTATAAGATGTATGGATCTTAATTTCTGCGGAAATGAAGATGAACTTAATGAATATTTTGACAGAATAAGAAACTATCCGGGGCAGCAGCAATATTTAGGATTAAAACCAGAAATAAAAGAGATTTTAGATAACGAAAAATTTGATTATATAAATTTTTTGGAAAATGATGAATATGCTATAGGTCTTTACGGTGTTAAATTTCCTGAAACCCAATATGAAGCTAAAAAATTCATCATCGACTACATATGGAACAAGCTCTATCCTGATGACAAAATAGAGATGTAACGAACAGCGGCATTCGCCTGCCTTCCTGAGGGTGAACGCGCCGCATACCGTCAGGCCGCTTGCACTCGCACTAGCCGTCGCATCAAATGGAAAATCCCGCTGACGCGGGCTTTGCGTTATTGATTAGACGCCGCCGCTGACGCGGCGGCGCAGACTGTTTCGCTCCCGCTCACTTTTCACTTTCCTACACATCACGTTCTTGATACGTTCCTTTTCCAATTTCTGAAAGGAGCCGCGACTCATGAACTTCAAACTGCCACCCGGCGTGGACGCGCCGCCATTTCCATCAGTTGAAAATGGCTTTGGCTCTAAAGTCCACCGCGTCCTTAATGACGCGCGATTCGATGAGTTTGACGCGATGCCTGCCTATATTGAGCTTCAACGCCCGCTCATCGAAGCTCGCCGTCGCACAATGCAGGCTGAATTAAACGCTCAGACAGTGTAAACCCGTGTAAACTTCCAACCTTCGTCGGAGATGTGGCGAATGCGTTTAGGTGAGACCTTAGTGTGACTTTCTGAACAAACGTTCATAAAACTCCACGCGCAAAAACTACAGATTCAGTGTCAACTTCCTGAGATTTCTGCCGTTTTTTGAACCTCGGCTCGGTCAGCGTCAGCGTTGGCTTCTCCAAATCCAAATCGACCAGCGCTTCGACCGATCAAACCGTTGTCGGCTCATCGATCACAGGCGGCGA
>JAYTPB010000130.1:0-18159 GCA_043747445.1 Sphingomonadales bacterium
TCACCGCCAGCCACGACAGCATGATAAGCGACCACAGCACCAGCACAGCGGCTGGCGCGAGTATTGGACTATTCATATTTCCCTCCTGATTTTTCAGTGAGACGAAGCTGCATCAGAACGGTTCGGTTGTCAAAAGAAACTGGTTATCGATTGGATAGACCATAGGCACCAAGCGCTCTAAACGAGCGTGTGATTGACGGAGAATGTAAAGGGCAATGGCGCGGCTGATCCTGTTTAATAAGCCTTACGGCGTACTGCCGCAGTTCACCGATCGCGGCACGGCGGGCTCTGCGCGGGCTACGCTTTCCGATTACATTGATGTGCCCGGCGTTTATCCGGCGGGGCGGCTTGATCTTGATAGTGAGGGGCTGATGCTGCTCACCGATGATGGCGCTCTGCAAGCGCGGATTGCCGACCCCAAATATAAGATGGCGAAGACCTATCTCGTGCAGGTTGAAGGCGATGTGGGGGAGGCGGCGCTCGCGAGGCTGAGGCAGGGCCTTGTCTTGAAAGATGGCCTAACGCGCCCTGCCGAAGCCGAGCGGATTGACGATCCCGCTCTCTGGCCCCGCGATCCCCCGATCCGTGTGCGGCAATCCATCCCCGATTGCTGGATCAAACTCACCATCCGCGAAGGGCGAAACCGACAGGTGCGCCGGATGACGGCGGCGGTAGGGCATCCGACGCTGCGGCTTGTGCGGTGGGCGATTGGGGAATGGACGGTACAGGGGTTGGGTGTGGGGGAATGGCGGGAGGTTGGATAAAATACCCTACTCCTCAATTTCTCCACGTATATCCTCACCATGTTCGCCGAGATTTGGTGAGATGCCCAGCAAGCGGTCAGGGTCAGCACTAAAGCGGATTGGCGGCTGCATTTCCCAATAGCGGCCCTCGGTTGGGTGTTCGCGGGGCTTGAAAAATCCGGTTTGCGCCAGATGCGGATCATCGAAAATATCAGCGAGATCGCGCGCGGGCATGGCGGGAAATTCGGCGGCTGTCAGTATTTCCATCCACTGTGCGGTCGTTTTTGCCGGGGTGAGCGTGGCCACCGCTTCATAGAGCTTGGTGACATTCATGAAGCGCGCGAGCGGCGTTGCAAATTCTTCTGTCTGCATCAATTCAGGCGCACCGAGAAGATCAAACAGTTTGATGATTTTGTCATCCGTGTACGGCACGATGCTGATATAGCCGTCGGCTGTGGGGAAGGGCTGGCGCCCCGGATCAAGCTGACGCGGGTAGCCAATCGGGCTGATCGGCGGATCAAGCGTCGCGTCGCGCAGATGCTCTTCAAGCATGAAATTGGCGAAGGCCTCAAACATCGGCACTTCGACATGCTGGCCCTCACCCGTGCGCAGCTTATGGATGATCGCGGCAAGCATCGCCTGCGCGCCGTAATGCCCCGCGACCTTATCAGCGATAAGCGAGGGGATGTAGCGCGGGCGCGGATCGCCATCAACACGCGGCGCGAGACTCGTCGTTCCGGTGGCGGCCTGGATCACATCATCATAGGCTTGAAGATCGCGGTAAGGGCCGTTTTGGCCAAAGCCAGTGCAATGGACATAGATGATATCGGGCTTGATTGCCTTGACGGCTGCATAGCCAAAGCCGAGTTTTTCAATCGCCTTGGCACGAACATTATGGACAAAAATATCAGCCGATTGCAGTAGTTTGTTGAGTGTTTTTGAGTCTTCGTCACGTTTGAGGTCAAGCACAATCGAACGCTTGCCGCGATTGATCGTCAGATGGGTTGAGCCGTTACTCTTCTGATTGCGCGCGCGACCAATATAGCGTGAGATATCACCCGTTGGTGGCTCAATCTTGATCACATCAGCGCCCATATCGGCGAGCATCTGTGTCGCATAAGGGCCAAAAACTACGCTCGTCAGATCAATTATCCGGATTCCTTCAAGCATCATTTAATAGATTTCCGAATAGCCAAGACCTGCGCCTTCAGCGGTTGGCACATGATAGCTGTAGATAACCAGATCCTGCAATTTGCCGTGATTATCGCGCACCTGCTTACGCAACACGGCCTCACGTTCAAAGCCAAGGCTGCGATAGACCGCCATTGCGCCCTTCTTATCCGATGTCATCCGGCCAATTAGTTTTTCTGCCCCCGCCTCAATCGCTTCGGCAAAACAGTGTTTGAGCAGCAAACGGCCAACGCCCTTGTTGCGCATATCCTCACGCGTCAAAATTCTGATTTCGGCAACATGCGAAGACCATCCGCGCAGCTTGCGGACAATCGCGCCCGCACCAACGACACGATCTTCATCTAGGCACAGAAACGTCATGATTGACCGATTTTCAACCGATTTGAGCCATTTGTCAGCGTTAGCCGGACTTTTGGTATCGCGCGGCAAGAATAGCAAATCCTGGATCGGCAACGAGTCGGCAAAATTAATCACAGCCTTAAAATATTTCGGTTCAAACGGGCATACCGTCAACAGCGGTTCTTTAGCGACAATATTCATACGCTGCGATCCTGAAGCCAGAGGTCAAGCTGCGGCCAAAGCCGCTTCACTGCATTCCCCCCTGCTATCAAACTCACATGCCCGCCTTTGAGAACAACCTCCTGCTTATCAGTTGATCCTATCATCTGCACCAGCGGCTGCGACGCGGCGGAGGGGACGATATGATCATGCTCGGCAACGGCGTGGAAGAACGGCGCTTTGATAGCAGCCAGATCAACCCTACGCCCCGCAATTTCCATTCGTCCTTCGTAAAGCGCGTTGTCCCACATGAGTTGCTTGGTCGTCTCGCGGAAATAGCGCCCGGCGAGTGGCAGCATATCAGTCGCCCACTGATCAAACATGCGGTGTGAACTGACAAACTCATCATCCCACATATTGTCAAGCAAGCGGATATTGCCAGCGAGTTTCGCCGCAGGGCGCAGCATATCAAATGCTGAATAGAGCATTTCTGCGGGGCAATTGCCGAATGTATCAGTCAACCGATCAACATCAAAAAAACGCTGGTCTGCCCATGCCTGAAACATCTCCATCGCCTTGAAATTGACAGGCGTTGTGAACGTTGCGAGGTTTTTCATCGGGCCGTCAGGATTAAGTGCCGCCCAGAGCAGTGAGAGTACGCCGCCAAAGCAGTAGCCGACGATGCTGACATCTGGCTCGCCAGAAATCTCGGCCACTTTGGCGATGCTGGCCGGCAGAAAATCGAGGACATAATCATCAATCCCGAGATTCTTCTCATCAGCGCGCGGCGCATCCCAGTCGAGCATGAACACGTCATAACCGCGACCAATCAGGAACTCGACGAAGCTTTGCCCCGGCACCATGTCAAAAATATAGCCGCGATTGGTTGTCGCCATCACAAGCAATATGGGCACGCGGTACACTTCGTCGCTAGGTTGCGTGTAATGGTAAAGCTGCATCGTTCCCTTTGAAAGAACGGTTTTCTTGGGGCTGATCCCAAGTGCAGGCGGCGGCGCTGTCAGGTAGGCAAATCCCTTGGCACCGCGTTGGATGGTGCGCTCAAATTCGACGCGCGCAGTTTCAAGGGGGTTGGCTTCGCTCATTTGGGCGGTGGTTTGCGTGTGCGTTTCGGCCCGCTTGTCTGGGGCATATTCGTTTTTGTGAGCAGCGTTTCAATTCGGATCAGTTGCGCCTCAACTGCACCCAATCGTTCACCAAGCGCAATCATATCAGCGCGCGTCGGCATGTTCGCGGCGGTAAGTGTTTTACCCATTGCCTCGCTCACTGCTTGCTGGACGGTAAGCGATGCAGTGGTCATCCCCTGCATCCCTTGGGCAAATTCGCTGCTGCTGGCGACTTTGCCGCCAAATTCATTGGTCACTTTTTCCCACTGCGAAACCATTTGCCGGAAAAACGCCATCGGATCATTGGGTGTGTCATTCATCACACTATCTGGGCGCGCCAAACCGTTTGCGTCAACCCCCAAATAAATAGGTATTTACAATCGCCCCTCAGCATCAAGCGCATAGCCTGCCGAGCGCACCGTGCGGATGATATCGGGTAGATCGCCTTCGTTAACTGCTTTGCGCAAACGGCGGATATGGACGTCTACGGTGCGCAGTTCATTGTCACTGTCCTGACCCCAAACCGCATCAAGCAGCCGCTCACGCGAAAACACCCGGCCGGGATGCTCAAGAAAATGCTTGAGCAAGCGAAATTCAGTTGGCCCAAGCGCAACTGCCTTGCCGCGCCGATAGACTTTATGGCTGGACAGATTCATCTCAAGGTCGGAATATTTAAGTTCCTCGGCGGCAAGCGCGGGCCTCACCCGGCGAAGCACCGCAAGCACCCGCGCGACAAGCTCACGCGGCGAAAACGGCTTGGTAACATAATCGTCTGCACCTGTTTCAAGCCCGCGAATCCGGTCATCCTCTTCACCGCGCGCGGTGAGCATGATGATCGGGACGTTCGCTGTATCGGGAACGCGGCGGAGCCTGCGGCAGACTTCAATGCCCGACAGGCTTTCGATCATCCAATCAAGGATAACGATATCAGGCGGCGTCTCCCGCGCGAGGATCAGCGCCTCTTCACCGTCTGGCGTTTGGCGAACGTCGAAATCAGCTTTGGTAAAATGCCAGACGAGCAATTCAGCCAGCGCTGGATCATCCTCGACGAGCAACATGCGAGGATTTGCCATTGATTTAACCCTCCGCTCCGTCATTATCGGCAGAAACGCGCTCTCGCTCGGCCATATAATCGCCCGTCGCCGCGTAATAGACCATTTCAGCAACGTTGGTGGCATGATCGCCGATGCGTTCGAGATTGCGCGCGACAAACAGGAGCTGTGCCGCCTTGCCAATGGTTTGCGGGTTTTCCATCATATGGGTTACGAGCGAGCGGAAGACGCTGTTATAATAACCGTCAACCTTGGCATCCATTTCGCAGACTGTCACAGCGCCTTGAGGATCGCGCGCAGCAAAGGCATCAAGCACACGGCGCACCATGTCTCCCGCAACTTCGGCCATTGCCGGGATCAGGATCAGCGGCTCAATCTTGCCAAGATTACCAATCTCAAGCGAACGGCGCGCGATGTTTTTGGCATAATCGCCAATGCGCTCAATCACGCTAGCAATCTTGATCGCGGCGACAACTTCGCGAAGATCATCTGCCATTGGCGCACGCAATGCGATGATCTGCACCGCGAGCTTTTCAATCTCAATCTCAAGCGCATCGATGAGTTTGTCGTCGGCCACGACTTGTTCGGCGACTTTGCTATCATGCTTGACCAGCGCCTGAAGTGATCCTGCAATCGCGGCTTCGGCGCGACCGCCCATTTCAGAAATCATCCCGCGCAAACGGTCAATCTCATCATCAAAGGCTCTGACTGTATGTTCGTTCATGTTAAATCCTAACCGTATCGTCCGGTGATATAATCTTTGGTCTGTGTTTCGCGTGGGTTCTGGAAAATGTCGCTCGTGGCACCATATTCAACCATCGTACCGAGGTGAAAGAAAGCGGTGCGTTGAGACACACGTGCGGCCTGCTGCATATTGTGCGTCACCATGACGATGGCATAACGCCCGCGCAGCTCATCAATCAGCTCCTCAATCTTGGCAGTCGCAATCGGATCAAGTGCTGAACAGGGCTCATCCATCAGGATCACCTCGGGGCTGACCGCAATCGCGCGGGCGATGCACAGCCGCTGCTGTTGCCCGCCTGAAAGCGCGGTACCGCTTTCGTTCAACCGGTCTTTGACTTCATTCCAAAGACCCGCACGGATGAGATATTTCTCAACCAATGCGTCAAGTTCAGCTTTGGTTTTGGTGAGGCCGTGGATACGCGGGCCGTAAGCGACGTTTTCATAAATTGATTTGGGGAAGGGGTTTGGCTTTTGAAACACCATCCCAACGCGCGCGCGCAGTTGCACCACGTCCATCTTGGGATCGTAAATATTATCGCCATCAAGCTCAATCTTGCCGTCTACCTTGCAGCTTGCGATTGTGTCATTCATCCGGTTGAGTGTCCGCAGGAAAGTCGATTTGCCGCAACCTGACGGGCCGATGAAGGCCGTCACGTGCTCGGTCGCGATATCAATCGAGACATTATTGATCGCTTGCTTGTCGCCGTACCAAACCGACACGTCACGCGCGGTCATCTTGAGGGTGTTGTCTGTCATGATTTTACCAACGTTGTTCAAAGCGATTGCGGAGATAGATGGCGAGGCCATTCATCGCGAGAAGGAAGACGAGCAGCACGATGATCGCGGCCGAGGTCTTTTCAATAAAGGCGCGGTCAACTTCATCTGACCACAGGAAAATCTGCACCGGAAGCACGCTTGAAGGTGCTGTAATCCCCGTCGGCGGCGTCGCGATAAAGGCACGCATCCCGATCATCAGCAGCGGCGCGGTCTCACCAAGAGCGCGCGCCATACCGATGATCGTGCCCGTTAAAATACCGGGGAGGGCAAGCGGGAGGACATGGTGGAACACCACCTGAACCCGGCTCGCGCCAACGCCGAGTGCGGCATCACGGATTGAGGGCGGTACTGATTTGATTGCGTTACGACCAGAAATCACGATCACAGGCATCGTCATCAGCGCCAGCGTCATGCCGCCAACCAGCGGCGCTGAACGCGGCAGGTTCATAAAGTTCAAAAACACCGCGAGGCCAAGCAATCCGAAAATGATTGAGGGCACCGCCGCGAGATTGTTGATTGAAACCTCAATCATATCGGTCCAGCGATTGCGCGGGGCATATTCTTCGAGGTAAACCGCCGATAATACGCCAATTGGAAAGGCAAGGCCCAGCGTGACGATCATCGTCAGCAGCGAACCCTTGAATGCCCCCCAGATGCCAACTTCGCTTGCTTCGGTTGCATCCGAATTTGTGAGGAACGACAGCGATAGGCCAGCGAACCCCTTGGCGAGCATTGAGTATAGCAGGAACGCAAGGAATGCCGCTGACAGGCTGACTGCAAACAGCCCAATTAAACGGAAACGACGTTCGGCTGCATAGCGCTTGGCAATGCGCGATGTCATTTCGGGCGAAACCCAACTGGTGGGTGCGCGCGCCGCAAGTTCGCTATTCATAAGCTTCCCGATATTTTTTGACGACGCGCAGTGCGACGATATTGAGCAAGAGCGTGACAATGAACAGCACTAAACCAAGCGCAAAGGCGGCGAGCGTCTTCGCGCTGTCAAATTCCTGATCACCAGTCAGCAATTGCACGATCTGTGTTGTGACCGTGGTGACGCTGGCGAACGGATTGGCAGTCATGTTCGCCGCAAGCCCAGCCGCCATGACGACGATCATCGTTTCACCAATCGCGCGGCTGACCGCGAGGAGGACGCCGCCGACGATGCCGGGCAGCGCGGCGGGGATCAGCACACGGCGGATCGTTTCGGATTTGGTTGCGCCCATCGCGAGTGAGCCGTCACGCATCGCCTGAGGCACCGCTGCGATTGAGTCATCGGCCATTGAGGACACGAACGGGATGATCATGATCCCCATCACGAGCCCAGCGGCAAGCGCGCTTTCGGACGACGGATTTTCCATCCCCAGTATCACCGCCAAATCGCGAACCATCGGGGCAACGGTAAGTGCTGCAAAATAGCCGTAAACCACCGTCGGCACGCCAGCGAGCATTTCAAGCGTTGGCTTCATCCATTTGCGCGTTGTGGCGGCGGCATATTGAGTGAGGTAGATCGCACTCATCAGGCCAAGTGGAATCGCGACGATCATCGCGATGATCGCGCCAATGAAAATCGTCCCCCAAAATAGCGGAATAGCACCGAAGCCATTTTCTTGACCCGCAACAAGTTCAGCTTGCGGGCTCCATTTGAGGCCAAACAGAAACTCGCCCGGCGACACCATCGAAAAAAACCGGGCTGATTCGTAAAGCAGCGATGCAACAATACCAAAGGTAGTCAGCACAGCGATCATTGACGCACCGAGCAACGCACCCATCACCACGCGCTCAACGCGCGTTCTTGCCCGAAATTCTGGGCGAATGCGTGTCCAGCTATAGGCCGCACCGGCAAACGCAAGCAGCAGGGCCGCTATCGCCCCGATAATGCCATAGTGGCGGATGGCGGACGCGTAAGGCTTGGCGAGCGCCTCGGCGGCAGGATTAAACGCCGCCTCAAGCGAACCATCGGCAAGGCTGCGCGCCTCACCCAGGATCGCATCACGGTTCATCACATCGGTAGAAAGCGACTGCGCAGCGGGATCAGCCATGACTGAAGCATCAATCAACCCGTTTGATGCTTGGCTCCATACCGCCAGAAATAATAGCGCAGGCGCTATCGTCCACAGCGCGACATACCAGCCGTGCTGTGTTGGCAGAGAATGAAGCTTCGTCGGGGAAACGAGCGCAAGCGCTCTCGCCCGCCCACGGCCAACGATCCAGCCGACCACGCCTAACCCGAATATAAGCAGCATGAGTGGGAGTGAGGACACGCTTCGTGACTACCTTTGTTTCAATCCGTGAAGCGTAAATTACTTAAGCGTCGTTGGATCAAGCGGTGTCATGGCTTCAACAATTTTCGCGTTGGCCGCGCGAACATCTTCAGGTGCAATCACCATGCCACGCTTCTTAAGCAGGCCGTCTGGCCCCCAATTTGCGGCAAATGCGGCGGCATATTCCTTCAGGCCTTTGATCGAGGCCAGATGCGCTGACTTGATGTAGATATAAAGCGGACGCGCACCGGGGTAGGAAAAGTCCGAAATCGTTGCGTAGGTCGGTACTACGCCGTCCATGGGGATGCCATTGATCTTGTCAGTGTTGGCCTCAAGGAAGCTGAAACCAAACACACCAACCGCTTTGGGATTCTCAGATACTTTCGAGACAATCAGGTTATCATTTTCGCCAGCATCAACATAGGCACCGTCATCACGCACTTTGGTGCAGACTTCCTTATGCTTATCCTTGTCGCTGTCCTTCAAAGCTTTCATCGCTGGATCGCTATCACAGCCTTTGGTCAGGATCAGTTCGGCGAGCGCATCGCGAGTTCCAGATGTTGAGGGTGGGCCGTAAACAAGGATCGGCGCGTTCGGCAGGGCAGGGTTCACGTCCGACCAGCTTTTGGCCGTATTGGGCTTGCCAAAGGGGTTGGCGGCAAGCGCCTTGTAAACATCAACCGGGGACAGCTTCATGTTGAGGCCACCATTGGCTTCGGCAAAAGCGATGCCATCAAGCCCGATTTGCACTTCGACAATATCTTTCACGCCTTTCGCGGCGCAATCGTCATATTCTGATTTTTTCAATCGACGTGAGGCGTTAGCCACATCGGGGAAGGTCGCGCCAACGCCTTCGCAGAACAGCTTGATGCCGCCGCCGGTGCCGGTCGATTCGATAACGGGCGAAGTGAACTTGCCGTCCTTGGTCAGCGTTTCGGCGACTGCGGTTGCAAAGGGATACACCGTTGATGAGCCAACCGCGCGAATTTCTTTGCGCGCGCCGCCACTGCTTCCACTCGTTCCACCGCCGCAGCCAGCAACGCTGATCGCAACAACTGAAAAAAGCGGAATAAGATATTTGCTGGTCATAAAATTGCCCCATCTGAGAATGTCTTAATCTCCGACCTAACGGTGATTGGGATCGCCGATATGACATTTCAATGACATTTATGTGACAACGTCCGCTGCTACCCCCATAAATGTGAGCGAAACCGTCGTCCCCACGCCAATTTCGCTTTTGATGTCGAGGTTAGCACGGTGCCGCTCGGCAATATGTTTGACAATTGAAAGGCCAAGCCCAGTGCCGCCCGCCGAATGGCTGCGCCCCGCGTCAACGCGGTAAAACCGCTCGGTAAGGCGCGGAATATGTTCGGACGATATGCCGATCCCTTGATCAGATACGCTTAGATTGATTTGGTCGTTCGGCAGCTTCGCGAGTGTCACGGTAACATCACCGCCGACTTTGCCATATTTTACGGCATTATCAATAAGGTTATGCGTCAGTTGTGAAAGCTGCGCCGCGTCGCCTCTGATCAAGCATTCCGCAGTTTCGATAGATTTGACAATCGATTCGCGCCGCTCACCAGTGACCCGCGCGATTAGCTGACCAAGATCGATTATATCGCGCGGCTCAAGATTTTTGTCCGCCTCGATCCTTGAAAGCGACATCAAATCCTCAACCAATGCGCTCAGCCTTTTGGTCTCTGAGGCGATGATCGAAAGGAACCGCGCACGCGTCGCGACATCGCCGCCTGCTTCATCATCAGTAAGCGTTTCGACATAGCCTGAAATATTTGCAAGCGGGGTGCGCAATTCGTGACTGGCATTGGCAACAAAATCAACGCGAGCCCGCTCAGCAGCGTGACGTGCAGAGCGATCATCCATATGGATCAGCCGAAGATTATCACCAGCAGCCTCAATCCGCACCTCCCATATCCGCGTTGACCCGCCAAGCCCGCTTATCTCCTCGATACCAGTCGCCTGTGTGTCGCCGAGCAGTGCGGCAAGCGCAGGGTGGCGGATCGCCAAGCGGATATCCTGCCCCTCAAACTGCGCGCCAAATAAGTCGTGAGCCGCGCGATTGCCGTGGATAACACGTGCCTCGGATAGAAGAATAAGCGGATCAGTTACCGCATCGAGGACGGTTTGGAGACGATCAGAATCATCAGGAGCAGGAGGGGGTGGCTGCGGCGTGACAGTTTGAGAATTCCTGTAAAGGAGCGCGACCAGCATCGCCCCTCCCGCCAGCACCGCGATAACCGACGCTAGAGCGCTGGCCTGCGCCACAACGAATGCCAGCGCCAATATTACCGCCGCAGCGGCAGCAATCCGGGCTGACTCATCAAATTTCATGAGTCAGCCCGTTAGACATAATGGCTTAGAAATCAATCTGCGCACGCAGCGCAACCGCATCAGTGCTGAATTTGCGCTTGTCGACTGGCTTGCCCGAAATCGGAACGGTTGTTGCCGCAAGCGGGCCGCCCTCTACTTCAGTGTGAATATAGTTGAGCAGGAAGCGGACATAATCAGTAGGTATCCACGTCAGCCCGCCAAGATAGCCAGTCTGCTTGCCGCCGCGCCCAAGTCGGGTGTTGGCCGCCGCAAGCGAGGTTACGCCAGTTGCGAAATTGTTGGTGACGCCGTTTTTAAGGCGGCCACTATCAAGATCAAGATAGTCGATCCGCCCGATCAATTGGAATGCGCCCGTGCCGCCTTGATTGAAAGGTTTGAGTACCTTGGTGCGGTCAAACAAACCGTTCTTATACCCGCGTGTTTCGCCAGTCAGGAAATAGCCAATTTCAAAATGCCCCCCGAAGAAGGTTGGATCATCGGTTGGGGTGACTGCCGAACCACCCGCAAAGGCATCAAGGCCCGTTGCAATGTCGCCGGGATTATAGGCCTTAACCTTGATGATCTGCGCTTCGCCACCAAGATGGAGCGATTTGAAAACACCGTAAGCTTCAAGGCCAAGGATCAAGTCACTCTTGGCGGCAAAGTTGCCCGTATCAACAAAGCGGACGTCGGTTGTCTGGAGGAAAGGCCGGGCACGGTAGCGCGCGACTTGGTTGGTTGACGGAGCGCCAATTGAGGACGAGGCCACGCCGTTATCGTTCGACTGAAAATTGCGGTACTGCGCATTGAACCCGAGATGCAGGAAACCGTTGAGCGCATAAGGCGAATAGGTGCCGCGTGTTGCCAAGATATAACCGTCATTATCAAGCGAAGCATCAATCGCGTGCGCGACAAATGCCCCACCTGTGAGCCGCAGCAACCCATCCTTGCTCGCAACGCCGAGGGTGAGGCCAAGGCGGCGGGTGTTGCCGAACGCATCGTTGGTCTGCGCCCGTTCAATGAAGGATGACCAGCGTGAGCTTGTCATCTGTTCAATCCCGTTGAGCGTTTCCTGATTACCAAGCTGAAGCGTGATCGGCGCATTTTTTGGCGCATAGCTTAAAATGACATCACCGAACCCTATAGTGGAATTCGCAAAATCAAATTCAGCTTTATAGCCAAAATCGCCGGGGAGCGTTCCTTCAACGCCAAGCCGAATGCGCCGCGCGCGTACATTCGTTCCTAAGTTGCGGTTGGCGGTAAAATTATCGGGTATGCTCGTATAAGCGCCATCAAGCTGAACGCGGCCACGCACCTTGAAGGTGAAGCCAGCCTTTTCATCGGCAAATTGCGGTGCACCTTTCCAGCTAGGGGTCACCTTGGTAACTTGTGCTTTGAGTTCATCAAGCTGCTTCTGAAGGCCTTCAATCTGCGCTTCAAGCAGTGCCGTCTTGGCGTCAGCCGCTGACGAGTTGGCTTCCTCGGCAGGCACCGTCAGCAGCGAAGCATCCTCTGGCGAAGGCGCATCAGCAGGTGGTTCGGCCTCTTGCTGTTCAGGCGGCACGACTTGCGCAAATGCAGGCGTGGTAAATGCCAGCGCCGAGGTTGCGAGCAGCGTTGTCAGCAGCGAATTATACGTCATCAAACAAACCTTTTTATTATATCGTGCTGGCGGCTGCCGATTAGAGATAGCCGCCAGCCGAAGCAAGATTATTTCAAAGCACCCGGATTGAGGGGTGTTAGCGTCGTCGCGATTTTGGCGGCGCGAAGGCGCGCTGCGTCGGGCGAGGCAACGAGGCCAACCTGCTTGAGATAACCCTTCGGGCCAAAGCTGGTTTCGCGGACATATTCGGCCGCAAACTGGCGAATGCCGGGGATCGCCTTGGCGTGCGCATTTTTGATGTAGATATAAAGTGGCCGTGCGCCGGGATATTGGAAGCTTGAAATCGTCGCGATTGTTGGCTGGACGCCGTTCATGGCGACACCCTTCAAACGATTGAAATTCTCCTCAAGATAGCTGAACCCGAAAACGCCAAGCGTGTTGACGTTGCCATCAAGTTTTTGAACAATCAGATTGTCATTCTCGCCAGCTTCAATGTAGGCACCATCAGTGCGAACACCTTTGCAGATCGCATTATATTTTGGTTCGTCGCTTTTTTTGAGGGCAACGATGGCTGGACTTGCTTCACAGGCCGGGATCATAAATTGATCGACCATTGAATCGCGTGTGCCCGATGTTGATGGCGGGCCATAAATGCGGATCGGAACGGCGGGGAGTTTGGCGTTAACATCTTTCCATGTTTTGGCAGTGTTGGGTTTGCCAAAAGGTGCCCTTGCTACCGCCATGTAAAAGTCACGCGTACTGATCCCTGAAATTACTGTCGCTTTGGAGGTAGCGAGTGCAAGCCCATCAAGGCCAACCTGAATTTCAGTAATTTGTGACACACCATTGGCCGCACACATTTTATATTCTGACGCTTTCATCCGCCGTGATGCGTTGACAACATCGGGATGTTGCGCACCGACGCCGCCGCAAAACAGCTTGATACCACCGCCCGTACCAGTCGATTCGACGATTGGCGAAGGTACGCCGGGGTTGGCGCGCGCGAAACGTTCAGCCACTGCCTTTGTGAAGGGATACACTGTTGAGGAGCCAACAATCCTAATGTTGCGGCGCATCTGCGCGTAAGCTGGCGCTGCAACAACCGCGATGGCGGTGGCGGTGAGAATGATTTTGTACGTGCGCGTCATGATGACCCCTTATGGAAAATTTTGGAACCCAACCGCTAAGTGGGTCTGACGGCGTTTCTATGACGGCAGCAAGTCAGATCAATGACACTCATATTGCAAAAATATGACAGTGGGGCAGATTTGAACCCCGGAACATATAGTTTATGGCAGAATTCAGGGGTTTTTTGCTGAAATGCCACAAACAGTATCCACCGTAATTCTGCAATATTAGAGTCATTTTACTGCAATCATATTGCCGTCTGACTGTCATCAAACACGCCTAACTCGCTTCTCGGGGCGGCGTGGAGACACATGGCGATTCGGCCATTTCGCGACCCGAGAGTTTGAAAAATCGGTTTACCGAAGCGGAGTATTTATGGCCAAGATCAATCATATTTCCAAAATTTTGCTGACCAGCGTTGGCTTCCTTGCGCTTGCTGCTTGCGGCGCAGATGATGTTGCCTCACCGGGTGAAGGCGTGATTATTCCCGGCACGCCGCCAGCCCCGCCAGCCCCACCGCCTCCGCCGCCGCCATCAACTGGCCCTGCAGATAACTGCCCCACCGGCACTGCGAACGTTGGCATCATTAACAACCTCCGCAATTGCCAATTGTCGGGCACGATCACCGGTGCACTCACGATCCGTAATTTGCGCGGGGTGATCTATTCCTTCTCAGGCCGTGTTGCAGTCGGCGTTGATATCGGCGGCGATGGCAATGCTCCGGGTGGTTCGCCCGGCATTCTCACGATCGAACCGGGCACAGTGTTGTTCGGCTCATCAGGCGCTGATTTTCTGCTGATCAATCGCGGATCGCAATTGTTCGCCGAAGGCACGATGACCCGTCCAATTATCATGACGAGCCGTGCCAATATCGAAGGCACATCAACAGATAATAGCATTGGCCAGTGGGGCGGCGTTGTCGTTCTTGGTCGTGCACCGATCAGCGACTGCATCGGTGCTGGCGTTGTTGGCGGCAGCGTTGGTTGTCAGGGCGCAGTTGAAGGCGTCAATAACGGCTTCTTCGGCGGCGCAAGCCCCGCTGATAACAGCGGCCGCATTCGCTTCCTCCAGATCCGCTATCCCGGTTTTGAAGTTGCCCCCGGAAATGAGCTTAACGGCTTGACACTCGGCGGCGTTGGTCGCGGCACGACGATTGACCACATCCAAGTCCACAACAGCTCGGATGATGGCATTGAATGGTTCGGCGGCACGGTAAACAGCAGCTTCCTAGTGCTGACCGGCAATGATGATGACAATCTCGACACCGATATTGGCTATATCGGCTATACCCAGTTCGTCTATGTCAATCAGCGGACAGGCGGTGGTGACCGGATCATTGAGGCGGATAGCCCTGGCAACACCGAAATGCTGCCACGCCAGAATGCGCGGCTTGCCAACTTCACCTTTGTTAACAATCGTGCGGCTGATCCAATCCTGTTACGCGGTGGGACAGATTATACGCTCGTCAACGGTGTTATCGCTGCACCGGGAACGGGTACGCAGTGCGTTGACATTGATGAGGCCGCCACGATCCGTGCTGCTGATGCAACACTGCAAGATCTCGGGCCGCCTGTATTCCGTTCAAACTTCTTCGGCTGTGCGGGTGGTTTGGCCGAAAATGATACGGACGTGAACGCGGCGGCAGTCTCACCACTGCTCACGATTAACAACAACATCGCTGCGACCACAAATAGCTTGATTGCGTTGTTTACGGGTGGCCCGCTCGGCTTCCCCGGTGCAATGGAAACCGCAGTCACTGCGTTTGATCCAACAACGCTCAACACAGCGGCAAGCGGCAACTATTTCGTTGCGGCACCCTATGCCGGTGCGTTCCGCAATGCTCAGGATACGTGGTTTGCTGGCTGGACATGCGGTCTGGCAACTGGAAGCCTGTGCACCCAAGCACCCGCCAACACTGGCTCATAAAAACCGATCAAGGGCGGCAACGGCTGTTGCCGCCCTTCAGTATAACCTGATGTTTCAGGGGGAATTACCGTGAAGAAGCCGCTCAGCCTTGGCAGCATTTTGCTCTTATCATCGTCACTGCTTCCCGCAGTCGCACTTGCCCAATCTGCACCCCCTGCGCCACAAACGCAGGAAGACGAAAAGGTCGAAATTTCAGGGCCTGGCGCAGATGAAGCCGAAGAAATTGTTGTTACCGGACAATTTACGCCCAATGTGCTCAAATCTACGTCGAACGTGATTTCGGTACTCTCCTCAGCAGACATTGCCCGAACCGGTGAAGGTGACATCGCGGGCGCGCTTCAACGGGTCACAGGCCTGAGCGTTGTCGGCGGACGCTTTGTCTATGTGCGCGGTCTTGGCGAGCGCTATTCGCTTGCGCTGCTCAACGGCTCCCCAATTCCCTCACCCGAACCACTTCGCCGCGTGGTGCCGCTTGATCTGTTCCCAACCAATATTCTTGCCAGTTCGGTTGTCCAGAAAACCTATTCAGTGAATTTTCCCGGTGAATTTGGCGGCGGCGTGATTAACCTCACCACCAAATCATCGCCTGATGAGCCGTTCATCGAATATGGCATCAGCGTCGGCGCGAATACCGAAACGACAGGCCAGCTTGGCTTCACTTATTTTGGCAGTCGCAGCGATTTTACGGGTTTTGACAATGGCACACGCGATGTGCCGTCGGGCCTTGCAGCCGCCCTTGCCAGCGGCAATCCAGTTGTGGCGGGCGCAAATTTCACCCGCGCACAAATCCTCGGCTTCACGGCAAGTCTCGAAAACGCGAATACCAATCTAATCCAGCGCAATAATAATATCCCGGTGAATTTTGGTTTCGACGTGACCGGAGGCAAGACCTTTGAGGTAACCGACGCACTGTCGCTTGGAGTGATCGGCGCATTTGGATTTAAGAACGACTGGCAGACTAAGGGCGGATTGCAGCAAACGTCGGCTGGCGTATCAACTGACGCCAGCGGCAATCGCTTCCTTGAGGCAAACAGTGGTGATTTCCGCTTTCTTTCGACTGAAAACCGCGTGGTCGTCAACGCGCTGCTCGGGCTTACTGCTGAATTTGGCGATAATAAAATCCGCTTCACCAATCTTTTCATTCGCGACAGTTTGAAAGAAGCACGCATCCAGACGGGTACTGATCGCAGCAACGTCGGCGATGATCTGCTCAACCGCAACTTCACCAGTTTCTTTGAACGTCAATTGCTCGATTCGCAGATTGTCGGTGAATTTGATTTTGGTGATTTTGACCTCGATTTCCGTGGTACTTACGCCAAATCACAGCGTGAATCCCCTTATGAGCGCGTCAACAGCTATCGCTTCAGCGACGTGTTCAATGATTTTTTCAACGATCTGCGCACCAACGGGACATCAAGCACGATCGCTTTTAGTGACTTGAATGATGAGGTGTATGCGAGTTCGGTTGACCTGTCATACAAGTTGCCGACCTCGTTTAGTGCGACGATTTCGGCGGGTTATGCCTATCTCAACAACACGCGTTTTTCGGTGCGGCGTGATTTCCGCTATCTGCCCGTTGACGTGCTTCCCGCAGAAGTTTCGCAATTGCGACCTGATTTCCTATTGTCTGACTTTACGGTTCAGACCTTCAACATTCTCCTGACCGAAACATCAGGAAATGCTGGGGTTGCGGCGTATCGCTCTGGCCTTGAAGTTCAAGCAGGCTATGCGCAGATTGAGGTTGAGCCGATTGAAAAGGTGAAACTGCAACTTGGTGTTCGCTATGAAGACGGCGATGAATTTGTCAGCCCAGTTGATCTGTTTGGCGCTGGCGGCCTTGTAACAACGCGGATTAAAAAGACTGATTATCTTCCCGCCGCGACGCTGACGTGGAATTTTTATGAGGATATGCAGCTTCGCTTTGCGGCTTCAAAAACGCTCGCCCGCCCGCAGTTCCGTGAACTTGCGCCGCAGCAATATCTCGATAGCGAAGTTGACCGGACATTTTTCGGCAACCAGTTCCTGACCAACAGCAAACTTGAAAATTTCGACGCGCGCTATGAATGGTTTTTTGCCAAGGATCAGCGGCTGACGCTTGCTGGTTTCTATAAGAAAATTGACAAACCGATTGAAACCGTCGCGTTTCAGCAGGGCGGCACATTCTTCACGACCTTTGCGAACGCGCCGCAAGCTACGCTTTACGGCGCTGAAATTGAGGCTCAGAAATATTTTGATCTTGATGATGTGATTGGTGGATCATTCTTTGATTCACGGCGGATCATTGCAATCGCCAATTATACTTACACCAAATCGGATATCAAAGTGGGGGCAGGGGATACAACGATACCCGTAACCAGTGCGGGTGTCCCTGTGCCCGCGAGCAATCTGTTCGTTGACGGAACCGCACTGACTGGCCAATCAGATCACCTGCTTAATCTTCAGTTTGGGTTCGAAGATACAGACTCGTTGTCGCAGCAAACGCTTCTCCTTACCTATGCAAGCAAGCGCGTCACCAATCGTGGCCCGTCCGGTCAGCCCGATCTTATCGAAAAGCCCGGTATCCGTCTTGATCTTGTCGTGCGGCAGGGGTTCTCGCTTGGCGGTGCTGATCTTGAACTCAAGCTTGAGGGACGCAATCTGACCAATACCAAGTTTGAAGAGTCGCAGACGCTGGGTTCGTCAAAGATTTTCAACAATGGTTATGATATCGGTCGCAGCTTCTCAATCGGGCTGAGTGCAAAATTTTAATGCGTGCGCGTGCGTTTCCAATCGGCCATAAGC
>JAYTPB010000131.1:0-2495 GCA_043747445.1 Sphingomonadales bacterium
TGCCTGGCCATCGGGGTTGAGCAGGCTGATATTGCCGCCCACTTGCGCACCAAGCGATTCTGCAAGCCGCGCTCCAATCGCGACGTTGCCGCTACCCGCCGTCAATTCATCAAGATTGCCCGAAAGCACTTTGCTGCGGATCGTTGGATTCACCCGAATATCGGAGACCAGCATCCCGCGCGCCAGCACGCCCTCTACGCGCCCCTGATAACTCGCCATCAGCGGCTGTTCGATCAGCGGGGTTGCGCTGGTGACGCCCTTGGTCGCCTTGGCCTGCGCCATAATCTCCCGCCAGTCGGTGAGCCGCCCACCATAACCTTGCACCACTGCATGGCCGTTAAGGCCGACGATCTTATCAAATAGTTCGGCGCGAAATCCGTTCATCACGCTCATCACCACGATGAGCGCGGCAACGCCGAGCATCACCGCAAACAGGCTGATCCCGGCAACAAGAAAGATGAAGCCCTCGCCGCGTCCCGGCAACAAATAGCGTGTCGCAATCATGCGCTCATAGCGGGATAAAATCATCGCTCTGGCCCTAGTCACTCACCACGAATCTGGCAAGCACTGTGCCGTCCGCCATGTATCGGCACGGCGTGTGCCTAAAGTGTTGCGGAATCAGCACAGTGTATCAACATTCGAAACCGTAACGGCAATCACCCGATGACAAAGGCACCGCCAGCGGATATGCAATTTTTGTTACAAAGCGAACCGAGGTTCTGGGAGTATCGTCTCCAATATTGGCATATCAATAATGCTGAATTGTTGAGACAAATGGGGGGCTGACGTTTTTCGTCACGCAGGTGGTCGGATTGGCAACAATCCGGCCACTTCCGTTTTTAGCTCCAGTCACTCATTACAGCAACGAAAGCCCAAGTCCTGCAAGCCCTGTAAAGATAATCAACGCAATTGCGCCAATTTTGAAGCGGAATAGCGCGGTAGTCGCCGCCGCCGTTAGCCCTAGCGCAAGCCAGTTCATGCTTCTGAGGTCTGGCAGGGACATCTTCAGCAAGCCGAAATTTAGATCCCACTGACGCCCAAAAAGATAGTGAAAGGCAAACCACAGTCCCAGATGAAGGATCACGCCGACCACCGCTGCCGTGATCGCGGCGAGCGCTGATGACAGTGCAGCGTTATGGCGCAGCCGCTCAATATAGGGCGCGCCAACAAATATCCACAGGAAGCACGGCACAAAAGTGACCCATGTTGTCAGCAGCCCAGCAAGCACGCCGCCCCATAAGGGCGAAAGCGTGCCCGGCTCACGAAAGCCGCCCAGAAACCCCACAAACTGGGTTACCATGATCAACGGGCCGGGTGTCGATTCGGCAAGCCCAAGCCCATCAAGCATTTCAGCCGTCGTCAGCCATTGATACTGCTCAACCGCCGCCTGCCCGACATAGGCAAGCACGGCATATGCGCCACCAAAGGTGACGACCGCCATCCGGCCAAAGAATAAGGCAATTTCACTGAAGCGGTTGTCGGGCCCGAGCAGCGCAACGAGTGTGACAATCGGTGCCAGCCAGAGCAGCAGCAATATGAACGCTGTGCCAAACGTCTTAGCACCACCGGGCTGGGCATGAGCCGGGATGTCAGCACCCAGCGCGCTCTCGGCATCGCTGAAGCCGCTTGCTTTGCCATGCGCTGCCATAGTGAATGCTGTGCTGCCCATTCGCGCGCTCAGCCAGCCCACCAAACCAGCAAAGGCCACGATGAGTGGAAACGGCGCATTGAATAGAAACAGCGCAAGGAATGCCGCCGCCGCAACAAGCCGCTTTGGCATCGAACCAAGCGCACGGCCGCCGATCCTGATGACCGCCTGAAAAACAATCGCGACAACCGCAGCTTTGATCCCGAACAGTAAACCGACAACAGGCTCAAGCTCACCGTACAGCACATAAATGAGTGAGAGCGCCATGATCGCGACCGCACCGGGAAGAATGAAAAGCACCCCCGCCGCCAATCCGCCCTTAGTCTTGTGGAGGAGCCAGCCGATATATGTCGCGAGTTGCTGTGCCTCCGGCCCCGGCAACAAGGTGCAAAAATTGAGCGCGCTTAGGAAGCGCTCCTCACCAATCCAGCGTTTTTCTTCAACTAAGATACGGTGCATCAGTGCGATCTGACCAGCGGGGCCACCAAAGCTGAAGAGCGCAATGTGAAGCCACACACGTAGCGCACCCGCGAAAGGAATCCCGTGCGCCACGCTGGACTAAATTAGTCTTCGCGCTTTGTTTTATTGTGATTCACATAAAGCAAAGCGGCGGCAATCGCGGCTGATCCAATACCGAGCCCGATGCCAGCCTTGATCAGCTTGCCTTTTTTCGCGTCCGCCGCTTCAGCAGCTTTTTTGGCGTTTGGCGCTTCAAGTTTGCCATCATCTTCGGTCATTACAGTCTCCGCAATCGTCAAGGATTATCCTTGAAGATTCAAATAGGCGCGCTGCCAACGAAATTCTACTCCGAAGCCTCAGCAATTTCGGATAAAAGATGGCTGTCAAG
>JAYTPB010000132.1:0-17242 GCA_043747445.1 Sphingomonadales bacterium
ACATTGACGTTAAGGTAAACTCGAGAGGACGACTCACATGGATTTCACCCTGAACGAACGCGAAACCTATTGGCGTGACCGCGTCCGCGATTTCATCAACATCAATCTCGTGCCTGCCACGCCGACTTTCATCAAGCAAGCCAACGAGGGTGAGCGGTGGAAAGTCATTCCGATCATGGAGGAAATGAAGGCCAAGGCGAAGGCTGCGGGCATTTGGAATTTGTTCATGCCGCCAAGCTCAGGCTTTGCCCATGTTGATGATACCGTCCATCTCGAAGGGCCCGGGCTGACCAATATGGAATATTCGCTCTGTGCTGAGGAAATGGGACGGCTTGGCTGGTCTTCCGAAGTGTTCAACTGTTCGGCACCCGACACGGGCAATATGGAAGTGTTCAATCGTTACGGCACGCGCGAGCAAAAGCTGAAATATATGGTGCCATTGATGAACGGTGAAATCCGTTCGGCGTTCCTCATGACTGAGCCTGCGGTTGCCTCGTCTGACGCAACCAATATCGAAACATCAATCCGCCGCGAGGGCGATGAATATGTCATCAACGGCACGAAATGGTGGTCTTCAGGTGCGGGCGATCCGCGCTGCAAAATTGCCATCCTGATGGGCAAAACCGATTTTGAAGCCAAGCGCCATTCGCAGCAATCAATGGTGCTTGTTGATCTTGACGCGCCCGGCGTTAATATTTTGCGCCATCTCCCCGTGTTTGGTTATGATGATGCGCCGCACGGCCATATGGAAATCCTGTTGAAGGATGTCCGCATCCCGGCGTCGAACATGCTGCTCGGCGAAGGGCGCGGCTTTGAAATCGCGCAGGGTCGGCTTGGGCCGGGGCGCATCCACCACTGTATGCGCACGATTGGAACGGCTGAGGTCGCACTTGAGAAAATGACCAAGCGGCTGCTCTCGCGGACAGCGTTCGGCCGTAAGATTGCTGAATTCTCGGTGTGGGAAGAACGAATTGCGCGCGCGCGGATTGATATTGAAATGACGCGGTTGCTCTGCCTCAAGGCGGCGCAGATGATGGATACCGTCGGCAATAAATCAGCGGCATGCGAAATCGCAATGATCAAGGTTCAGGCACCCAACATGGCGCTCAAAATCATTGATGATGCCATCCAAGCACACGGCGCAGGCGGCGTTTCCGAAGATTTCGGCCTCGCCAGCGCCTATGCGCATCAGCGGACGTTGCGTCTCGCCGATGGCCCCGATGAAGTGCATTCACGCGCCATCGCCCGGCTTGAGTTTGGCAAATATAGCGCTGAACCAGCGGGCGGCATGTCAAGCGGCGATATTGGAGTGTCGCGGTGAAGGCTGCTGTCCTGATAGAGCCTAATCAGCCTCTTTCGATTGAGGACGTGGTGATCTCAAAGCCCGGCCCACATGAGGTGCTGATCCGCACCGCCGCATGTGGGCTGTGCCATTCGGACTTGCATTTTATCGAGGGAATTTACCCCCATCCCCTGCCCGCAATTCCAGGGCATGAAGCCGCTGGGATTGTTGAGGCGGTGGGCAGCGAAGTGCGTTCAGTCAAGGTCGGCGATGCGGTTGTCACCTGCCTCTCGGCCTTTTGCGGGCGCTGTGATTTTTGCGTGACTGGCAGATTATCGTTGTGCACGAGTGGCAACACCCGGCGGCACGCAGGTGATGCGCCGCGTATTACCCGGCCTGACGGCAGCACGGTCAATCAGATGCTCAACCTCTCGGCCTATGCCGAACAAATGCTGATCCACGAAAACGCATGTGTCGCAATCAACCCCGATATGCCGCTTGACCGGGCCGCCGTGATCGGCTGCGCGGTAACGACGGGCGCAGGCACAATCTTCAACGCGTGCAAAGTAACGCCGGGTGAAACGGTCGCCGTCGTCGGCTGCGGCGGGGTTGGCCTCGCGACAATCAACGCAGCCAAGATTGCAGGCGCTGGCCGGATCATCGCCTGCGATCCAATTGCTGAAAAGCGTGACCTTGCGATCAAGCTCGGCGCAACTGACGTGATTGACCCGATGGCCGAAGGCGCTGCCGCCGCGATTATTGAAATGACCAAAGGCGGCGTTGATCATGCGATTGAAGCCGTCGGCCGCCCCGCCTCGGCAAGCCTTGCAGTGAGCATTCTCAAGCGCGGCGGCACTGCGACCATCCTTGGCATGATGCCACCGGGGGAGCGCGTCAGCCTCGGCGCGTTTGATATGCTTGGCGGCAAGAAGCTTCAGGGCGCGCTGATGGGCGGCAACCGCTTCCCCGTCGATATTCCGCGCCTTGTTGATTTCTACATGCGTGGGCTGCTTGATCTCGATACGATTGTGGCCGAGCGCATTCCGCTCACCGCCATCAATGAAGGTTTTGAGCAGATGAAGAAGGGCGATGCCGCTCGGTCGGTGATTGTGTTCGATCAATGACGCTTGATGCGCAAACTGCCTTTAGCGGGACTGTTGCACCTGAAGGCGCTGACAAAATTGATGAGGCAAAACTCGCTGAATGGATGAGTGCCAATGTCGCTGGCTTTGAAGGCCCGGTTGAGGTCTTGAAATTTGCTGGCGGGCAATCAAATCCAACGTACCGGATCAATGCCAAGAACCAGTCTTATGTGCTGCGCCGCAAGCCGTTCGGGCCGTTGCTCCCCTCCGCGCACGCGGTTGACCGCGAATATAAGGTGATTGCCGGACTACATCCAACGGGCTTTCCCGTCGCCAAGCCATATGGACTCTGCACCGATGTCAGTGTGATTGGCAGTTGGTTTTACATCATGGCGATGGTTGAGGGGCGGACGATCTGGGACGGATCAATGCCCGGATCAAATCCGACTGAGCGCCGCGCGACTTACGAAGCGATGATTGATACCCTCGCGGCACTTCACGCAATTGACGTTGAAGCGGCTGGCCTGTCTGACTACGGCAAGCCGGGCAATTATTTCGGACGGCAGGTTGACCGCTGGACAAAGCAGTACCGCGCGTCCCAAACCGAGACGATGTCCGAAATGGAGCGGCTGATTGACTGGCTGCCCAAGACGCTGCCTAATCAAACGCGGACGAGCATCGTCCACGGCGATTACCGGATCGATAATATGATCTTCGCCGCGAGCGAACCAAAAGTGATCGCGGTGCTCGATTGGGAGCTTGGCACGCTCGGTGATCCGCTGGCTGATTTCACTTATGTCGCAATGGCGTGGGTGACAGAAAATGGCGGGCGTTCGGGCGTGATGGATTTGGATCGCGCCGCACTTGGCATTCCTGAGCTTGACGAAATGGTGACGCGTTACTGCGCCGCAACCGGGCGCGCGGGCATCCCCGATATCAACTGGTATTTCGCCTATAATTTCTTCCGCTTGGCCGGGATTATTCAGGGTATTAAAAAACGCGTTATCGACGGCACCGCAACGTCGCCGCACGCGCGCGATATGTCCGAGCGCGTCCGCCCGCTGGCAGAGGCGGCGTGGGGTTTTGCGTTGAAAGCTGGGGCAGTTTAAGTCCCCTCTCCCTTTAGGGGAGAGGGTTAGGGAGAGGGGCAGTCCGTCCCATGAAGCAACAATGGGCCGGATGAGTGGACTCCCCCTCTCCCCGGCCCTCTCCCCTGAAGGGGAGAGGGAGATAGAATGTCACTATTCGATATGACCGGGAAGGTCGTCGTCATTACGGGTTCGTCACGCGGCATTGGCAAGGCGATTGCCGAGGAAATGGCCGAACACGGGGCCAAGGTTGTCATATCGAGCCGCAAGGCCGATGCCTGCGATCTGGTAACCGACGCGATCAATGCCAAATACGGCGCTGGCACCGCGATCACTATCCCTGCCAATATCTCGTCAAAGGAAAGCCTTCAAAACCTCGTCGATGAAACCCGGCGGCAATTTGGCAAGATCGATACGCTCATCTGCAATGCCGCATCAAACCCTTATTACGGCCCGATGGCGGACATCACTGACGAAGCCTTCAATAAAATTCTGACCAATAATATCATCGCCAATAATTGGTTGATCAGCATGGTGGTGCCCGAAATGATCGCGCGCGGCGAAGGATCAATCACGATCATTTCGTCAATTGGCGGCCTCAAGGGCTCGACCGCTATCGGTGCGTATTGCATTTCGAAAGCTGCCGACATGCAGCTTGCGCGTAACCTTGCCGATGAATACGGCCCCGCTGGCGTTCGCGTAAATTGCATTGCACCAGGACTTATAAAAACTGATTTCGCCAAAGCGCTTTGGGATAATCCCGAAAATCTGCGCCGATCAACCCAAGGCGCATCGCTCAAGCGCATTGGAGAACCGCATGAAATTGCTGGGGCGGCAGTGTTCCTGTCATCACGCGCAGGCGCATTCACCACGGGGCATACGCTTGTTATTGATGGCGGCGTAACAATCAGCGGGAGTGTCGGTTGATGGGACAGCTTGACGGAAAAGTCGCAATTATTACGGGCGCAGGATCAGGTATTGGCCGCGCGTCGGCAATCCTCTTTGCAGCCGAAGGTGCGAAGGTCATTCTCGGCGATAAAACTGACGCCGTCCACGAAACCGCGAAAATGGTAGGCGACGGTGCAACCGCGATCCAGATTGATGCTGGACTTGAGGCCGATGTGCAAAAGATCGTCGCGCTCGCGCTTTCAACCCACGGCCAACTTGATGTTGCCTTTGCCAATGCTGGCATCTCCGGCGGCATGGCCGGTATTTTTGATCTTACCCCTGAAGAATGGGCGGAGATACTGCGCGTAAACCTGATCGGGCCGTGGCTGATGGCCAAACATGCTGGCAAGGCGATGGCGGACGCTAGCCAAGAAGGCAAACAGCGCGGCGGCTCAATCATTATGACCGCAAGTGTCGCGGGCATTCGCTCAGGCGCAGGTGGCCCGGCCTATTCAGCCTCCAAAGCAGGCGTGATCAATCTGGCGAAGGTGACCGCGCAGCAACTCAGTGAAACGGGTGTGCGCTGCAATGCAATCTGCCCCGGCCTGACTGAAACGGGCATGACCAAGCCGACCTTTGATTATGCCAAATCCAAAGACGTGATGCACAAGGTCGGGCGGCTCAATCCGCTGCGCCGTGCCGCGCAGCCAAGCGAGTTGGCCAACGTCGCGCTGTTCCTCGCCTCGGATATGGCGAGCTATGTCAACGGGCAAGCCATCGCGGTAGATGGCGGGCTTTCTTCATCCCATCCGGTGACGCGTCAGCTCACTGGGCAAACGGCGGTATAACATCATGAAAATGCGCGCACTTGGTGATAGCGGAATTCAGGTCTCCGAAATCTCGCTTGGCTCTTGGCTAACTTACGGCGTTGGCGTTGAGGCAGACAAAGCCCGCGCCTGCCTTGACGCTGCGTTTGAGGTTGGAATCAACTTCATTGACACCGCCAATATCTACGGCACGGGGGCAGCCGAAACCTTCCTTGGCGAAGCGCTCAAAGGCCGCCCGCGCGATTCTTACGTAATGGCGACCAAGCTCTTTTTCCCGATGACCGCGACTGACAAAGGCCTGTCACGCGCGCAGGTGCATAAGCAAGTCGATGCTTCGCTCACGCGGCTTCAGACTGATTATATCGATCTGTATCAATGCCACCGCTATGATGATGACACGCCCATCGCTGAAACGATGGAGGCGCTGTCTGAAATCGTCCGCGCAGGCAAAGTGCGCGCGATCGGCTTTTCCGAATGGTCTCCGCAGAATATCCGTGACGCGCTCGCCGTGCCAAACACAGTCAAGTTCGTTTCAAGCCAGCCGCAATATTCGCTGCTGTGGCGGCGTCCTGAAAAGGAAGTCATCCCGCTTTCTGCCGCGAACGGCATCTCCCAAATCGTCTGGTCACCCCTTGCACAAGGGATGCTGACGGGCAAATATAAGCTTGGTGCAAAGCCGCCTGCGGATAGCCGCGCGGCAAGCGAAAGCCAAGGCCAGTGGATTTCACGCTTCATGCAGAACGGCGTTATCAGTGCCGTCGATCAGATTGGCAAACTCGCAGCCGAGGCAGGATGCAGCGTCGCTCAATTCGCGCTTGCCTGGGTGCTGCGTGAGCCAAACATCGCCAGCGCCATCATCGGCGCGACACGGCCTGAGCAAGTAAGCGAAAATGCTGCTGCAAGTGGCCTAACCATTGACCCCGCCCTTTTTGCCAAAGCCGAAGCCATCGCCGCAGGAATTCCACGCCAATGACGCATCCGAACCCTTCTGAACTTGGTTTCCTACCTGACCGCCTTGCGCGGATTGGCGGGCATATTCAGGACAAATATCTTGATACTGGGAAGCTGCCCTTCGGGGCGCTGTTGATCGGGCGCGGCGATGAAATTGCGCATCTGTGGACATCGGGTGTTGCCGAGGATGCAATCTTCCGCATCATGTCGATGACCAAGCCAGTCACGAGCATCGCGCTGATGCAGTTGGTTGAACAAGGTAAAATTGCGCTGTCCGAACCCATCGCCAAATATATTCCTGAATTTAAGGATCTCGGCGTGTTTGTTGCTGGCGGCGGCAATACGCCGATGATGTCACGTCCGCCGATCACCGCGCCGCGCGTGATTGATTTGATGCGCCACACCGCTGGCTTCACCTATGGTTTTCAAGAGCGCACCAATGTTGACGCGGCCTACCGCGCGCAGGAACTCGACGGCTGGGCCAAGCATGACAATGATGAATTTGTCGCCAAGCTTGCCAAAATTCCACTCGAATTTGATCCCGGCACGTGCTGGAATTATTCGGTATCAACCGATCTGATCGGCATCATTGTTTCACGCGTTTCGGGGATATCGCTTGGCGACTATTTCCAACAGCATATTTTCACGCCGCTTGGCATGAATGACACGGGCTTTACCGTTACGGCTGATAAGGCAAGCCGTATTCCCGCGGCCTATGCGTGGCACCCGACTGAGAAGATGAAACTCGCCGACAAAGCCGGAGCCGAAAGCGCTTGGGCGCGGTCGCATAAATTTCAATCAGGCGGGGGCGGGCTGGCATCGACGCTTGCCGACTATCACCGTTTTTGCCGGATGCTGTTGAATGGCGGCGCGCTTGATGGTGTCCAGATTATCAGCCCAAAGACACTTGAGCTGATGACCGCAAATCACTTGCCCGGCGGTAAGGATTTGACTGAACTCTCCAAATCCTTGTTTAGCGAGGCCGAAATGGCGGGTGTTGGCTTTGGCCTCGGCTTTGCCTCAATCGTTGATCCAGCGGCAACGATGGTGCCCTGTTCACGCGGCGAATATTTCTGGGGCGGGATGTATTCCACCGCCTTTTTCATTGACCCGGTTGAAGACATTATCATGATTTTCATGACACAGCTCATGCCTTCAAGCAGCTACCCAATCCGGCGCGAAATCAAGACAATGCTTTACGCGGCACTCGCCGCCTGACCCCTACGGAGAAATATCATGCAATCAGTCACAACCCACCGCGAAGGCGAAATCCTTGTCATCCTTGTCAACAATCCGCCGGTTAATGCGCTGAGCTGGCATGTGCGGCAGGGATTGAAAGACGGCGTTGAAGAAGCGCTAAGTGACCCCGCGATCAAGGCCGCCATCATCCGCTGCGAAGGGACGACCTTTATTGCGGGTGCTGACATCACTGAATTTAGTCAGGCGCCCAAAGAGCCTGCGCTTGGCGCGACGCTCGATGCAATGGAAACCGCTTCGAAACCGATCATCGCGGCGATCCACGGCACAGCGCTTGGCGGCGGTCTTGAAACGGCATTATGCTGCCATTACCGGATTGCCGTCCCTTCAGCGAAACTCGGTGTGCCCGAGGTGAAGCTTGGTCTTCTCCCCGGTGCTGGTGGCACCCAGCGGCTGCCGCGTCTTGTCGGCGTTGAGGCGGCGGCGGCGATGTGTTCAAGCGGCGACCCAGTGCCTGCTGCTAAGGCCAAGGAAATGGGCTTGGTTGATGCGCTCGCAGGTGAAACAACGCTTGCCGAGGATGCGCTCGCCTTTGCGCGTGAGTGCATTGCCAAGGGGCCGCGCGCCACGCGCGATTTGCCCGTCAAAGGTGATGTCGCGGTGATTGAGCAGCTTAAAACCACTAACGCCAAAAAATGGCGGGGCTTTGAAGCACCCTATGCCAATCTTGCCTGCGTTGAAGCCGCCACCCGCCTGCCCTTTGATGAAGGCATGGCGTTTGAACGCACTGAGTTCATGAAACTGATGATGGGCAGCCAGTCTGCCGCCCAGCGCCACATGTTCTTTGCCGAACGCCAAGCCGCCAAGATTGACGGCCTCCCCAAAGATACGCCGCTGCGCGATGTCAAGAAGGTCGGCGTGATTGGTGCTGGCACGATGGGCGGCGGGATCACGATGAACTTCTTGGCTAAGGGAATCCCAGTCACCATCGTTGAAATGGTGCAAGAAAACCTTGATCGCGGGGTCGGCGTGATCCGCAAAAATTATGAGGCAAGTGCTGCTAAAGGCCGTTTCACCACCGAACAGGTTGAGGGCATGATGGGCATCCTCACGCCCTCGCTCAGCCTTGACGATCTTGCCGATTGTGATCTGGTGATCGAAGCAATTTATGAGAGCATGGACGTTAAGAAAGAGGTGTTCGGCAAGCTCGACACCATTTGCAAGGCAGGCGCAATCCTTGCCTCAAACACGTCATACCTTAATGTTGATGAAATCGCGGCCTCGACCGCGCGTCCGCAGGACGTTGTGGGGATGCACTTTTTCTCACCCGCCAATGTCATGAAACTGCTTGAGGTCGTGCGCGGTGAAAAGACCGCTGATGATGTGCTGGCGACGGCTATGGCGATTGGCAAAAAGATCGGCAAGGTCGCGGTGGTCGCGGGCGTATGCCACGGCTTTATCGGCAACCGGATGCTGAGCCAGCGTCAACAGCCTGCGATGCAGCTCCTCCTTGAAGGAGCAACCCCAGCCCAGATTGACAAGGTGCATACTGATTTCGGGATGCCGATGGGGCCGTTCCAAATGAGTGATCTCGCCGGGCTGGATATCGGCTGGCACCGTGATCCTGCCAGAATCGAAAGCATCCGCGATGCGCTGTGCGCGGCGGGGCGCTGGGGCCAAAAGAACGGCAAAGGCTTTTACGATTATGATGCCAAGCGTGTGGGCAGTGAAAGCGCCGAGGTGCTCGCGATTATCGAAGAGTTTCGTTCCACCTCAAACCTGCCCAAGCGCGATATTACAACCCAAGAGATTATCGAGCGCACACTCTATCCAATGGTCAACGAGGGCTATCTGATCCTTGAAGAGGGCAAGGCGCAACGCGCATCGGATATCGATGTTGTCTGGATTTATGGCTACGGCTGGCCCGTTTATCGCGGCGGACCGATGTTCTGGGGTGATCTTGAAGGCACTGGCAAGATCACCGAAGCGCTAGAGCGCCACGGGGTGAAGGTCGCGCAGAGCCTGAAAGCCAAAGCATAACCCAAAAAAGCGCCCGACGGTTCCTTTTGACAGGAAGCGCCGGGCGTAAAGGGGTGCGTCTTGGGAGGAGATCGCATTTGGGTAATGGGTAAACGCGTCAGCCCGATAATAGTTCCATGCAACTCATCCCAAAGCGGGTTCGGCTTATCGATCATCGCTTGGCTGTGCGCGAAGTCACAGGCAGGGCAACTTTCGACAAAAGCAAATTTGGGTTGGAAGTCCTCACATGAACCGCATCATTTCGCAGCTTAGCGCCGCCATACTGGCCTTGTTGCTTTTTTTCCCGGCCATCGGTGAGGCGCGTTCGGTTCTCCAATGTGTGCCATTTGCGCGGCAAGTGTCTGGCGTTGAAATTCGTGGTAATGCCAAAACCTGGTGGTATCAGGCCGAGGGTCGCTATGAGCGCGGCAATACCCCGCGCGAAGGCGCAGTGCTTGCTATGCCGGGTTCAGGAAAAATGCGGCTTGGCCATGTTGCGATGGTGAGCAAAGTGGTGGGCGATCGTGAAATCCTTTTGACTCATGCCAATTGGTCACGGCGTGGCGGGATTGAGCGTGATGTTCGCGCGATTGATGTTTCGGACAAGGGCGATTGGAGTCGTGTGCGGATTTGGTATGCAGGCAACGGTGATCTTGGAACCTCAAGCTATCCCGCTTACGGTTTCATTTATCCGGGCGCTACGGGCACCGAACGAGCCGAAGTGCGGACTGCGCTGCTCCTCCCCACCGACGTGATTGAACTCGCTGCCCAAGGTAGCTGAGCTACTTTCCCTTCCATTCAGGTTTACGCTTTTGCGCAAAAGCAGCCGCCCCTTCGCGCGCATCCTCTGTCATGAACAAATTGCCGAGCGTTTCGCTCTGCTTCTGCCACATTTCCGCCTCACTCCATTCACGCGATTCGACAATCACTTGCTTTGAACGCGCGACCGCAAGCGGGCCATTAGCGGTAATGCGAGCGGCAAGTTCAAGCGCACCCTCAAGCGCGTCACCCTCGGTTACCCGGTTGATTAGCCCCATTTCATAGGCGCGCGCCGCCGTAATGAAATCGCCCGTCAGCGCAAGTTCCATCGCAAGGCGCGGTGGTATTTGACGCGGCAAACGCACCAATCCACCAGCAGCCGCTGCAAGCCCGCGCTTCGCCTCAGGAATCCCGAATTTCGCGTCCGTATTCGCCACCACCAGATCGCAGGCGAGCATGATTTCAAAACCACCCGCCAGCGCGTAGCCGTTAACCGCTGCAATCAGCGGCTTCTTAGGCGGCGCTTCAGTCAGTCCAGCAAAGCCGCGTCCAGCGACAAAGGGCAGTTCGCCCATCAGAAAGCCTTTGAGATCCATCCCCGAACAGAAAGTGCCACCAGCGCCGGTGATAATTCCAACACGCAGATCATCCTCACCGTCAAGCCTGTCGAGCGCTGCCGCGACGCCTTCTGAAAGCGCTTTATTCGCGGCGTTCTTCGCTTCGGGACGGTTGAGCGTGATGATGAGAATGCCACCACGCACTTCGGTCAGGACTTCATTCGACATTTCAGGCTCCTTGTCTCGATCCACTATCATTTGCGACAAGTTTACGTTTACGTCAAGTGATAGCGCTATGCTGAACGACGCTGCTTTTGGGGTGCATCATCCGGCACGGCCGGCTGTATTAGCGGCACCACAACCTTTGCCTCGAATTTGACCGCCTCAATGTTGCGATCCTTGATCTGGCCTACCGGAACTGGTCGGCTGAAATAATAACCCTGCACTTCGGTACAGCCTTCGCGGCGAAGCTCCTCAAGTTGATCAGCGCGTTCAACGCCTTCAGCCGTTGTTACCATGCCAAGCGTTGTCGCAAGGCCAGTCACGGCGCGCACAATTGCCCGGTTGTCGTCCCGGCTATCAACTTCATCAACAAAGCAGCGATCAATCTTAATCTTATCGAACGGAAAGCTACGCAGATAGTTGAGTGACGAATATCCCGTGCCAAAATCGTCAAGCGCAATCCGAATGCCTAACGCGCGGAGTTGGTGCAGCACCGCAAGATTGGCCTGCGTATCATGCATCAGCACGGTTTCAGTAATTTCAAGTTCAAGCCGACTGGCTGAAACGCCGCTCGCAGCGAGCGCGTTTATCACTGTCGGCACCAGATTGGGGCTGCGCATTTGAGCAGGAGAGAGGTTTACCGAAACACACAAATGCTGCGGCCAGCGCGCCACTTCCATCAAGGCGCTGCGGATCACCCATTCGCCAAGTTGGATGATATGGCCCGTTTCCTCGGCAATCGGGATGAACACCATTGGCATGATCATCCCCTGTTCGGGGTGATTCCAGCGGAGCAGCGCTTCATAGCTCGTGATCTCACCACTCTCGATATTGAGCAGCGGTTGATAGTAAAGCTCAAGCTGGTCGCGACCAAGCGCCGCGCGCAGATCCATTTCGATCAGGCGCTTGGCCTGCATCGCTTCGTGCATCCCAATTTCAAAAATCGCAAGGCGGCGACGGCCATTTTCTTTCGCACTATATAACGCGAGATCGGCGTTTTTGATGAGTTCAGATGCGGTCAATCCGTCATCAGGCGCAAAGGCGATGCCGATGCTGACGCCGCAGTTTACCTCATGATTTTCGAGCAACATTGTCTGGTTCATAAGCACAATGATATCGTCAGCAGTTTTCTGGGCCTGCTCTTTGGTGGTAATGTCAGACAGAAGTATGGCAAACTCATCTCCGCCTAGCCGGGCCACCATATCATGGAGACCGAGGCTCGACTCAAGCCGCTTTGCAGTGACTTTGAGAACCTCATCGCCGACGCCATGGCCCAGCGTATCATTGATCATTTTGAACTGATCAAGATCCAAATAGAGAATAGCAAACAACGTTTCATCGGGACGGCGGCTAAGGGCGCGGGCAAGTGTTTCATTGAACAGCGCCCGGTTGGGCAAATCGGTAAGCCCGTCATAATGCGCCATATAGGCCACTTTGGCCTCGGCACGTTTGGCCGCACTCACATCGGTTGCGACACCGCGCATTCCCATTACCGCGCCGTCATCCGCAACGACAGGACGCCCTGATAGTGACCACCAATGCTCTTCATTATCGATAGTGAGATTGACGACAACATCACGGAAGGATTGACCTTTTTCAATCAATCGTTCCAGAATTGCACGATCATGTCCGCCATCGAAGAGATCAACTAAAGCGGTGTTCCAGAGCATATTCGCGTCACGTGCCGAAATCTGCGCAAATCGCGCCGACGGATTGATGATCCGGCCACTCGCTGATATTTCCCAAAGCCAGTCGGCACCATGTTCTTCATAATCGTTGAGCAGCAGTTGCACCGTTTCCGATGCCTCACCCACAGCTTTGGCGCGCATAAGGCGCAGGGCGTAACTGTTAAAAGAAATTCGAACGTGTGCGATAAACCCCAGCGCGTAAAGCAACAAAATTCCAAGCGTCGCATACGCCACCGCCGTTCCGAGAAAGATGAAGCCAATTGCGCAAACGGCCGTTAACCCACCAATAAATTTAATGGCCGCGCGCGGCACCATGTCGATGCTCCAACTGCCAACGAACATCACCGCAATAATGCTCAGTGCTGCAAAACCAGGCCGGTTCTGCGCGGGAAGGATGATTGTCAATGCTGCTGCGATTGCAAACGTGACCCCTGCAATTAACGCATGGTTTTCAATCCATTTAATTTCTGCATCAAGGTCGCGAGGAGAAGAATTGCTTTGCTTTGAAAAGTGCGATTTTATGGCTCGCTGCCCCGTCAAGGCCATGACCGCAAATACCGCCATCGCTTGCATCCAATCGATCCCGGTGAGGGCCGCAATTGTGAGCATAAGGCAGGCGACAACGAAATTCCCCACCCCAGTTGCAACTGACAGTCGGTGGAAATCTTTAATCTGTTTCGCAGCAAACCAATCATGATCAGCGTCGGGTGTTTTTACCCATGAACGCCACATTGCCACCCGCCCCGTATCCTGTTCGCCCATTTTTGTTGCGCCCCATTTCTGGAAGAAAACCCAGTTGAGCGAGACATAACGCTGAAATCTTAATTTTCTGATTTATTGTGGCCGGCACTATAACCGGTCACGCAGCTCTCGTTTGAGGATTTTGCCAATCACGCTGCGCGGCAGTTCGGTGGCTGCAACCAGCCGATTGATCCGCTGCGTCTTGCCGAGCTTTGCATTGGTTTCAGCGAGCACCGCCGCGATATCGGCCCCGTCACGCAGGACGACAAAGCCAACCGGGGTTTCGCCCCATTCTTCGCTCGGCGCGCCGACCACCGCGCATTCAACAACGCCGGGATGCTGGGCAAGGACGCTTTCGAGATCGCTTGGATAGATATTAAATCCGCCCGAAATGATCATATCCTTGGCGCGGTCCATCAGGATCAGGAAGCCGTCTTCATCAAAGCGGCCAATGTCGCCGTGACGGTAGAACAGGTTCCCCTGCGCGTCATGCCAATGCATCGCTTTGGTGGCATCAGGACGATTGTTGTAACCCGTCATCATCGCTGGGCTGCGCCCGACAATTTCACCAACTGAACCGCGCGGGAGTTCGTTGCCGTCCTCATCAATCACACGCATGTCATGACCCGGCGACGGTTGGCCGACGGTGTGATGCTTGTCGGTATATTTATGCGCCTCTAGCAGGCACACGCCGCCACCTTCGGTTAGCCCGTAAATCTCAACGAGACCGCCGGGCCAGCGTTTGACGACATCACCTTTAAGTTCAGCCGAAAAGGGCGCGCTCGTGCAATATTTCATCACGAAGGATGACAGGTCAAACTGGTCAAAGTCGGGCAGGGCCATGATCCGGCGATACTGCACAGGCACAAGCATAGTGTTGGTCGCACGCTCACGCTGTGCCAATTCAAGAAAGCGCCGCGCGTCAAACTTCTTCATAAAAACTGTGGTTCCGCCCGAGGCAAGCGTGGGAAGGAAACAGGCCATCGTTGTGTTTGAATAAAGCGGGGTAGACAGGATCGTCACCGCTTGAGGGCCGTAAGCCGGTAGCCCCCGGTGAATATGTTGCCAGCGCATCGCATGGCTGTGGACGATGCCTTTGGGCATTCCGGTCGTGCCTGACGAATAGATGATGTTGAAGCCGTTTTTGGGCTCAAGCGCAGCAGGGATCGGCACAGTGCCTTCGCCGTCCATCCACTCGCTAAGCGGCGCACCGACGTCACTCCCATCCATCGCAATGCGGATCACATTACCGCAGTCTTGCCCCTCAAGCGCCTCTGCCGCACCGCGATCAAGGAATAAGTGCGCGGCTCCGGTATCACGCAGCATTGCGGCCATAGCCTCACCCGTCGCCGAATTGGTGAGCAGGCCTGCAATCGCGCCAACTCTCAGCGTCGCGATAAAAACCGCAACTTGCTCAACACTGTTCAGCCCAACAATCGCAGTGCTGCCGCCAACCCCGACGCCCTCACGCTGGAGCCGCGCGGCAATCCGGTTGACCATGCTGTCAAGTTCGGCCCAACTGATCGCCTGATCCTCATCGGCGACGGCAATCGCATCGGGGCGTTCGCGCGCGTGCGCCGCGACAATATCGGCAAGATAGGCAAAATCAGAGGTGAGGAGGCTTTGGCTGCTGGTCATACCACCTCCTACCAAAACCAAGCGAAGAGTCGATAGGGCCACCTGTCACGCGACTGTCATCAAATCGCAATCAACACGTCACCGTCGCGCAGCAGGAGATATTTGATTAACCGCACTTTAAGGGGATTCGACATGCGCGCAATGATCGCTATTTTGTTAACAACGGTCGGCTTTGCCGCCGCGACGCCAGCAAGCGCTGTTACCTTCGTCAACGCAATTCAGATCAGTGGATCAGCAACCGATCTTTCGCGGATTGGCAGTGGCCCCAATCTTAATCGTCTTGGTTTTGGCTCTGATCTTGTTTTTGATCAGCGCACCAACCAATTTTTTGCGATTTCGGATCGCGGCCCCGGTGGCGGGCTGATCGATTTCGCGCCGCGCATCCAGTCTTTCCGGCTCGGTATTGATCGCACCACAGGCGCAATCAGCAATTTTCGTCTAACTGGCACAACCCTGCTTCAGACCCCTTCGGGCGCGAACTTCACAGGCCTTAACCCTTTGCTTGCCAACGGCAATGCCGCCATGCTTGGCAATTCGCTTGATCCCGAAGGGTTGGTGCGGCTGAGCAACGGCAATTATCTCGTTTCGGACGAGTACGGCCCGTCAGTGATAGAATTTAATGCCGCTGGTCGCGAACTCCGCCGCTTTGCCCCGCCTTCCAACCTGTTGCCACGCACCGCGACGGGTGCGCTTGATTTTACAAGCGGTCGGCCAACGATCGTGGGTGGCCGTCAGGACAATCGCGGATTTGAAGGGCTGACGCTGTCGCCCGATGGCAAAACTGCTTTTGCAATCCTGCAAGATCCGCTGGTCAATGAAGGCGCACAGAATGATGGTCGCCGCAGCCGCAACTTGCGCATCGTGTCTTATGATGTCGCCACTGGCCTGCCCGGCGCGCAATATGTCTATGAGCTAGAATCAATTGCCTCAATCAATGCGAACCTGCCAGCGGGTCAGACCTTCTCGGCAACCAACCAAGGCCGCTCAATCGGGGTATCCTCAATTCATGCGCTTGCCGATGGCCGCTTTGTCGTTATCGAGCGCGACAATCGCGGGCTCGGGGTTGATGATCCAACGCTTGCCAATGCGGTTGGCCTCAAATCAGCCTTTGTCATCGATCTGGCAAACGCAACCGACGTAGCGAATATCAGCCTTGCAGGCACCAGTACCCTGCCAACCGGCATCCGCGCAGCAACCAAAACGCCGTTCCTTGATATCCGTGCAAAGCTGCTCGCGGCAGGCATCACACTCCCTGAAAAGCTTGAAGGCTTGGCATTTGGCCCGCGTCTCGCAAACGATGGGGTGTCGCTTATCCTGATTACCGATAATGATTTTTCAGTGACGCAGACGGGGACTGGTACACAGCTTGATGTCTGCACCTCTGGCGCAGGCGGCGTAACCAGCCAGATTACGCTTGGGGCACTGTGCGGTGCGGGCCAGTCCTCAATCCCAACCAACATCTACAGTTTTGCGCTCGATGCTGCTGAAGCGCGCGCGCTTGGGTTTGCGGCCATTCCTGAGCCCGCAACCTGGGCGCAGCTTGTGATTGGGTTCGGCATTGGCGGCGCTGCGATCCGTCGCCGTCGTCGCAAACTTGTTACGGTTGCTGCTTAATCCTTTAGTAGCCATGTTCTGCCATAAGGGCGTCTTCCGATTGGGGAGGACGCGCGTTGCTCTTGTTCACTGTTGCTTTGTCGCTTTCGACGACCATGGATGAAACAATCCCTGCCCATGTTGAATGCGTGCCGATCGCACGGGCGCAGTCTGGCATTGCGATTTACGGCGATGCCCATACATGGTGGGGGCAGGCTGATGGCCGCTACGCGCGTGGCAACACGCCGAAGAAGGGCGCGGTTCTCGCCTTCAAACCCCACGGCGCGATGACGCTTGGCCATGTGGCTGCGGTGAGCAAAATCATTGATGATCGCAATATCCTTGTCACCCATGCCAATTGGTCGCTCATCAATGGCCGGCGTGGGCAAGTCGAACGCGACGTCCGCATGATTGACGTTTCAGAAGCGGGCGACTGGAGCCAGGTTCGCGTCTGGTATGCCCCGCTTGCAGATTTGGGTACGACGCACTGGCCAGTGCATGGGTTTATTTATCCGTCCGACGCACACTCGCCGCCAACGCACTATGCCGCTGCTAAGCCGCCGAGACTAGAATATGCTTCAGTCCTCACATTCGAACCGACAAAACCAACCGGACGACTTGCCTATCTCGGCAAGCTCCTGCCACGGTTGCAATAACCTCCACTCATTCCGCTTATCCCAAGCTCTTCGACGCTTGTTCAAATACGTCTT
>JAYTPB010000133.1:0-3500 GCA_043747445.1 Sphingomonadales bacterium
CCTGATCCTTGGCATATTCAAAGCGTCTTGCGATCATCAGCAGAAACGGCGTCGTCGCCATCGACAGCGTCACAATTGCGCCAAAAAGACTTGCAGCTTGCGGTTCGATCAATAGTGCACCCTGGGCTTGCGCGAATAAAACAAAACCAAATTCGCCGCCTTGGCTCAATAACAGACCAAGCCCGAAGGCTGGCCGTGTTGCCATTCCGAATAGGCGCGCCAACCCAAAAATCACTCCGGTTTTGATCGCAACCAGCGCCGCCGCCATACCAATTACAAACAGCGGATTAGCAAGCACCGCGCCAACATCAAGCACCATCCCGACCGCCATGAAAAACAGCCCCAACAGAATCGAGCGGAACGGCTCAACATCGGCCTCAATTTCATGACGGTAGGGCGAGTCGGCGAGCATCACACCCGCGACAAACGCGCCAAGCGCCGTCGACAGATGCAGCGACTCCATTACTGCCGCGCTTGCAAACACCGTAAACAGCCCGACCACGACAAATAATTCTCGTTCACCAAGACGACCCGTCAGGCGAAGGAGCGGCTGAATAATGAAGCGACCGGCCATTACCAGCCCAAAAATCGCGACCAAAGTATAAACTGCAAGCAACCATCCCGGCGGCGCTGATGGATCAGCAGGCGCGCGCGAAAGTGCGGCAATAATCGTGATCAGCGGGACAATCGCCAAATCTTGAAAGAGCAACACCGAGAATGCGCGTTCGCCAAAGGGCGTATTCATCCGCCCTGATGATTTAAGACTTGGCAAAACCTGCGCCGTCGATGACAGCGCAAGCGGCAAGCCAAGCGCAATTGCGGCCCCCACTGTAAAGCCCGTCACCAGATAAATCATGACCGCAAGCGCGATGCCACACAGCGCAACCTGCACGAGGCCGAGTCCGAAGATATCACGTTTCAAACGCCACAATCGTGCCGGGCTAAGCTCAAGCCCGACCAAAAACAGCAACAGCGCTATGCCGATTTCAGCAATCGCCAGCTTTGATGCGCCGCCTGCGACAAGCCCGATTCCTGATGGGCCGATAAATGCCCCCGCCACTAAATAACCCAGTACAGCACCGAGCCCAAGCTTGCGGAACAGCATGACAAAGCCGAGGCCCGCGCCAAGCAAGACCACACCCTCACGGAGCATGGTCACTGTTTCTGGGCTTGGCCCCGCCATCAGTGCGCCGCTTCGCGCGCGGCCTCAGCAACCGCATCAAAGGCGAGCAAAATTGACGCATGGCGCGCACGGTGCGGGACAGCAGGCGCAAAAATTTGAAGGCCGGGCCAGATGCCGGGATCAGTGCTAGCCTCTGCAAGGAATGCCGCCAGCGCATCGCGCGCGCTATCAAGTTCATCAGCGTTGCGCCCGAATGCATTTGCAGCCATCAGCGCTGCTGAGGCTTGGCCAAGCGCACAGGCGCGCACTTCAAGCCCAAGCGCGTCGATATGTCCAAGCGGATCTAACCTGACATCAACGGTCACGCGGCTGCCACATACAGGCGATCGTTTTTCAACACTGGCTTGCGCATTGGGCAACCGCTTGAAATTGGCGGTCGATGTCGCGAGTTTGAGTATCTCGTTGTTGTAGAGAGTCATTGTACATCTGCGGGCGCACCGCCATTTTTGCGGCGATCGCCAATAAAATCAACGAGTGCGCCCGATGTTGCATTGAGCAGCGGATATGTACGCGATTCAATCATCCAGTCAGGTCGCTGTGACTTTCCGCCGAAAATTGTATCATAAGCGAGCGAGGCGAACAAAAACATGATTGAACCAGCGATCAAGCCCTTGAGCGCGCCAAAGCCAAGCCCAAGCGCACGGTCAAATGGGCCAAGCATTGAGGATTTGGAAGCCTTGCCAAAGCGGTTGGCGAGATAGCGCCCGACAACAAAGGTGCCGCCAAAAACCAAGGCGAAGGACAGAACAGCAGCCCCGGCGGTCGTCCCAACTCGGTCAACCAATGCAGTCGCGACGGTGCCGTGAAACAGCTTGACCGCTGCGATTGCCGCCACCCATGCGACGAGCGACAAGGTCTCGGTGACAAAACCGTTTTGCAGACCGCGAACACCGAACCAGCCGACCAAAAGCAATATAATGATATCAAGCGCTGTCATGATCGCCCCATAGGCGCTCCGCGTAACCTGAGTCGAGCCTCAACCGCGCCCAAGCATATGATCAACCAGCGCGCCAAGCCGCGAAAAGCTTGAGAGTTTGATGCCGTGCCCGTCGGCTTTGGTGGTCGCCGGCACAAACGCACGCTCAAACCCCAATTTTGCGGCTTCTTTGAGTCGAAGTCCGGCGTGGGCAACCGGGCGCACCTCAGCCGAAAGCGCAATTTCGCCAAAAATAATCGCAGTCGGCGGAAGTGGCCGTTCGGAAAGCGCCGAAACCAGCGCCGCCGCCACCGCCAAATCAGCCGCCGGATCGGATAGGCGATATCCCCCCGCAATGTTCAAATAAACCTCACACGTCGAAAAATTAAGCCCGCAGCGCGCTTCGAGTACAGCAAGGATCATCGCGAGCCGCCCACTATCCCAGCCAACCACCGCGCGGCGCGGCGTTGCCCCGCTTGCGAGCCGGACAACAAGCGCCTGCACCTCAACCAGCACGGGCCGGGTGCCCTCAAGCGCTGGAAACACCACCGTGCCCGTCACTGATTCGTCGCGCTGCGTTAGGAAGAGTGATGAGGGATTGGCGACCTCACCAAGCCCGCCCTCTTCCATTGCGAACACGCCAATTTCATCAGTGCCGCCAAAGCGGTTCTTAATCGCACGCAGGATGCGGTATTGGTGGCTGCGCTCGCCCTCAAAGCTCAGCACCGTATCAACCATATGTTCAAGCACACGCGGGCCAGCGATGCTGCCATCCTTGGTCACATGGCCAACGAGCACGACCGCCGTACCGCTTTGCTTTGCGAAACGGATGAGTTCCTGCGCCGATGCGCGCACCTGACTCACGGTGCCCGGTGCGCCCTCGATCAAATCACTGTGCATCGTTTGAATCGAATCAATAACCAGTAACGCAGGCGGCGCGCCCTGTCCTAATGTCGTCAGGATATCGCGCACTGACGTTGCCGCCGCGAGTTGCACCGGCGCATTACCAAGCCCAAGCCGCCGCGCGCGCAGCCGCACTTGATCTGCCGCCTCTTCGCCCGAAACATAAGCAACCGCCCTGCCCGTCTGCGCGATCTTCGCTGCGGCCTGCAGCAACAAGGTCGATTTACCAATGCCCGGATCGCCGCCAATGAGCGTTGCCGAACCAGCAACAAAGCCGCCACCAAGCGCGCGATCAAATTCGGCAATCCCACTTGGCATCCGCGCAGGCAGCGGCACATCAGTATCAAGGCCGACCATTTCAAACGCACGACCGCCGCTTTGCAAATCATGCTTGGCGCGAAACGGCGTCACCACCGCGCCCGCATCCTGAACCATCGTGTTCCATTCGCCGCAATCGGTGCATTGCCCCGCCCACTTGTTCGTCACCGAACCACACGC
>JAYTPB010000134.1:0-28384 GCA_043747445.1 Sphingomonadales bacterium
TATTATGACAAAAATGGTTATTGGCACGCAACTGGCGTAGATCGCGGCTCGGCAACGGGATATTATGACCGTGACGGTGAATGGCGCGATGGTTCGCCAAATGGCTATTACAGCAATGATGGTCGTTGGGTTTCCGCCAATAATAATGACTCAACATCAGCGGGTTATTATGATCGCAATGGTCACTGGGTGCCATCATCGGCCAATGGTTATTATGACCGCAATGATCAGTGGATTGCTGGCAGCGCGCCGGGATATTATGACAGCCGTGGCCGCTGGGTCGAAGGCGCTGTAACTGGCCGTTATGATCGTAATGGTCGCTGGATGCAGGGGGCGTCTTCAGGACGCCGTGATGCAAACGGCAATTGGATCGCCGAACCGCAGTTGGGTTATTATGACTCCAACGGTCGCTGGCGTGCAGGGACAGCAGCGGGTTATTATGACAGCCGTGGCCGCTGGATTGCGACGTCAAATGGCAATTATGATCAGTCGTCAAATGCTTACGGAAGAATGCCAACCGACGTTACTGAACGTCGCAGATGGCTTTCAGATTATGTCCGCACGGCACAAGACCAGCGCCGTCTGAACCGCAACGAAAGCCTATATGCGATGCGTGAACTCGATTCGATTGGCCGTCGTGAGCAAATGTTCCGGCGGAGTAATGGGCGCTTTACAGCGAATGAAGAAGCGACAATCCGCGTTCGGCTTGATCGGCTAAGCAATCGTCTTGAAATTGCTTCTAATTAATTAGAAGCGGTGCAGAAAAGGGGAAGTTGCCCGTGACCGATATTTCGGTCACGGGCAAATTTATTTTTTGCTACATTTGCGCAAGCATGTGGGCAATCGAAAAGAAGCCGAAGCACACTGAGCTGTCGGCAACGCCGTAGGGCATGAAGATATCATCACCTGTGCGGATTGCACCGCACGTGTACACGACATTGGGCACATAGCCTTCACGGTCTTCATCGGCTGCTGAGAGCAGCGGCGTTGTCATCCGCCCCAAAACCTTGGCAGGATTATCCTTGTCAAGCAGAACCGCACCAATCGCATATTTGCGCATCGCCCCAACGCCGTGGGTCAGAAGTAGCCACCCCTCATCAAGCTCAATTGGCGAACCGCAATTGCCAATCTGGATCAGCTCCCAAGGAAAGCGCGGCTCAAGAATAAGTTCGCCGCCCTCCCAATCGGTGAGCGAGTCGGATTTCATATAGTAGAGGTTCTTGCCATCCTGCCGGCCAATCATATGATATTGGCCATCAATTTTGCGCGGGAAGAGCGCCATGCCCTTGTTGCGACCAGCGCCGCCGTGGATTGGCGAAAGCGTGAAATCGCGAAAATCGCTTGTCCGCATCAGTTCAGATCCGATATCGCGCCCGCTATAGGCGGTATATGTGCCGATATATTCCTGCGATCCATCCTCGTGAGTGAATTCGACCAGTCGTAGATCTTCAAGGCCGTTGCGCTGCGCTTCAGTAATTGGAAAGATCACAGTGCCAGATAGCGTCGATTCGGGGTGTCGATAGATTTGGCAGGATTCATCATTGGTGTCACCGCCGCTGCGTAACATGGCAGCGGTTGCAAAGGGCGGTTGGGGGAGCAAATTGATCTGCCGCCCGCTCGAAACAATGCCTTCGCGAAAGGCGATTGTTGAAATATGCCCTTCGCCAACCGCCCGGAGTGAAAGGAGAATCCGCACGCTCCCGTCTTGAAGCCCGCTTTGATCAGGGCTTCGTACAACGCTTGGGTTCATCAGTGCGGCGGCGGCATAACTATATTCGTGACAGAAATACGCCCCGATCAGCCGTTTGGTTTCGCGGCGGAGCGTTTGGCCTTCCAAACCAAGACGGCTCTCAAGTTCATCAAAGCGCTCATCAAAAACCTGTTCAATCTGCCAGTGCCGACCAGCAAAGTCATTGAGAACAAGGCTTAATTCTGCACGAACAGTGCGCGTATCAAGGCTGCTGATATCACGGGCAAGTTTTTGAACGCGGTTGAGATCGGGCCCTGACGCCTGCCACGCGAGATGAAAGGGGCGGATGACAACGCGTGAGGGATCGGAATGCAAACGCAATTCATGCTGCATAAACGGGCTCATGCTCGGCACATTCACGCGTTAACAGTTCGCACATGAGTTACATTCGACCGCATGGGGGGATGCGTTATCGCTTTGAGACGGCGCAAGGTGCAGTTGGCAAGCTGAAGCGAAAGCACTGACTCAGCGCCTTCATTTTCATTGACGCCGCGCGCTGTCAGGCCGTCCTTGCAAGTTCCAGTTTCGATATTTGCGAGCGCGATACCGCGATCATTGTCACCAAAAAACCAGCGATATGCGCGCTCGGCATGGATCAGCCAATTGGGATCGCCGCTGGCTTCAAATGCGGCTGCTGCTGCGTCAACGGTCGCCCATGCTTCAACGGGTTGCTGGTCAAACGGCAACAGGCGGTATTCATCGCGGCTGAAACTGTCCGACCCAATCGGCCTGAACCCGCTTTTGGCTGATGTCTGTTTCTGGGTAATCCATGTGAGCGTTTCAAGCCCGCAGTCGACCCAGTCCTGCCGTTCAAGCGCGACACCTGCACGAATGAGTGCTTCAGGAAGGCGGCAATTATCATAAGCGAGCATTGTTTCAAACCAGCTCCAATCGGGCCTGCGCGTGACACAAAGCAAGTTGCTAAGCATATCAGCCCCGCTCCGCACGATATCAATCGCGACGGGATTTTCAGGATCAACCGCCAAGACATGACACGCCCCGAGCATTGAGAAAGCGATGGCACGCGGCGATTTGAGCGAGGGCGCACAAACCGAAGTTTGCTTGTAAAACCGTCTCGCCCAGAGGCGCAGCGGCTGCGTGCGGCCCTCACGCACGGTTGAGCCAATCGCCCACAGCGCGCGACCATTACTATCTTCAGAACCAGTGTCTTCAAGCCAATCGCGGCCAAACCCCATGAAGTTGCGGAATGACTGGGTTGATGGATTCCATGCGTCCTGCATGAAAGATGCAAATGTGAGAGCGAGATGATCCGACTGTGTTTTTTTATGATTGTCGAGACGGTTCATCAGCATCAGCGCGCGGGCATTATCATCAATGCAATAGCCGTGGCTGCGGTCAGGCACGCTGAAACAGGAATGTTGAAGCATACCAACCGAATCGCACATACGCAGATATCCGCTGTCACCAAGCGGCGCATGTCCTGCGCTATGGATGGGTGTTGTTGACCCAGATGGCTTTACAACGCTCTCCATCAGATCCATCGAATGCGCCGCAAATAACGGCCAGATCATTGACCGCCCGCGCAAATAGGCGCGCTGCTGGAGTGCGGCAAGTTCGCTGGGCTGGGCGAGCAAAGCCATCACTTCATTCTCAAGTGCGGTCTTGTCATTAAACGGAATGATGACACCGTGACCCTCGGCAAGCAATTCGCGCGCGTGCGCATAAGGCGTTGAAACCACTGCCTTTCCGAGCGCCAATGCATAAGATAAAGTGCCCGATGTGGCTTGTGCCGCCCCCAGATAAGGGGTGAGATAAATATCAGCGGCTTCAATCATATCCAACAGTTCGTCGATATCGAGAAAGGCATTTATCCAACGCAGATTGTCGGACACGCCAAGTTTTTCAGCAAGGGCGATTAACCCGTTGCGGTAAGCCTCGCCCTCACGCGCGATCAAATTGGGATGTGTGGCCCCAACGATGCAGTAAAGCGTGTCAGGAAATTTATCGACAATCGCAGGCAGCGCCGAAATCGCGGTTTCCAGACCTTTGCCCGGTGAAATCAGGCCAAATGTCATCAGCAATTTAGAGCCTGTAAAGCCAAATTTTTGCTTGAACTGCGCACCTCGGCCAAAGGGACGATCGGGAACACCGTGGGGAATGACAACCACTTGTTCGGGGTCGGCTTCGTACACCGTGCGCAATAGCTGTGCCGCCGATTGGGACATTACCATCACCCTTGAAGCGATTGACAAAAGTGCGTCCATCACGATTTTCTGATCCTCATCGGGATCGGGAAGCACGGTATGCAAGGTGATGATCAGCGGCGCCGCCAATCCTTCAAGCAGATCTAGGATCATCCGGCCCGCAGGGCCGCCAAACAGTCCAAATTCATGCTGCAACCAGATGACATCAGCGCCGCTTGCATTAATCTGGGCGGCTAAGTCCCTGTAACTATCGGCATCATTTTCGGCAAAAACGCTCAGTACAGGCGCGCCATATTGTCCCGCGTCGGCCTTATTGGGCACGACTGCATAAACATCCAATTTTGCTGATGGAAAGGTTGATTTTAGCGACGCGTAGACATCGGTTGTGAACGTCGCAATGCCGCACCGTCTTGGGCTAAACCCGCCAATCAAAGCAATATGCTGGACTGGTGCGCTGGAGAGCGATTGTGCATCACTGTAGCGAGCTGCACTCTCAAATTCATGCGCGTCCTGGGCAACAGAGAGGGCAACATTTGCATAGTCCATGATAAGCTCTTTCAAAAATGCGTCTCAGCCAATGGCTAAACTGAGGCGCGCTCGGTTTGGCGCGCAGAATAGGGTGGCCCTGCGCACAAGCCCTTGAAATTATAATCCAAAATCAGCCGACTTGTTCCAGCGCTGAGGCAGCTTTCAAGATATTATGAGGGTTTTTCGCGATTTAATGAATCCGGATTTTCTGAAATCGTGGCGACCATTTCTGCAAGTGCCGACTTGGCCGCTGATGATTCCTCGGCAAGTTTCGCTTCGCGTTGGCTACTTATGGGATCAGACGCGCTCATCCCTTCCTCTTCAGCCTTTAAGCGGTTCTCCAAATCCAAGTCCCAGTCAGTGAGCAGAGCGACTTTTTCAGAGGCAGTCATGTCAACCTCATTGATTACGTCTTTTGGACTATCGAAATCCTGACGCGGGTTGGGTGCCGAATGAGTTTGAGTGTGGTCAGTCATAATTCAGGCCATTTCTCGCATGAGCGCTTGCTGTTCATTATAAAAAAGGAGGGCCTGTCCGATCGTCGCAGTGACGGTTTCAGGCTCAAAGGGCTTGGTAATAAGATAGGTTGGTTCGGGGCGCTCACCGGTAAGCAGACGCTCGGGAAATGCAGTGATGAAAATGACGGGCACATCAATCGCGCTCAAAATGTCTTTGACCGCGTCGATCCCGCTTGATCCGTCGGCCAAACTAATGTCGGCAAGAACAATGTCAGGGGTGGTTTGCTGAGCCACTTCAACCGCTTCAGTGCGTGTGCGGGCTACGCCGCAGACGGTATGGCCAATCTCTTTGACAATCGCTTCGAGATGAAGCGCAATCAGCGGTTCATCCTCAATGATCATCACTTTTGATATAAGTAAATTTTGGATCGCCGCACGCGCTTGGGCAATATCCGATGTCACTTGCTCTGCACTAATTTCCAGAATCTGTGACGCCTCTTCGGTGCTAAAACCCTCGACGGTAACCAGCAGGAGCGACTGGCGATTTCGCAAGGGCAGGCTCAGCATGATACTTTTTGAGCGGCTGTTCCCCGCCGAAGGTGCATTCACATTGGCTATCAATAATTGAGTGCAAATCCGGTAAAGTGCGATTTTGGTGAGTTTCTCTTGATCGACCTGAGGCGACTCTTCGAGAAGGGTACGGAGAATTTCGCGCACAGCAGCATCACCCGATGCCTGCGATCCAGTTACAGCGCGCGCATATCTGCGTAGAAACGGCAATGTTGTAGTGATTTCGGATATCGTCGACATTTCTCAACCTCTCCTTCGACTTTTACAAAGCCTGAAAGAGAATTTGGTTCCCGTGACGGAACCTTTTTAGACTTACGACAGTTTATATTGGGCAACTGTTACTGCGCATGAATGCGAATGCAGAATATAAGGAACCCGCTTGCAAGTGACGATTAATCACGCAAAACCTCCTCTAAAATATCGCATTCAACCGCAGCGGAGACTGGTGCAGTGGCCAAACCCATGAAAGACAAAGCTTCCTCAGTTTCAAGCCCGGCAAAAACCTTGGGTAAGAAAACAATCATCGAAGCCGGTCAGGATATGATTGCTGACCCCATTTCGGTTGCGCTCAAGCGTATGCATGATGCGATTGTCGATGAGCCGCTGCCTGAGGAGTTTTTGGCACTTATTGAGCAGATTGATGCAAAAATTGCAGGCGGGAAGCAGACCGAATGAGCGCCGCAGCGACAGTTTTAGACGTTGAAGAGTCTCAGGGTAATCCAGACCTGATTTTCAGAAATGAGATGGTTGCGCTTATTCCGTCTTTACGGGCCTTCGCGCGCGGTTTGTGCGGCAATCCCGATATGGCGAATGATCTTTGCCAGGATTGTATGATGCGCGCCTGGGCCGCCCGCGAGAGCTATGTAAGCGGTTCCAATTTTCGTGCGTGGATGTTTACGATCCTGCGCAATCAATTTTATACGACGGTTCGCAAAAATTCACGGATGACATCGCTTGATCCTGAGATGGCAGAGCGTGTTCTTGTGCAAAAGGCTTCGCAACAAGATGGTTTGCATGTTGCTGATGTGGCGAATGCACTTAATAAATTACCCGCAGAGCAGCGTGAGGCACTGATGTTGGTTGGTGCGCACGGTGTATCATATGAAGAGGCCGCCAAAATCACGGGCTGCGCAATAGGAACCGTTAAAAGCCGTATTGCGCGGGGCAGGGCCGCGTTGAAGCGCCTTATTGAAGGCGATGATGATCTCCCTACTGTGACGGGGTAATCACATCGCCGACAACATCGATGATTTCCACGCCAGTTTATTTCTTAAATTCACTGGAGGCGGCATCACCCACTTTATCTGCCTTATCGATCCACCGTTCGATATCGGATTTGGCACCGCTTAGCTCGGATTTGACTTTATCAAGATCGGCGTCAATTTTTTTCTCGGCCTTGTCGATAGACTTGTCGATTTTTGCGCCTACTGCACGGCCTTGATCCTCAGCGGTCGGCGCGGGGCTGCATCCTGCCAAAACAAAAATGGCAACAGCATGAAAAAAAATTGTCGCATTATGTTTCCTCATCTGGCGCATGACGTTCCCTTAATATCAAGAGCTAAGCTATCCCGGCTACAACCTGTGAACGTGCGTCAGGTTCCGCGCCGATGAGATTTGTGGCGCATTTGTCACGGTCTGCCATGTTTTCTAAATTTTCAGGAACAATGCCCGCCTTGGGCTGTTTCAGTGATCCGACGCCGCTTCAGGCGTTCGCATAGCCGTGTTTGGCTATTGATCTGGAGTATGAAATGAAAAAGTTTAAGATTGTCGCCATCGCACTGGCGGGCATGTCACCCGCCGCATATGCGCAAACGACGCTCGGCGTCACCGCAAACCAGAATGCCGTGGGTGCCGTACTTACAGCACCAATTGGTGTGCCTGATGCGGATACACGAACCCTGATTACAGCAGCGACTGTGGCTGACCCTATGATCCGTTCAAGCGCGCTCGCGCAGCTTTCGCCCCAAGCGTACAGCCTGCTACCCGAGGTCGCGCTCAACGGCGTTGAACTTCAGGAAACCAACATTCTACGTTACGTGCGCGATTTGCGCGGGAATGCAGAACGTCCTGATGGTTCAGAAGTGTCAACCGAAAGACTGGGACGCGTTGGATTTTTTGCACTCGGCGGCGCGCGCTTCGGTAACTACGACGCAGCGACTGACCGCCCGCGTGTCAAAAACGACAATTATGCCTTTATGGGCGGCGCTGACTTCCGCTTGACCCCCAAAACCACGATTGGTGCCTTTGGCGGATGGCAACAAAGCGATGTTGATCTTGCCCCCGGCCCGGTTCCAGCACCAACCAAACTCAAGAGCTGGTTTGCAGGCGGTTTTGGTACGGCTGGCGTTGGCCCGGTTTATGTTGATTTTTGGGGAAGTTATAATGACCTCGATTGGACACTGAACCGTGGTTACGCTTTCGGGGATACCAGTGCTTCGCTTTCGGCCAAAACCGACGGTCGCGTATGGGCGGCAGGCGTTGCGACAGGGTTGAGCTTTTCGGCTGGTAATTTTGAGATCGAGCCATTCGCAACACTGCGTTACGCCGACATCAAGATCGACGGGTTTAGTGAATCTGGCTCACCCGCAGCGCTTAATGTTTCGCGGATTGACGCAGAGTCTCTGCGCCTCAACCTTGGCGGCCGTATTGGCACCAAATTTGAAGCCGGAAACGTAACAGTGCGGCCGCAGTTACGCGGTGGTTGGTACCGGGAGTTCAAGCTTGATGATCCGCGCACGATTTCCGCATCGTTCCGATCAGCGGCAGTCAATACGCCGTTTGCGTTTGTCACGAGCCCGTTGACCAATGAATATTATAACGCGGGTGCCGCGCTTAATATTGCAGGAACCGGGCCGGTATCGATGGTTGTCGATTATGATGTTCAGTTCGATGATGATCGGCAATTCCACGCGCTGTCACTCAGTGCGCGTTTCAAATTCTGATATGCTTTGAAATCAGGAAACGGGGTGGCCAATCCGGCCGCCCCGTTTTTATTGCATCATTTTTCGGATCATATTTGCTATATGATTTGGGCTGCGTCCGACAATTTCGGTTCGGACACGAAGGCTACCTAAAGCCATCTGAATTTCGATCAAAAACGCGATCAGGCCAAGCGCCAAAAGAATCATTGCACTCATAAACGCCAGCGCAATCGCCCATGACAGTGGCCAGCCAGCCAGCTCACCCGCAACATGCAGGATAACAACCAAGCACACGGCCAGTGCGCTTGAAACGCAAAGTGACGTCGCTGTATTCGCATATTTGATTCTGCGATCCAAAACGCGGAGTTCGCCAACAAAATCAATTTTTTGAGGAGTTTCGGCAGCGTCATACTGCCCTTCAAGAAGCCGGCGACGATCAACCGCGCGCGCAAGGCGGGTGGCGATCACATTCATGATCCCACCCACACCTGCCAACAGGAATACTGGTGCTATTGCTGTTTGGATGATACCCGAAACGCTGTCCGCGCCGGGTATCATAACAGTCGTTGCACAGGTGCAACTGCCATAACGCTTACTTCTTCTTGCGCTTCAACGGCGTTTCTTGCCGCATAGCGAGGGAAAGAGCATAACCGACGGTGCCAGCCAAAATTGCACTCAGCAGAGGATTGGCCCGAACAACCTCGATGGTTTGATATGCACCGTCACGAACCTTTGGCGGCGCGCCATCAATCGCTGACTTTACCGAGTCCTTTGCACTACCATAGAGATTTTGCGCTGAACCTTTGAGTTGATCAATCATGCCATCGGTTTCGATTTTATGATCGCCGATTACACGGCCAAACTGCTTTTCAATTTTACCGCCGGTCATTTTTACGGTGCCTTCGATGCGGTCACTATCCATGATAAATCCTTTTTGGTGACTAATTGCCTTATGTGAGCAACTAAAACGGATCGGGATGAAATAGGTTCCCCAAACACGCGCTAAGGCGTTGCCATGATGCGGTGTTCGTGTGTTTGAGAAATGGTGCCGGCTACAAGATTCGAACTCGTGACCCCCTGATTACAAATCAGGTGCTCTACCAACTGAGCTAAGCCGGCCCATGCAGAAAATGTCTTTGCGCGAAAATTGGCGGCGCGTCCAGATGGTGGATGCGCGGCGTTGCGAAAAAACGCGTTAAAAAACTAAGGTGCGCCTGCCCCCGCTGTGCCTGATTGGGCGGTTCCTGCGGTTTGCACGCCCAAAAGCCCGCGCAGTCTTGAGCGGAATGCGGCAAGCTCAGCGCCTTCGAGCAGTGAGCGGGAAACAAACTGCACTTTCCTCGGGTTAATCACTTGGCCGTTCCTGAACACCTCAAAATGGAGATGCGGCCCGGTCGATAGCCCGCTTGATCCGACATAGCCGATGACTTGCCCCTGCCGCACGCGCGCGCCGGGGCTGACGATGATCCGGCTCATATGTGAGTAGCTCGTGCCAAGCCCGCCTGTGTGCGCAATCCGCACTTGTCGGCCATAGCCGCCCGCGCCGCCTGCAAAATTGACGAGGCCGTCGGTCACGGCGTGGATCGGGCTACCGTAGACCGCGCCGTAATCAACGCCCCGGTGGAGCCTTGTATAGCCAAGCAGCGGATGGAAACGCATTCCAAAGCCTGAGGTGAGCCGCGCACCCGATACGGGCAAAGTCATCCCGCCGCGTTTCTCGCCAACGCCTGACGCCTCAAACCATTCGGTGCGCCCGCCAATTGTCCATTGGAGCAACTGCATCGTGCGGTTGCCGCGATCAAGCCCAGCATAAAGCAGCTTGCCAAATTTGACCTCGCCCGTTTCGGCGCGCTGTTGCTCAACGATCATATCAAAACGGTGGTCGCCGTTCACGTCATTGCTGATCGAGAGTTTGGAGGCAATCGCGCGGATATAGGCCTCAACCGCTTTGGCAGGAACACCTGCGGCACGGGCCGAGCGGTAAAGGCTGTCACCAACGCGGCCTTGGACGCGAAGCGGCGTGCGGTCGATCGCGATTGGAATTTGGGTGAGGGTGAGCGCACCGTTTGCGCCGCGACCGAGCATGAGCGTGAGATCAAAGCGCGCGCGGAACTGGAGCGCATCGAGTGGGCGCGCCTGATTACGGTTGGCGCGTCGTCCTAATGTGAGCTTCATCGCGGTGCCGGGTTCGATTTCTGAAAGCGGGCTGACGCGGGCAACCATGTCGGCCACGCGAGATGCTTCGCCGCCGCCAACGCCCGCGCGTTCAAGCACGCGGCGAAAACCATCGCCCTGGCCAAGTGTTGCGGTCATATCAAGGCTTGGGCGTTCGGGCGTATCGCCAAGCGGAACCACGGCATCGGTTGCCGCCATCCGCCGTCCGGTATCGCCGCCCCATGCCTGCGGGGCGATGCCTTGCGCGCGGGTTTCCTCCCACGCGTCACCGCTTAAGGGTGCGGGCACATGGCCGGGGAGCGCGCGAAACCCCGGAGACAGTGCGATTGTCGCGGCACAAAGAAGGATGCAGGTGGCCGCCCCGCGAAACCAGTGGCGCGATCCGATTTCAACGCCGAGATCGGGCACCCAATCAATTTCGCTTAACCGCTCATGCCAATTTGCGAGAGTTTCACGTAGCGAAGACGCAGCCGCTGGCCGCGCGATCACCTGATCAAGCGACAATGCGACCGTCAGCCCGGCTTGGCCAAATCCTTGCTCACTGCGTTGGTACAAAGTCCAGACGCCTCCCAGCGAATCCCGGTTTTCCGGTTCCTCTTTGAACTTGCATGGTTAATGTCAAATTACTACCCCCAAAATGGGTCAAATTTGCGCCGGATTGTGGTGATTTAGGGGTGGGGGCTGCTGTATTCGAGAAGGCGAAGTTGACATGACGAACCTTATATGGTTCCTATCAAAAATAGATGGTTGAAAAAACAACACTCAAGATCGCGCTCGTTTTCTACCGAACCCTATTGGGGAATGAACCAGTGCGCGATTGGCTGGTTGGGCTGACAATCGCTAATCGTCGTGCGGTCGGGCTCGATTTGCAGCGCGTCCAATATCGCTGGCCAGTCGGAATGCCATTGGTGCGGCCAATGGGCAAAGGATTGTTCGAGGTGCGGACGCCATTGCCCGATGGGACTACAGCAAGAGTGATGTTTTGTTTTCATGCCGGTGAACTTTATGCGCTGCACGCCTTCATCAAAAAGACACAAGCGACGCCCGCATCTGATTTAGAAATCGCCCGCAAGCGGCAGAAAGAGGTTCAAAATGGCTGACAACAAACACCGTGGTTCGACACTTGATAGCTTTCTTGAAGAAGATGGTGTGCTCGCTGAATTTCAGGCCAAGGCCATCAAGGAGGTCATTGCGTGGCAGCTTATAGAGGCGATGAAGGATCGCAAGATCACTAAAACCGCACTCGCCGTGCTTATGAAAACAAGCCGGACACAGATCAATCGCGTGCTTGATCCCAGCGACGGCAATGTGACGATTGAAACGCTCCAACGTGCGGCGGCGATTGTGGGGAGGCGGGTACAGTTAGAGTTGGTTTGAGGGAGTGAATATTGTAAGTTATTGCTAAGTATCAATAACCTAAAATCATCTGATTTTAATAGGGTCGTTTCGTCAACACGCGGGGCAAGGCTTCGGTCGACCCAAAGTCCGCAAGCTTGAATTCATTGTTACACTTATAGCACTTAACAAGCTCACCGCCTCTTGATTTTTTAATTGTGTGCAGGGTAGATTTGGTGCCGGACTCAAAACAGGTGACGCATAGCCGATGTGCCACATCTCCGTTTGCGAGTTCTGGCCTCAAGTCATATGTGAAAGCGCCGATTTCTGAACGGGTTAGAACATATCTCTGTTTCTCAATATCCCAATCTCCAATATTTCTAAGCTGAGTTTCAAGCGCTTTTTTCTCTTCGGAGAGTTTCGCAATAGTTTCCTTATCATTGAATGCCGCACTTTGGGCTTCAAGCAAGGTGTGCTGGATGTCGATGATCGCCTGATTTATCTCCGCCTCAGACTTAAGTGCGCTAATTCCCTTAGCCATATCAATGGCCGTTCTGATTCCACCAATCGCTGACATGGTTTCTGTAATCATTGCTTATCTCTCCATTAAAGCACCTCAACCCCAACGTTACGCGCAGCGCTTGCAAGCCGTTTGTCAAATGTTGCCAGTGGCAAACGGAGACGTGTTGCGAGTTCAAGGTAGGCGGCATCGTAAACTGTCAGGTTGTGGAGGCGCGCAATTGGCAGCAGACCATCAAGCCCCAGACCCGGATTTCCACGATCAATCGAAATCCCGAGCGCCGCAATCTGACCTAGCCATAATATCGTTTGCGCCGGCTCCACACGGCCACGCCGCTCACCCATCAATGCCCCATTACTGATTTCAAGCCACAAATGCGATGGCCCGAACACCGCATTATCGCCTGCCTGTTTCAGCAATGCTTGCGCGGCAGGGGTAAATTCATCGGCAAACAACCATGATAAAGCCACTGACGCGTCAATAATAAGGCCCATCAGTAGCGACGCCCCTCCTCAATCAATTGCTTGATTGTCAGATCGGGGCCAAGCGTGGGCCCGTGATTTTTAAGCCAAATAATATATTCTTCGCGCGACTGCCGCCGCGTTTCCGACGCCCTATCGATTGCGGGGGCGAGCCTTGCCACGACCTTCCCGTGACGCCGAATGGTGATTTCTTCGCCTGCCTCTGCGCGGTCAAGCAGTTCAGAAAAGCGCGCCTTGGCTTCGGCGGCTGCAAATTCGGTGGTGCGCGCATCCATGGCTGATATCCAATTTGATCAATAATATGACCTATATAGGCTAAAACTTTGGCTAAATCAATTCCCGCACATCACTCAGCCGCCCCGTCACCGCCGCCGCTGCTGCCATTGCAGGACTAACCAAATGCGTCCGGCTCCCCGGCCCCTGTCGCCCGACAAAATTGCGGTTGCTCGTTGAGGCGCAGCGTTCACCCGGTGGGACTTTATCGGGGTTCATGCCCAGACACGCCGAACAGCCAGGTTCGCGCCATTCAAGGCCAGCGTCGATGAATACGCGGTCTAGCCCTTCGGCTTCGGCTTGCGCCTTGACCAAGCCTGACCCCGGCACAACGATCGCCCATTTGACGTTTGCGGCCTTAGTGCGGCCTTTGAGCACGGCGGCGGCGGCGCGGAGGTCTTCGATGCGGCTGTTGGTGCAACTGCCGATGAAGATATTCTGCACCTCAATATCGACCATCCGTGTGCCAGGTGTCAGCCCCATATATTCAAGCGATTTTTGCGCGGCGACCTGCTTTGACGGATCGGCAAAACTCATCGGATCGGGTACGGTGCCGGTGATAGGAAGGACATCCTCGGGGCTGGTGCCCCATGTCACGCTCGGCGCGATGTCAGCGGCGTTGATGATCACTTGCTTGTCATAGGTAGCGCCCAGATCAGTCGCGAGTACGCTCCAGTAGGCGACCGCTGCGTCCCAATCTGCACCCGTGGGGGCCATTGGGCGGCCTTTCAAATAGGCAAAGGTTGTATCGTCGGCGGCAATAAGCCCAGCGCGCGCGCCGCCTTCAATCGCCATATTGCTGATCGTCAGGCGGCCCTCGATTGAAAGTGCGCGGATTGTGCTGCCGGTATATTCGATAACATGACCATTGCCGCCCGCAGCCCCGATGAAGCCCGTGATATGGAGGATGATATCCTTCGCGGTGACGCCCGGCCGGACCTCGCCCTCGACGCGCACTTCCATCGTTTTTGACTGGGCGAGCAGGAGCGTTTGGGTAGCAAGGACATGCTCGACTTCGCTGGTGCCAATCCCAAAGGCCAGCGCGCCAAGCCCGCCGTGGCAGGCGGTGTGGCTATCACCGCAGACAATCGTGGTGCCGGGGAGCGAGAAGCCTTGCTCTGGCCCAACGACATGGACAATCCCCTGCTCAGCATCAGTCGCGCCGATGTAACGGATACCAAATTCAGGCGCGTTATGCTCAAGAGCCGCCAATTGCGCTGCGCTTTCGGTGTCAGCAATGGGCAGACGATTGCCCGCCGCATCGCACCGCGCCGTCGTCGGCAGATTATGGTCGGGCACGGCAAGCGTAAGATCAGGGCGCCGTACCCTACGCCCGCTGATCCGCAGCGCCTCAAACGCCTGCGGGCTGGTCACCTCATGAACAAGGTGTCGGTCGATGTAGATCAGGCAGGTGCCGTCGCTGCGCCGATCAACGACGTGGGCATCCCAGATTTTCTCATAAAGTGTGCGTGGTTTACTCGCCATGCTCGTGTCCCTAATCACAAAGGCCGATTTGCGAAAGGGGCAAACCTATCGCTGCTTTCCCTTTATCGTGTAAGCTGGTAGTCGCTTGACGATGGCACTTTTCGATCCAAAACCTGCTTCGCTTATGCGCTTTGCCAAGCCTGAACCGTGGCAGGGTGCGATTGGGCTTGGGCTCGTCGCGCTGATTTTCGGAAGCTGGCTTGCGTTGCATATTTATGCCGTTGCTTTTTTTGAGATTACGGCGACCACAGCTCCATTGGTGCCGATCATCTTCCTCCTGCTCTGCTGGCTGTCGGTCGGGCTGTTTATCATTGCGCATGATGCGATGCACGGATCGCTGATCCCCGGTTGGCCAAGGGTGAGCGGTTTTATCGGCGGGCTAATGCTGTTCGTTTACGCTGGCTTTGGCTGGCGCAAATTGCGTGATGCGCATATCGATCATCACAAATATTCAGGCACAGCGCGTGATCCCGATTTCGATGCGCAGCATCCGACCGCATTCTGGCCGTGGTATTTCACCTTTCTGAAACGCTATTTCGGGGTGATGCCCACGATTTACGTGTTTGCGGTAACGTGGAGCTATATCCTGCTGTTCAAATTTGATCCGGTGAATGTCGTGATCCTTTACGGCGGGCCTGCGATCATATCATCGCTCCAGCTTTTCTACTTCGGCACCTTTTTGCCGCACCGTCATGAAAGCGAAGCGGGTTTTGCCGACCGTCATAATGCGCGGACATCACCTTACGGCGTCTTTGCCTCGCTCTTTTCCTGCTTTCATTTCGGCTATCATCATGAGCATCATATCTCACCCTATGTGCCGTGGTGGGGCTTACCAGCGCGCCACCGGGCGGGGCGGGAAGCGGTCAATCAAGATGGGGTACAGGCGCTGTCCTAAGCGCTGCGATAATCAGCGGTAATATCCCCACACGCGGCAAGCTCTTTCTCATGGCCAATTTCGCGCCAGCTTTCTTGAAGCGCTTCGGCCTCCCACTGCTGCATCGCCGGGTGCGCGATGATATGATCGACCCAAGCCTGCCCTTTACCGACATCAAGCCCATAAGTCCGTACACGCCAAGCGACTGGCGCGAAGAAGGCGTCAACCGCGCTGAATTCCGCACCCGCGAGATACGGCCCGCCAAAGCGCGTTAGCCCGTCCTCCCAAAGTTCAGTGATCCGTGCGATATTGGCCTTGAGCGCATCCGACATTGGTTTCGGGCGAACACGGACTCCAACATTCATCGTGCAGCACTCACGGAGGGCAGAAAAGCCGGAGTGCATTTCCGAAGTCGCGCACATCGCCCAGCTTCGCGCGGCCTCATCCTTTGGCCAGACACCGGGATGACGCTCGGCCAGATAAAGCACAATGCCAAGCGAATCCCAGATCGTGCGATCCTCATCGATCAGGACAGGCACCTGCCCCGTGGGTGAAAAGCTCCGGAAAGCGCCGTAATTGGATGCCTTGGTGAAAGGCTCAAGCCGATCCTCAAACGCAATCCCCAGCCCCTTCATCAGCAGCCAAGGGCGCAGGCTCCAGCTTGAATAATTGCGGTTTGCGGTGATCAGGGTGTAAGTCATAAATTCTGTTCCTTGGGCGATGTGGTAGGTAGGGTCATGCGCAAAGGGCATTGCTGTGCCTTTGGCGAGAGCTAAAAGAATTGCGGCAAAATCGGTTTCGGCACGCCAGCCAAGCAGGTGCTCAGCCTTGGCCGGATCATAGACGCGGTCGATATGGTCGGGCAGTATCCAGCCATTGGCCGCGTAAAGCCCTGCCGCCTCTGGATAATAATGAGCGATGACTGCGCGCGCATCTTGGATAAGTGCGTCTGCATCACTGCGGGAAAATGGCGGCGGCGCGGAGAGGATGAAGGTCTCAAAACCAAGAGCAGGTGCTCGTTCTAAAGCCATGATATGTGCGTGGGCCGCATCTTGTACGGTCAGACGGCGATTGAGAAATTCATTGGCTTTAAGGTTGGGGCCGCTTGGGCTGCTGTGCGTGTCATCATCTTCAGGAAAGAAACGCCCGGTGCGCAGCACCATCGCCGATATTCCGTGCTGGGCATGATAAAGCCTGCAAAGCTCTTCGGCTGCGCGTTTGGTGACGCCGTAAATATTGCGCGGCGCGAGCGGGCCAAAATCCTCGTCCACCCAATAGGCCGCTTTTGCGCCGCCCTCTTTGCCTGCACGCACATCACCCCGCACCATCAGCGATGTGGTTGAGGTAAAGATGAAACGGTCATGCCCGGCGCGCGCGGCGGCTTCAAGCAGGTTGAGGGTTCCCGTGACATTGACATCAACAAAGGCTTGCGCTGGATAGCGGACAATGTCGGGCTTATGCAGCGCGCCTGCATGGATGACCGCCTCAATCGCGTACGTAGCGAAGGTTTGATCAACCAAAGCGTTGTCTGCAACCGAGCCGATAACCTGTGTCTCAGTACCCTGCGCGATATCTAGCCCGATAACACCGTGCCCCGCCGCGCGCAGCATGGGGCCAAGAAAACGGCCAAGCCAGCCCGATGATCCAGTGAGCAGGACGCGCATTTATAGCTTGGGCAACAGGCGCAGGCACCAGCGTGTATAGCTCTGGTTGGTATAAGTCATTCACCAGAACTTTCAGTCAGGTCAGAGCGCTGAAACAGGGGTCGCTCGATCTCGTCAATATGACGTTTAAGCGGCGGATAAATGCTCAGATTATAGGCGATCACATCAACCGGAACACTCAGCGCGCTATCATCGAATAGCGTCCAAAGCCTGTCAACATCGGTTTGAGACAGTGAACCATGAACGACCAAATCTATGTCAGAGTTCGCCCGAGCTAGTCCCGTTGCATGAGAGCCAAATAGAGTAACTCGTTCGATCTTCTGAGAATATTCGGAGAGGATGGATTTTAGAATATTTAGGCTTGTAGAGTCTAAACTATCAATTTGTTCCATCGGAATTATCCAATGTTTTTATCAATAAAAAATCATATAGTTCATCAAATAATCCAAGATATCGTTTTTGGATATCAACAATCACTTCCTCAAAAACCTTGAAATTATAGGTATGAGACATTTTGTTTCGAGCATCGAGGGCCGCCATCCAATCGCTGCCTCGGGTAATAATTTTTGTAGCAAATGCGGCACGGATTACTGAGCGGGGTGTCGTTGTTTCGAGAACCACACCTTGAAAATCGAGGTAATCTTTAAGGGTTTTCCAAGCGAGTTCCCAAGTGTATTCAAAGCGTTGGATCAGACCTTCTTGTTCAAGCTGAGATAATCCTCGCTCTTCAATAGTCTCAATGCCTTCGCGTAACAAAATGAACGCTCTCCCGAAATTGTCAAATCTGTATTGCCAACGGGGCTTTTCTGGCGATTCAGACATTTATCAAAAACTCCTTAGTGTCACTTGCATAACGCCCTGCAAGGCCGGGGGCTAGCCTAAAGCTCGGGCCACGCGCGCCATGTGCCGACAGCATAGGTCAGCCCGTACATGAGGACGATGGCTGAACTCCATAACCAGAAAGCGGTGCTTTGATCAGTTGGGGTCAGGAGGAAAGGCACCACAGCCAGTGCACGCAATAGATAGATGCTTGAAATGATCACCAGCGCTGTCCGCAGCAATGGCAATCGTGGGATGAGTCCCGCCCCCGAAAACGCATAGGCTGCCCAAATTGCGAGTATTGTCGATATGCCGAGCGTGATCAGCGTTGGCATCATCCGGCCTTGCGCGGCGGCCCGCGCCATGCCTTCACCCGCCCCGAAAAAGCGGTACCAGTCCGGCCCGCCGATAATGATCGCGATGTGCATCAGCGCTGCAATCGCGCTTAATAGGCCACCGCTGATCAGCCAGTAATTAAGCGGCGACTGGTTCACGCGATATAATGCGCGGTCGTTTTGGCCTTGACCTCGTCAGCACTTACGCCGGGCGCCATTTCAAGCAGCTTAAACGGGCTGGCATGATCGGGCCGTGCAAACACCGCGAGATCAGTAATGATCATATCCACCACATTCTTGCCAGTGAGCGGCAGGGTGCAGGCCGGGATGAACTTTGCGCCGCCGTCTTTGCTATTATGCTCCATCACGACGATGATTTTCTTGACGCCCGCGACCAGATCCATTGCGCCGCCCATGCCTTTGATCATCTTGCCGGGGATCATCCAATTGGCGATATCACCATTCTCCGCAACCTCCATCGCGCCGAGCACGGTGAGATCAATATGCCCGCCCCGGATCATCGCAAAGCTCGCCGCGCTGTCGAAATAAGCGGTCTGCGGTAATTCGCTTATCGTTTGCTTGCCCGCGTTGATCAGATCAGCATCCTCCTCTCCCGCATAGGGGAATGGGCCAATACCAAGCATGCCATTTTCGCTTTGGAGCGTCACCGTAACACCGTCCGGAATGTGGTTTGCCACGAGCGTCGGGATGCCGATACCAAGGTTGACATAATAGCCATCCTGAAGCTCCTTCGCCGCGCGCGCAGCCATTTCATCTCTTGTCCAGGGCATTGATATCTATCCTGTTTTAATGGTTCGGATGCCTATGCTTCTTGGATATACACTGCGATTGCCTACCACAAGCGCTGTACCCCAAATGTGTCAAACATCGCCTCGTTCGACACCAATGTCATCTGCTCGATTTGTGCCTGAGCAATGAGCATCCGGTCAAACGGATCACGATTGGGAATCGGCAGTTCGCCCGCCAGTCGCGCGTGCGCGGATGTAAGTGGCAATTCGTTAAAGCCGCGATCAAAAATTGCGCTACCGAAATTGCGTGCCAAAGTTTTTGCCTCGCTCAGTTTCCCGAGTCGAAATTTATTGGCAATTTCGAATGCCGAAACCGAACTTACAAACACCTCATTTTCGCTGTCTTCAAGAAGCAATCGCGATGCGGTGCCGAGCTTTTGCGGCGCATAGGTGACCCAGATCAGCGCGTGGGTGTCGAGGAGTAGAACTTGTCCCATTTCTCCTTATTCTCCCCCTCCCATAGCGCCAAGTCTTGCTCGGGAAGCGGATCCCAAAACCCGTCTTCCAGTGGATCTTTACCAGGCGACGATAATTCGTGCGCAAGCCAGCCCAATTGACGCTTCGGCTTGACCAGCGGGTTGATCGGCACCAGCTTGATCACTGGCAACTTCCCGCGCGACACAATCACTTCCTTGCCCGCCAACACATCATTGATGAGGCGGGAAAGATGTGTTTTCGCTTCGTGAACTGAAACTGTCGGCATGACTAACCAACTTAGTCAATTTTTTGTTCTGGTCAAGCTTTTATGCTTTTGGCCCATCAGTTCAAACTTTCCGATTTTGCGATATTGTCCGCTGCGTTGATCACGCCGCAGAGTTTGCCGGTTTTGTTGATTTGTTCCTGAAGCTCGGCAATGCGGGCTTTTTGATCGACTTTGGCGGGGTTGACGCCTGCCGCCGCACTGCCAATTTCGCGCAAGACTTCGGTGGCGGATTGCTTGAGCAGTCCTCCGCTTGATTGCTCCATCACAGCGCCGATTTGGGGCATATATTCAGCAAGGCGATTGCGCCCCGCTGGCCCTTCGGCGACAGCTTGGGCGAGTGTTTGCGCAGGCACTATCTGGCGGTAGGCGCGCAGGACATTGGCGCGCCAGAGCGGCAAATGTTTCGCCACTGATTTGTCAGCGGCGCTTGCATAGACTTTGCAGGTCGGCGCTATGCCAAGCAGAAACGCGTTGATCGCCATTGACCGATCTTTGAATACCGCGTCGGCGAGCATTCCGCTCAATTGCTCTTTGGGCAGTGCAATTTTGGTGATGGCTTCATCGGACGGCGCTTGCGCGAGTGCAGGTGCCGCGATGCTGACAGCGAGCGTGATGAGAAGCGCGCGCATCATGCCGCCTCCCGTTCGCGCCCAGACCGTTCTCGTACCGTGCGGAACTCGATTTTCTTGTCATAGGGCGCACCGAGGATCATTCGCTGAACATAGACGCCGGGGAGGTGAATACTGTCGGGATCAAGGCTGCCAATTGGCACAATCTCTTCAACCTCAACCACGCAGATTTTGCCGCAAGTCGCGGCAGGCTGATTAAAATTGCGCGCGGTTTTGCGGAACACTAGATTGCCGCTTTCATCGGCCTTCCATGCTTTGACAATCGCAAGATCAGCAAAAATCCCGCGCTCTAGGATATATTCCTGACCGTCAAAATCCTTGGTCTCTTTACCTTCGGCAACTTGGGTACCAACCCCCGTCTTGGTGTAGAAACCGGGGATGCCCGCGCCTCCGCTACGCATCCGCTCGGCAAGCGTGCCTTGCGGGCAAAATTCCACCTCAAGTTCACCCGCGAGATATTGCCGCTCAAATTCCTTATTCTCGCCGACATAGCTTGAAATCATCTTTTTAATCTGGCGCGTGCGGAGCAGCTTACCAAGACCCTCGCCGTCGATGCCCGCATTGTTTGAGGCAATCGTCAGCCCGGTAACGCCCGACGCGACAATGGCATCGATAAACCGTTCAGGGATGCCGCACAGGCCAAACCCACCACTCGCGATCAGCATGTCATTGCGCAAAACGCCCTCAAGCGCGGCAGCAGCATTGGGGTAGAGTTTTTTCATATGCAGTATGTCCTTAGCGGTCTGAACTGATGGATTAGTCATAAGCCGCCCGCGCGCCAACTGCAATTCGCCCTGAGGCACATGCAAAGGCTGCAATTGCTTATTGCAACTTTTCAAGCATGAATTTCCCTTGGCGGTGTTGACGTGCACGTCATGCCTGCCCATTGGGCGCTATGCGTTTTTTCTCAGATAATGCCGCCTCGGTTCACCCCGCCGTGCTTGAGGCTTTGGCGGCTGCCAACCATGTTGATACCGCTTATGATGGTGACGCGCTGAGCAAGTCGCTCGACGGGGCTTTTTCCGAATTATTTGAAACGCCCGTTACCGCACTGTGGATTGCCAGCGGCACCGCCGCCAATGCGCTCGCGCTTGCCAGCCTCTGCCCGCCGCATGGCAGTATCCTTTGCCACCGTGACGCGCATATCCAGAACGATGAATGCGGCGCGCCCGAATTTTACACCCACGGGGCAAAGCTGCTGCTTGGCGAAGGCGAGGGCGCAAAGCTGACGCCTGCGACTGCCGCCGCAGCACTTGATGCCGTTGCCAATGACGTCCACCGGGTGCAGCCGCACGCGATGTCAATCACCAACGCGACTGAATATGGTTGCGTTTATACTCCTGCCGAGGTTGCGGCACTTGGCGCACTCGCCAAGGCGCGCGGGCTTGGCTTCCATATGGACGGCGCGCGCTTTGCCAATGCGGTTGCGTATCTTGGCTGTTCGCCTGCGGACGTCACATGGCGCGCGGGCGTTGATATCCTCTCATTCGGCTTTGTTAAAAATGGCGGGATGAGTGCGGAGGCGCTGATTTTCTTCAAGCCCGAACTGGTCGGCGCGACGCACCAGCGGCGCAAGCGCGCGGGGCATCTCCTTTCCAAAGGCCGTTATCTCGCGACGCAGCTTCTCGCGCTGCTTGAGGATGATCGCTGGATCGCCAATGCGCGTGCGGCGAACGCCAAAGCGCAAGTGCTGGCAGCAGCGGCAGGCGCGCGGTTACTCCACCCCGTCCAGGCGAACGAATTGTTCCTGCGCATGACGCCCGACGAAGCCGCAAAGCTACGCGCGCAAGGTTTTGACTTTTACGATTGGGCCGAGCGCGAAGTGCGCTTCGTCGTCAGTTGGGATCAGGATGAGCGCGACATCGCCAAATTCGCCACCGCGATTGCGACGCTGTGAGCCACGCACAAACGCCGAGCATGATGAGCCTCAAAGTCCAGATCCCCTTCTGGACATGCACGCTCATCTGGGGAACGACGTGGATCGTCATCCTTGGTCAGCTCGGCACGGTGCCGCCTAGCTGGTCAGTAACCTACCGCTTCCTCGTCGCGGGGGCGGTGATGTTCGCCTATGCCTTGCTCACCGGGGCACCACTCCGGATCGGGCGAGAGGGGCAGATTTTCGCGGCCATCTTCGGCGTTGCCCAGTTCGTGTTCAACTTCAACTTTGTCTACCGCGCCGAGGCCTATGTGACATCAGGGCTGGTTGCGGTGATTTTTGCGTTGTTGATTGTCCCTAACACGCTGTTCGCGCGGATGTTTTTAGGAACCAAACCAAGCCCGCGTTTTTATGCGGGCGCAGCCATCGCGATGGCGGGCATTGGCCTCCTGTTCCTCAAGGAATACCGCGAGGCAGCAAAGGGCAGCGATGCCGTGCTGTTCGGCATTGGCCTCACCATGATGGGAGTCCTCTCGGCCTCAGTCGCGAACGTGATGCAGGCGACCAAGCGCGCGGCGGCACTCCCAATGGCGAGCCTGCTCGCATGGGGGATGCTGTGGGGCACGGTCTTTGACGCGATCTTTGCGTGGGCGACGGTTGGCCCGCCGGTGATTGAGCCGACACTGCCTTATCTTGGCGGCGTGGTCTATTTGGGCGTCGCGGCTTCGGCGATTGCGTTCATGGCCTATTTCAGCGTGATCCGCATGATCGGCCCCGGCCCTGCGGCGTACTCAAGCGTGATCGTGCCCGTCATCGCGATGGGGATTTCAACGGTGTTTGAGGGCTATCGCTGGACGTTGCTCGCAGGTGCTGGCGGCGCACTCGCGATTGTCGGATTGGTCATCGCCCTCACCGCGCGCAAGCCCTCAACATAGGTCGGATAGCGCGGCGTCCAGCCGAGCATACGCTTGGCCTTGCCATTCGCCACTCGGCGGTTTTCGGCATAGAAAGCCAGCGCCATCGGTGAGAGCTTCGCCGCCTCAAGCGATTGCAGCGGCGGCCACACCACCCCCGCCAAATCGCACGCCGCCTCAATCACACGGTTCTGGCTGCACGGATAATCGTCGGACAGATTATAAGCGCCCGGCGGCCCATCGAGCCCAGCGATGACGCCCGAGACAATATCATCGACATGCACCCGGCTGAACACTTGGGCGGGCAGATCAATCCGGTGCGCCTGGCCCTCGGCGATACGCTCAAGCGCGGAACGACCGGGGCCGTAAATACCGGGCAGACGGAACACGCGGCTGCCCATCGCCAGCCAGTCACAATCAGCCTGCGTCCGGTTCCCCCGCCGCCCGCGAAGCGGAGCCGCCTCATCAACCCACGCCCCCCCCGCGTCGCCGTAAACCCCGGTTGACGAGAGATACCCAATCCACTCTGCGGGGCTTTGCCCGATCAGATCGCCGTAAGCGTTCAGCACCGGATCACCGTCAGCCACCGGCGGCACCGAAGACAAGATATGCGTCGCCTGCGCCAGCGCGAGCCTGATTGATGCGGTATCATCAAAGCGAATCGTTCCGGTAGAACCAGTGGACAATATGTCCCACCCCTTCGCCGCGAGCGCGGCGGCAATGCGAGTGGCGGTGTAACCAAGGCCAAAGATGAGGATGTGGGGCATGAGGGTGCTTTAGGGGATTTGGGGTGGGGTGGGAAAGGGGGGAGATACCTTGCGTTGTTCGCTCGCTAGGCAGCGTTTCTTACTCAAACATCAATAAGTGAGTTATGCGTTACACATTGAATTTTGATCGATGATTAGTGCATGTCGATCAAATGATATTTGAAACTGTTGTTGCTTCGCATTCAACTGCTAATTGAGCGAAGTTGAGATTTGGAGCGAAAAATGGCTGATATCAAGATTTACGCTAAACCTCCCTGCCTTTATCGATACAGGCGGCTGGGAGAAAAGACAGAACAAGAGATAACAGCACTTATCAAGGGATACATTTATTGTCCTGCTTTTTCAGAAATGAATGACCCTATGGAGAGCTCACATCGTATTTCATCTCGATTCCAAGCTAACCCTAATAGTGAGAAAAGCCGCATCAGGGTTCAAGCAGCCTTGGGTAAAGTGGGTATTGCATCAATGTCCGAGATTCACGATCACGAGCCGATGTGGGCACACTACGCAGATCAATTCAAGGGAATGTGTGTTCAATACAGCACGAACAGGCTGTTAAAGGGACTCAGCAAAGACATAGCGATCACTCGAATGATGTATTCTGAAAAGGAACCTGTTCTGCTCGACGATTCTAGCACTTCAATAGACAGGGCACGATTATGCCTGTCCAGCAAAACCGTCCGTTGGGCGAGTGAGCGCGAATGGCGCATTTTCAAAGAAGAGAGGGGCGAGGCAAGCTACGGTGACCAAAAACCCATCACCGGAATACTTCTCGGGTCACGGATTTCCAGTCAGGATGAGGAACGGGTAATTGATGCTTGCAGGAGGCTCAACGTGCCTGTAGCGAAAATGACTATTGATGCTTATAAACTAAAATTCAACCGGATCCGAAGTTGACCTCCCCAGAATCGTCATTGCGAGCGAAGCGACGTGGCAATCCAGTTCCACCGTCGCTACTGGATTGCCGCGCTTCGCTCGCAATGACGACGGATGTTTAGCCTTGAATCATCACGCTCTAGGCTAAACATCATGCTTTTCGCGCCTTTGCGCCTTCGCGTGAGATAAATCAGGCCGCGCCGCGCGCGTTGAGGTTGCAAGTGGTTCACGCGAAGGCGCAAAGGCGCGAAGAAGTGGGACGAGTGAGATAGCAAGGAATTCTTCTTCGTGATCTTCGTGGCTTCGTGTGGGATCAATTTCCAGCCCGTCACGTACCGTCAGCCGGAGCATGGTCTCACACAAAGGCACGAAGCCACGAAGAGACTGCCTTCACCCGGCTCGGGTGCACCCATTTTGCGGAGGCGATTTCGCCAATCAGGTGTCTTTCCTACAGAAAACAGTCATGATATGTTCTGATCATGACCAACGCTTTCACCCCACGCTTGCCCTCCTCACTGCGTCGCCGTGGCGCAGCGATCATGCCATTTTTTCACTTTTCGCAGCGCATCCGAATATACCGATTCAGTGTCAACTTCCTGAGATTTCCGACGTTTTTTGAAAGGGGAATATTCCTCAAAATCACCCCTTCTTCTTCGCGCCTTTGCGCCTTCGCGTGAGATCAATCGGGTCTCGCCGCGCGCCGTGAGATCGCAAGGGGTTCACGCGAAGGCGCAAAGGCGCGGAGTGACCACTCTTACCCTATCCGATTGATCAATCCGCCTGCCGCGCCTAGGTTGCGACTCATGCTTGATATTCAGACCGCCCCCGCCGCCCCGCCTGTCGCTATCCGCCGTGAGGATTACCGCGCGCCTGATTGGCTGGTGCCTGAGGTCAAACTTGATTTTGATCTTGATGCGGTCAAAACGCGGATCAAGGCGACGCTCTCCGTCACCCGCAACGGCGCGCATGATCGCCCGCTGGTGCTTGATGGTGATGGGCTGACGCCGATCAGCGTGAGCGTTGATGGCGCGCCTGCTGACTGGCGGATGGATGGCGGCAAGCTGATCATCGCGCTCGGCGGCAGCGCGCATAGCGTACAAACTGAGGTTGAGATTTCACCCATCGCCAACACGACGCTGATGGGGCTTTATTCCAGTTCGGGGATGCTCTGTTCGCAGTGCGAGGCAGAGGGGTTTCGGCGGATTACCTTCTTCCCTGATCGCCCCGATGTGCTCAGCCGCTATCATGTGCGGATGAGCGCGGATAAGGCCGCCTATCCTGTGTTGCTCGCCAATGGTGATCCGGTTGGCAGCGGCGATTTGCCGGGCGGCAAGCATTTTGCGCAGTGGAATGATCCGTTCTTCAAGCCCTGCTATCTCTTCGCGCTGGTTGCGGGTAATCTGGCCGCGAACCGCGATAGCTTCACCACGATGTCGGGCCGCAAGGTTGATCTGGCGATCTGGGTCGCCGCGCGTGATTTGCCCAAAACCGCGCACGCGATGGCCGCGCTCAAAACGAGCATGGCGTGGGATGAGAGCGTCTATGGCCGCGAATATGATCTGGCGATTTTCAACATCGTTGCGGTGGATGATTTCAACTTTGGCGCGATGGAAAATAAAGGCCTCAACATCTTCAACTCGCGCTACATTCTTGCTGATCCTGATACCGCGACCGACCTTGATTATGACGGGGTGTTGGGCGTTGTCGCGCATGAATATTTCCACAATTGGTCGGGCAACCGAGTCACCTGCCGTGATTGGTTCCAACTGAGTCTCAAGGAAGGCTTCACCGTCTTTCGCGATCAATGCTTTTCGGCCGATCAAGGCTCGGCAGCGGTCAAGCGGATCGAGGATGTCCGCATCCTGCGCGGCAGCCAGTTTCAGGAGGACAGCGGCCCGCTCGCGCATCCGGTGCGCCCCGAATCCTATCTTGAGATTGGCAATTTCTACACCTCGACAATCTATAACAAAGGTGCCGAAGTCATCCGGATGATGCACACGTTGCTCGGGGCGGAAAAATTCCGCGCGGGCAGTGATCTCTATTTTGAGCGGCATGATGGCCAAGCGGTGACGTGCGAGGATTTTGTCCTCGCGATGGAGGCGGCGAGCGGGGTTGATCTTGCGCAGTTCCGGCTGTGGTACGCCCAAGCGGGGACGCCGCGCGTTAAGGCCGAAATGGCGCATGACGCCGCTGCGGGTAAGACGGTGCTAACGCTGACCCAGTCAGTGCCTGATACGCCTGGGCAAAGCGGCAAAGCGCCGATGGCGGTCCCGATCAAGCTTGCGCTGTTTGACCGCGAAAGCGGCGTGCATGGCGGCGAGCAGCTTGTCGTCCTGAGTGAGGCCGTCATGCGGGTTGAGGCGAGCGGCTTCACTCGTCCTCCCGTGCTTTCGATCAACCGCAGTTTTTCAGCGCCCGTGGTAATTGAGGCAGACCGCAGTGCGGCCGATCTCGCGTTCCTATCGGCTCATGATGATGATCCATTTGGCCGTTATGAGGCGATGCAGCAGTTGATGGTCGATACGCTTGTTGGCGCGGTGGCAACGGGGCGGGTCGATCACGGCCCCGTTATCGATGCGATCAAAAATACGCTGACGAGTAACGCGCTTGACCCTGCTTTTGTCGCCGAAGCGATCATGGTGCCGAGCGAGGCCTTCATCGGCGATCAGATGCTTGTGGTTGATCCCGATGCGATCCACGCCGCGCGCGATGCGCTTCGTGCCGATCTTGGCAAGCAACTGGATGAGCATTGGCGCGCGGCTTATGTGGCTCACGCAGGCAAAGCGTTTGAATATTCGCCCGCAGCAAAGGGCGCGCGCCGCCTGCGCAATGTGGCACTTGGTTTTATTGCTTCGGGCAAGGCAAGCGACGCCGCCAAACTCGCGTTCAATCAGTTTGAAGCGGCGGATAATATGACTGACCGGCAGGCAGCACTCGGGGTATTGTCCAATAGTGACGCGCCAGAGCGGGTCGCGGCGCTCGACATTTTCTACAATCGCTACCGTGATGATGCCCTAGTGCTCGACAAATGGTTCACCACGCAGGCGCTCGCGATGCGCAGTGATACTTGGGCGGCGGTGCGTGAACTTGAGCGGCACGCTGATTTTACGCTCAACAACCCCAACCGGGTGCGCTCATTGGTTGGCGCGTTTTCGGTCAATCAACAGCAATTCCATATTGCGAGCGGAGAGGGGTATCGCTTCTTGGCCGACATCGTCATCGCGCTTGATCCGATCAATCCGCAGACCGCCGCCAAACTCGCGCCGCCGCTTGGCCGCTGGCGGCGTTTTGATGAGGCACGCCAAACATTGATGCGCGGCGAACTGACGCGGATCGTGAATACGCCGGGCCTCAGCAAAGACGTATTTGAACAAGCGTCGAAGAGCTTGGGATAAGCGGAATGAGTGGAGGTTATTGCAACCGTGGCAGGAGCTTGCCGAGATAGGCAAGTCGTCC
>JAYTPB010000135.1:0-12559 GCA_043747445.1 Sphingomonadales bacterium
ACGCCGACGAACGTGGTAGCATCATCGCCGTATCCAACGGAAGCGGCCAAGTGACCCAGATCAACGCCTATGATGATTACGGCATCCCGCAGGGCAAGAACGCAGCAGGTGCGATCATCACCGACGGCACTGGGCTTGTCACCACGCGCTTTGGCAGGTTCGGCTACACCGGGCAGGTGTGGCTTCCCTATCTTGGGCTGAGCTATTACAAAGCCCGGATGTACTCACCTACGCTCGGACGGTTTATGCAGACTGACCCCATAGGATATGGCGATGGGGTTAATCTGTACGCCTATGTCGGCGGGGATCCGGTTAATGGGGTTGATCCTGATGGGTTGGCGAAAAATCCTGTCGCTGACCTGCGCAAGACAAAGCAAGACGGCAGTGGCAGCGGAAGCAATAACAACGGTGGTGCGACGGGGGGTGACCGCTTGAACCCCGGCGTGGGCAGCAACATATTGGGACAAACCTGCGTGTCATGCTCAGGCTCGTTTCCGGGTAGCCTGTCAACCAGTTCGACATTTAATTTTAGCACATCGGAATCTGGAATGTTTGTGCGTGTTGGCCCAAGTGGGCCGGGCAGCGTCGATGACGACGGGACTATAGTAGCAACCTCGGCATTTAGGTTTGTGCGGACTACGAATGTAACGCAGACGAACAATATCGGAGCTTCAATAAATTCGCCGCAGGGTGATGACAAGCCGCCGCCACTTCGGCTTCCGCGCCGTGAGGACGGCTCCTGTCCACCAGGCACAACCAATCGTAATCGTGGTGGTTGCTTGACACCAGCTGGAGTAGAGCAGGATAGTAAAGAATTCTGCCGTGCTTTAGCAATTCCACTTACCGCAGCGACTATCGTATTTACAGGGCCGGAAATACTTCTAGGAAAAGCCATCGTTTCCGGCGGAAGTGCAGGAATGAGGGCGTTAGGTGGCACGTCAATAATAGCAGGCTTGATATGCTTTTGATTTTAATGGAGGAATACTATGCTTAGGCGGCTCTCATTGATTTGTATTTTAGTAGGCCTTGGAATAATTTTATGGAAGGGGTCTTCGGCTTTGGGCTCTACACTTTTGTTAGTAGGCGGCGGTTACATTTTTATTGACTCCTTCCGGAAGTGGGTACAGCGATAACTGATTTTTATAACTCTGGCACGCTGACGAATGCGGTAGCATCGCAGCCATATCCAACGCGCGCACCGGCGTGACCCAGATCAACACCTACTGCTGCGGCACCGAAGCCCCTGCGTATGGATCATAACCGGAATTAGCCGCATCAGTGCGAGCCGGTCGAGCAAAGACGGGCGGGGGAGCGGGTACATTTTGCGACAATAGCGTCTCTGGCGACTGGGCGGCATTACGCAGCCCATTCGCAATCGTCGAAGCCCCAAAGAGTATGAAGCATCCCAATATGATGGTGCCACCGCGCCGCAGATCAACCCGGCCGGTGAGCATCGCAAAGCCGATTGACGCGACAGCAACAACCGCGATTGCGGTGGCAATATTGCCTAGAAAAATGCCCTGCACCCACTGAGCGGCGGGAAGGATCACGCTTGTTTGCGGCGGATCTGCAAGCGAAAACCCGCTCATCCGCGCAGCTGTATTTCTGAAACCGAGCGCAGCCCGCCGCGCCGGGTTAGTTGTACAAACACATCAATGCTTGAGCGGACATAATGCACGACATCTTCGCGGCTAAGCTTCGTGCCCGACTGGAGGACGAGTAGTGCGATCTGTTCAATCGCGCGCTCGGGGCTATCGGCATGTACCGTGGTCATTGATCCGGGATGGCCGGTATTGACTGCGCGCAGGAAAGTGAAGGCCTCCTGCCCGCGAAGCTCACCAAGGATGATCCGGTCGGGCCGCATCCTAAGCGACGCACCGAGCAAATCCTCCATGCTCACCACCGCCTCGCCAAGCGCACTTCTGGAGGCGACTAGCCCGATGGCATTGGCATGGCGCATCACAAGTTCGGGCGTATCCTCAATCAGGATCAACCGTTCATCGGGATCGATTTCGCGGATAAGCGTGTTGAGGAAGGTGGTCTTGCCAGTCGATGTCCCGCCCGACACAAGAATATTGCGTCGCAGCTTGACCGCACGCTTGAGCAGCACGCTATAATCACCTTTGCCATGAAGGGCCGAAAGCTCGGCATTGGCTTCATCGGCCTTGTTGTGCAGCGTATCAAACGAGCCCGCGTGGCTATAATCATCAAGGCTCATATCAGCCGATTGATGCTTGCGGATTGCGAGCGCAAGCGCACCGCGTGTTGCTGGCGGGATTATGAACTGCACGCGCTCGCCGCCGGGAAGCACCGCCGAAAGCAGCGGATGTTCGCGGTTGATGCCTTGGTGCGAAAACGCCGCCACCTGTGATGCCAAGCGATCAAGCAGGCTTGCATCAAGGTTTTGGACATCATGCCGCTCAATCGCGCCGCCCAGTGTCTCAACCCAAAGCTCATGCGGGCGGTTGACGTAGATATCGGTTACATCGCCGCGTGCGAGGAATGGCGCAAGCGGGGCCAGCGCTTGAGAGAGATAAACGCCGATAGGTTTCACGGGCGGGAGGAAACCGAAGAAAAATCAAGGTCGCGCGCGACGAAGACCGAGATGCGCGTGCCTTGCCTGACCTTGAGCGTTGGCTGTGCTGGCGGGCCGATAAGCTGCGAGGTTGTCCCCTGTACAGCGCCGGGAATGGGTACAAAAAAGCGTGAGTTAGATACGGCCCCTGCCGCAGCAATCGCCCCCACATCAATCACCGATTGCAATAGCGCGCCGCCAAAGCGCGAGACGAACTGTGAATTGACCCTGCCTTTGATCCCAGCGCGGCCAAGCTGATCAGCAGCTGGCGAGTCAATCGCGATTGTGACGCCTTCGGGTGTTTCCAATCGCGTCCACTGCACCATCGCACGCTTTTGCCCCGCACCGAGTTGTCCGCGATACTCGCCGTAAAGCCTACTCCCACGCGGGATCAGGACTGGCCCTGACAGATTGGGGACGTCGCGCGAGACCAGCGCGCGCGCTTGACCTGGCTGGGTTGAATCGAGCGCGGTTTCGAGCACGGCTGCGATGAGCGTGCCCTGCGGAACGATATATGTGCGATCACGAATACGGCTTGCGCGGGCGCGGCTGGCCACCGCCGTAGTGGGCGGTGCCGGCTGCGGCGACGGCGCAGCGTTAGCCCTTGTTCCGCCATCATCGCCAACGGTTTGATCAAATATAATTGCGGGGCTTGCGTCGACCGGCGGTTTGGGTTGTGCGAGCGGTTGGGATGGCGGGGTGCCTAAATCTGAGGCAATCCGCGTTGGGGGAAATTGATTGATTTGTTGCGGCGCAAGCGGCGCTTGAAGCGCGCGCGCAGCCAATTGCGTTTGCAGCAATTGGGCTGATTTGGTCGGGGAAACTGACTTCACCACAACAGGCTCAGGTGGAACATAGAGCGGGGGCAAGGTTGAAGGGGCCACCCCAAGATCGGCAATGCGCGGGCGGATAGCTGGCGCCGAAACGCGCTCACGCCGCCCCTCAAGCATGATGAACAGCATTGCCCCGAGCAAAATGATCGCGCCGATCCCGATCCATAACGGGCGATTGCCACTATCACGGCCTACAAGCGGGCGGACGTCGGTAGGGGCAGCGCTTTCGCTATCGTCCTTCACAATCATTTCGTCTTTGCCTTCACGCGCACCGCCTTTGCGACTTGTTTATCAAGGCGGAAGAGCAGCGTTTTGGGCAATCCCGCAACGTTGAAGCGGCCATTTTGAATCTCGCTACTCACCAGCGTCTCATTGCCATCCTCTTCAATCCGGAAGATGGCGGGCAATGCAACACTTTCGGGCCATTCGATGACAATATTAGGGCCGTCCTGTATCACTAGGCTTGGCCTGAGCGCACGCGCGCCGCTGATCCGGTAACGATAGCGCGCCACGGCTGTAATTGGGGCAATTGCAGCTATCTCATCGTCGGGATAGGTGAAGCGCAGGCTGAAGGCTTGGCCCTCACCGTAAGGCGTTGAGGGGATCAGCTCAAACATATAGGTGCGCACATCGGTTACGACCGTCATATTGGTCGCGCGACCATCACCAAGTGTTTTGATGAACAGATAATCGCTGCGCTTGTTGGTGGTCACCTGCCAACCGCTGCTATCACCAACCGCGATTGTTTCAATCCGTTCACCCGGCGCAAAGCGCACCATCAACTGGTAGCCGCTGGCCACGCCAAGCTGTACGATTTGATCGGGACTGTAATCAATTGTTTGGAGCCGGGGATCGCCTTTGCCGGGGATGGGGCGCACCTGTGCTGAAAGCGGTGCTGCCATCGCGAAAAGGAATATAAGAAGCCAGTAGCGTATCATGGCTGCGGTACTGCAATTGGGGCGGTTGCGGGTGTAGCCTGAATCTCGGGGCTAAGCGGCGGGGTTTCGGCATTGCGGCGATAGCGCGTCACTTGGAATCCAAACGGATTGATGTAGCGATCCTCAACTGACATTGGCGCATCGGAGAAACGGTAGTTGATAATCGCTACCCATCCGAGCGGTGCTTGTGTGCTGGCGTTCCGGCCTTGCTGCACGCTTTCATAGCGCACCAGCGCGCTATTTTGACCCAAGGGCGAAACCGAGCGAACGTGCGTTTGGATCGTCGTCCCCGGTGGCAGCCGTGTGAGCGGGCTGTCAGGGTTTGAAACCTGTATCTCTGAAAGATAACTGCTGCGTGCACTGTCAGCCGACCACAACGCGACCTTTTTATAGTCGGATTGGATCGTCGCCCGGTCAAAACTCTCGCGCGCGATGACATATTGGACAAGGAATGACTGGGTGAGCGCGGTATCGGGCGCAATCCGGCTCGTTTCAATCGGTGAGAGTGATTGAACATAGCCGGTCTGGCGATCAACCAACAGCGTATAAGGCACCACCGTTTTGAGCGGCATCAAGAGCATCAAGGCGATTGCTAGAGCAAGCGCGGTGATCGCAGCCACTCCAGCAACAATCCACGCAATCTTGCGCGAGGAACGCAGTGCATCACTGCGCTCCTGCGCCCAGCTCGCTGACTGCGCATAATAAATGTCGGCGGCCTTACGCGCTTCTGGGGTCATTGCTGGCGGCTCCTCTGGGTGGCAGCCGAAGAGACACGGCTATTCGTGCGTTTATAACTTTGGCCGAGCGGAACGGCGGGCATCGCTACGCTGCGCTCACGGATGGTTTCTGGCATACGGGTTGACATCACGCCTGCTTGCGCGACACCTGCGGACAAGCCGCCAGCCAGCGCTTCGCGGCGCTGGGTTGCAATCACAGCACCCGCGACTGTGTAAGCGCGCGACGTTTCTGAACTGGCTTTGCTGGTAGGCGGCTCATTTGCAGTGGTTGCGCGAGCGTCAGATCGCCAAGTCTGCGTCGCCAATCGCGCAGGCACACTCAGCATGACTGATAGGCTGGGCGAAAAGGCGAGCCGAAACGCCACAGCAATCACTCCAAAAGCAATCACCGCAAAGGCAAGTGCGATCACAAGTAACTCTATTGGCGCGGCGGGCGTGATCAGTCGCGCTGTGCGCAGTGCGAGCACTTGTGCAAGCCATGGCTCAAGCGCCGCAAGCGCAACCGCAAGGATCATCGACACCCCAAACGCCGCAAGCAGCAGCGCCGCGAGCATTCGCACCCAGCCCGCAAACAGACTGCGCGTCGCCTCAAACAACAGGAACCCAGCAAAAATGGGCGCAAGCGCGAGCAGTAAACCAGCGGCCAGCCGCACCAGCCCAAGCGCACCAATCGCCGTCGAAAGATAGAGCACACGCCCAAGTCCAAAGGCGAGATCATCGGCTATCGGTGCGCGCGTGAGCGGCGGGGCTATGGGGTCTTCAGCCTGTCTTGTCGAAGCGGGGTCGGTGCGACCAGTGCCGCTATCGATCAGCAAAAGTACCGCATCATCAACACCTTGCAGTCGCTGCGTCAGCCCCCCGTCGCTGCCCGGTAAGTTTGACGAACCACCCACAGTTGCTGCGAGTTCAGCCGGGCCTTTCAGAACAACATCATAAATCGTCACACGGTACGCGGCCCAGCTTGTCGCAAGCATCAGCACGATCCCGACCTTGATCGCCGCAATCATTATTTCGCCAAAATCGGGTGCGCGCCCGAACAGCAGCCGTAGCCCAAAGAGCGCGACAAAAATCGTAAGGAGCGCCGTAAGCGCAAGCGATACAGCAGACCCTGGCTGTGCGAACGCCTGATATCCAGCTTCCCCAATTGTCTGCGCTTGACAATCAATGAAGTTGAGCGCGCCCGATAAAAATCCAGCGCCATTTGGCGGTGCTTGGCAGAATTCAGCCATCACGCTTGCTCCAGCAAAGATTGCATCCAACCTGCCGGAGCATCGCCCCTTTCCTCGCGCAAGGCGTCAAGCAAGCGCACCGTTTTTTCGCGGCCCGAAAGTATTGTCAACAAATCGCGCTCACCTGTCAGATCAAGCCGTGCCACAACACTCTCGCTGCCGTGTTTGATGAGGAAGCAGTGGGCGCTATCGGGCAGCGTGCGAATGAGGTCGAACTCATGCGCCGTCAGGCCAAAGCCGCCAATATATTCCTCGGCATTGGCCTTGGGATTGACCATAAATATCTGCGTTGCGGCTTGCTCGATAATTTCACGCGCAATCCGGCTGTCAAGCGCATCGCGCGCGCTTTGCGTCGCAAAGCCGACGATGCCATTGCGTTTGCGGATCGTCTTTTCCCAATCCTTGATCCGGCGCACGAAGAGATCATCGTCAAGCGCCTTCCACCCTTCATCAACGACGATGATCGCGGGGCTTCCGTCAAGCCGCGCCTCAACCCGGTCAAACAGCACCATCATCGCTGATGTGCGCGCGACAGGATCATCAAGGATCGCGGTCATATCAAAGCCAACCACGCGCGCATCAAGGTCAGTCAGGTCAATTGGATTATCAAACAACCACGCCCGCTCGCCGTCGCCCCACCAGGGTTTCAAGCGTGACCAAAGATCAGTACTCGCGGGGCGCGCACTGCCACGGAACAGCTCCACAAGATTGCGCAAACGGCGAGCTTCGATCGGTTGCGTGAAATTGGCATCAATCGCTTGCTTGATTGCTTCAACTTCTTCAACATCAGCCCCGCCGGCAATTTGAATGATCCAATCAATCAGGAATTGCCGATTGCTGCTCGTGTCATCACGTTGCAGCGGGTTGAGGCCTGATGGGCTATCGGGGTGAAGCCGATCATAACGTCCGCCGATGGCACGGATGAACAGTTCCGCCCCGCGATCCTTATCAAAGAAAATGATGCGCGGCTTATATTTGAGCGACTGGGCGAGCAGAAAATTGAGAACAACAGTTTTGCCGCTTCCCGAGGGGCCGATGATTGTGAAATTGCCAAGATCGCCGTGGTGGAAATTGAAGAAATAGGGCCCGGCTGCCGTCGTTTCTAAGAGCGTTACCGCCTCGCCCCAATGATTACCGATAGGCGTACCAGTCGCAAAATTATGCGCGCTCGCTAGCCCTGCAAAATTGGCGGTCGAGACCAAACCCCTACGCGCGATATATTTGAAATTACCGGGAAATTGCGCCCAGAAAGCAGGCTCCAGCGCAATTTCTTCACGCACAGCTGTCACGCCCAAATCAGCAACCGACGCGCTGATTTCAGCAACCCCCTGATCAAGTGTACCGAGCGTATCGCCGTGCACCGCAATCGTCATATGATGTTCGCCAAAGCCAGCACGGCCCGCTGCGACCTCATCCTTGGCGTCACCCAACTCAGCACGCAGGCTGACAGCTTCATCCTCGGCGGATCGCATCCGGCGGATCGCAAGGTTCATTTGTGAGAGTGCCGCCTTCCGCTCAACAAAGGCGAACGACTGCGTTACCGTCATTTCAAACGGCAAGCGCAGAAGTTCATCAAGCATACCAGGTGCCGTCTGACCCGCATAATCCTTGACCGAAAGGATCGCCGAAAAACGCCGCACGCCAAACCCATTAGGGCCAAGCTCAATCGCATTCTGGCCAAAGCTCACCCGCCGTCCCGGAATATAATTACCAACGTCGCTGTGCGGCAAAAGCTGCGGGCGAAGTTCGCCATTATATAGGCTGCTTAGAAACTCAATTGGTTCTGAACAAAGGCCTTGGGGGGTATCATAAACCGAAAGCAGGCGCGGGCCGTAGCTACCAAGACCGGCCATCAGCGCTTCACGCGTACTCGCAAGCGAACGTAGCTCAGCTATATATATTGCGCTCTCGCCTGCGCTGCTTTTCCCAAGCCATGATCGCAATCGATCCGCCACGCCAATGCGCCCTTGCAGCGGTCGCCGCACCAAGGTCAGATAAAGCTCATTTACGTAAAGCTGCTTTGCCTGCAATCGCTCGCGCCAGCGCGCATCAAGCGCTTGAGAAAACGCGTCAGGAAAATCACTCTCAAGTGCGGTATCAACCCGGCGGCGAATGATGTGATGGTAAAGCGCAAAGCGCGATGAACCAATCGTCTGCAACATCGCATCGCGCAGCACTTTGCGGTAATTGAGTTCGTTGGTGTCTGCGGTTTCAAACAACAGCCCGCGCAGCGATATTGTCTGCATCATTAGCCCGTCACGGGTGAGGATCGTATGATCATCAATCTGTGCAGCGTAAGGCAAATGCACAGCAGCACTTTTTTCGCGTGCAATGATTTTTGGGTCGCGCGTTAGGGCCGGTAAGAATTGCATTGCCACAACGCATAATTACGGACCTGCCCGCATAGCCGGGCCTTAATCAGCCACAGATCAATCGCGCGTGGTTCATGCAGACAAAGCAGCGCGCCAAGACCGTGGAGCAGAAGCGCTGGAACAAGCACCCACAACGAACGAAAAATCAGGAATAGCTCCGCCATCACCACAAAGTTTATAATGAACAGGCTATAGGTCACGCCCGCAAACATCTGTGGCCGCGTGAGCGCAACAAAAAGACGGTCGCGCGCTACGCCTTCCATAGGATCAAAGCCCTGAGCTTAGCGCGGCAGTTGATTGAATTCCCGCAACAATGCTTGCAGCCCCAAACAATATAAAGCAGCCCAAAATCACAATAGCGCCGTAGCGCCAATTGATTCTACCCGTCAGCATCAACAGCCCAACCACAGCAACAGCAATCACCGCAACCACTGTGGCAACCGTACCAAGCAAAGTGCCCTGAATCCAGCGCGCCGCACCAAGGATAGCGCCCGACCCTTGCGGGTCGGCGCCAATATCTTGAGCAAAAGCAGCGGAATGAAAGTTCAAAAGCCCAATTGCGCTCGCTTTGATCAAATTATGAAGCATAATAATGATCTAGTTGGTATTCTCCGTGGTTGCAACATCCATCAAAAACCCAGTGCCATTTTTGTCTCAAATGGGAGTTGACACGAATGAGCGATTGACAAAACATAATTATGAAATATTTCTCATCGAGATTTAGTCACATATGAAATATCAAATAAATTGTCAGTCGCGGGGATGAAATAGATGCATTATGGTAGGTATGCAGTAGTTATTTTTGGTGGGTTATTGCTCGGTATCGCACCAAATTTGCGCGCTGGTGAAACTACTACGTATAGCTATGACGAACTTGGCCGTTTGATCGTTTCAACCAATAGCGGCGGACCAAGAAATGGCCGCGAAACGGTGATTTCACTTGATCCTGCAGGAAATCGTAAGAGCTATGTTTCCGGCCTACCAGCGCCGCCGCAAACAAATTCCGCCATATTTTCGATCGCTGCTGCTGCGCCAGTTAACGAGGGTGCCGCGGCTGTTTTTACAATTACAAAGACCGGCACGGCTTTCACGGCGATGACAGTCAATTTTGCAACAGCAAATGGCAGTGCGGTGGCGGATCAAGATTATACGCCTGAGAATGCCACGCTGACGTTTTTACCGTCGGAGACCGTCAAATATCACGGTGTCGCAACAGTTTGGGATCAGGTTGCAGAGCCGAGCGAACAGTTCACTGCCTCGCTGTCATCCCCTTCTGCGGGTGGCTCGCTCGCAACATCAATAGGGGGTGCAACGATCAACGCGAGTGCGGGCCCGAATCAGTCGCCGATTGTAAATCCTGATCCGCAATTAGCGGTCAAATGCGGCACTTATGTTGCGTACAATGTGATTGCTAATGATACTGACCCTGAGGGCGATGTGCCGCTTGAACTTGTCTCTGTGTCAGGGTCAGTTCACGCTTCGCGAGCGAGTGCGACTGAAATCGGTTTTAGCGCGCCTTATTCGCGTAACGCCCTGTTTTCTGCAACCTACACGATCCGAGATGCACGCGGGGCGATCGCGATGGGCACGCTTCCACTTAAGGCAATCGGTACTGCTGCCGAGTGTAGTTTTCCAGCACAGGTGCAAACTCCTAGTGAGGGCGGATGATATGCAATTGAAATTTGCAAATAAAAAATCTGATATTCGCGCGAACCCATTTGTCAGCTTCGTTTTGTGGTCGTGGCTTGTGATTGTGTTGACTGGTTTTATGATACCAGTGCCGGTGTGGTCTCAAACTGATACGCGGTATGCCTTTCCGGTTCAGCCGAGCGTCAGCCCAAAAGGTGTAAATTTCCAGACAGGAAGATTTGCTTACAAAAAGACTGATATTGCGATTGGTCCCTTGAGTTTGGTTCGATCATGGGCCGATGCGAGCAATTATCGACGCGTTAGCACGTTCGGTAATAGTACTGTGAATATATCGTTCGACGGTGGATGGTCTCATAATTATGCGCAAGGCGTAACATATAACTCGATAGGCAATTATTTCAGCGTCTTTGCTGATAATAAACGCTATAAATTTAGTCAAGGTGGAGGTGGTGAGCTATATTCACAAGATAAATCTGCTTTGGGTGCTTTATTGCAATCTACATCAACTCAATATATTTTAACAAGTCAAAACGGCGCTGTTTATTTTTTTACGAAAAAAACGTTCTCCAGTGGCAGTATCCCAGACGGTGTGATAAATATGGTTGAATATCCGGACGGTAGTCGCATAAACTACGGATATCGAGAAAGTTCGTCATCAATAGCCAGTTTCCAGATTCATTCGATAATCAGCAATCGAGGTTATGCGATCATTATTGACTATAATGCTAATGGAAATATTCAGACTATTTGTGGGTTTAACACTGCAGTTCAATTTGTTTCAAACGCGTCGACATGCGCGGGCGCTACTTTAAAAACTTCTTACGGTTATTCTCCCGATGGAAGCGCGCTTATCAGCGTCACGGAACCGCTCGGTCGTGTTACGCAGTTCATTGGTTATGGAGGCGGCCCACTTTGCGTAACACTTCCCAATTCGTCCATCTGCGAAATCCAGAATGTGTACGGAACCCTACCAACCGACCCATTTTTTCCGGGGACAAATATACAGCCCGCAGTCGCAGGACCTGATATGGTGCGCATACAAACAACAGCAAACGGAGATGTTTGGCGCTATGATTATGAATTGGGCGAAAATCCGCAGGACGTGCCCATCATTACCGGTCGTCCACGTTACACGCAATCACGGATGGCAGGGCCGGAAGGCCAAAGCGCGACGCTAGATTATGATCGAGGTGTTCTCGTAGATTTGAACACGTCGGCAACCATATTGAATTTCAAATATCCTCAGCAAGTTTTTACAGGGCAAATACAAAATAGCCTTTCCCCTGTCGTTTTTGATTATCATGCGGTTACGCCTGCGCTTGTCACAAGCTTTGAAGGGAACCGAGAATATTATTTTTATGACGCGCGCGGCAATGTAACATTTCGATTGAGCTGGCCAAAGGGCGCTGCTCCACCAACATCTGCCGCTACAGGTGGCCCTTTGATATCAACCACCGATGTTGATCTTGCGCGGTGCTGCATCCTCCCCGATTTCCCGGCGATAGTCCCAGGCGGCTTCATCTTTGGTCAAGCGTTTTTGCCGAGTTTTCCGGCCGGCTCCTTATTTCCAACAGGGTGTGGCACTGGGCCCGCAGATGCTAAGCGATGCGACAAACCAGTCAACCGAACAGATGAACGCGGCAACGTAACCGACTATACCTACGACCCTGCGCATGGCGGCGTTTTGACTGAAACCGCATCAGCGGTGAACGGCATTCGTCCGCAGACGCGTTACGTTTATGCGCAGCGTTATGCGTGGATCAAAAACAGCAGCGGCGCACTCGTGCAGGCGACGACGCCGATTTGGGTGTTGACGCAGAAAAGCTACTGCAAAGCGGGAGCGGCGGCGGGCGCTGGGTGTGCGGTTGCGGGGGATGAGGTGAAGACGGCCTATGACTATGGCCCTGATTCGGGGCCAAATAACCTACTGCTTCGCGGGACGATTGTGGATGCGGGCGGGCTTAATTTGCGCACTTGCTATTCCTACGATTGGCGTGGGAATAAGGTGAGTGAGACCTCTCCTCGTTCTGGTTTGGCGGTTTGTCCATGATCCGTCTTTTTGCCTTTTCCCGCTTTGGGTTTTCGCTTTTAGCGCTTTTAGCCCTGTCCACTGTCTCCCCTTTTTCCACGCCTGCTCATGCGCAGGCTGTGCCCTCTTCGTTCACCTCTGCGACGCGTTATGATTTGGAGGGTCGTGTGTTGGGGACGATCAGTGCTGATCCTGA
>JAYTPB010000136.1:0-23402 GCA_043747445.1 Sphingomonadales bacterium
CAATTGGGAACAAGGCCGCCGCCAACCCGAAGGCCCAGCCCGCGTGCTCCTCTCAATGCTCGCGCGCGATCCGGGGATTGTGGCACGGGTGTTGGGTTAGGTGACGAATTGGGGTTGTTCGAGCACGCCCAAAAACCTGTTTCTATTAAGCCGAACTACCCCACCATAAACCGTCACTCCCGCGCAGACGGGAGTCCATCTCCCACCCTCTCAAGCCTAATTACAGCAGGAGATGGATTCCCGCCTTCGCGGGAATGACGGGAGTGTGTAAGATGAGCTCAGCGCAAAACAATTAGAGTTTAACGGTTGAACCAAATTTGTCATTGCGAGCAAAGCGAAGCAATGATGATTCAGTATAATAGCTCTCGCTAATTGAAAAATTAACCTCTATCATATTTACTTAAATGCGCATTATGAATGAACAGTTGTGAAGGAAAAGGAGCAATGTCAGAAAATAGGCCATTGCCAGAATTTTTAGAGAGGCGCCAAGCTGTAGGTAGCGTTGGTAATTTAGGCGATATATTCTTGTGTCGTCTTCGTCTTGGAGTGATGAAAGATATAAATAGCTCTGATCCCGATGGGAACATTCCAGCAGAAGAGTATGTCAATATACTAATATTAGCACTTGCTGAAAAGTCTGATGGAACCAAGCTAACATCAAAGGAGATTGCGGAAATCGATTCGGAAAGCCGCAAGCGAATTATCGTTGGTTTGATAGCACTACACTCAGAGTTTTATCGGGACGACGGGTTTCCCGAAAATGTAGATGGCTCAAAAGGAGTTGTTCGCAAATCAGATGAGATGGACGAAGTTTATCTGGCGAGAGGTTATCGAGTCGGCATGGAAAATTTTGGCGCGTCATTTCGTAAATCCGTTGAGCTTGTTTCATCAAAAATGCTAAGAAGCAGTGATCATTTGAAGCAACTCCTATCACCCGGTTTGATAGATAATTCTGACGCATCCGCACGATTGTCCGATATTATAAAACAGATGACGCAGTCATCCATTGGCGGCTTTAAAAATACTGATACAGGAGCCTCTCTAAATCATCGGTCATACGATTATGAAATGATAAAAATCCCGCCAAATCCTATAGTCGAGACCAACGAAATATTGAATAGGGTCGCAATTCAAATATCTCAAATGTGTAACTTGGCATCTGTAACCGCAGAGATGCAGCGTAGCCTGAACGATACTGCTTCAACTGCATTAATCGAGTTTAGTGAGGGGGCAGAGAAATCAGCGCTAGCTGCGAAACGCGGGCTAATAATTGCAGTTATATCTGCTATATTAAGTCTAATAGCGATTATAGTTGCTATAGTTCCATTTTATGATTCAGGGCGAAAAGAAAATATAGAACAGAAACAAATAAAATTAATGGTCAAATCTCAAGAAGATATATCAAAATTGCTAATTCAGTTGAGAAATGATAAATCGCCGAATAATTCAATATTAAATCAGACGAGCAACAAATCGCTTTCAGAGACTGTTCCTACCAAGCTTGATAAAAATGCAAAACCATCCGCTAAACCAAATGATAAGCGTTAAACATTATCTTTGTTAGCCTTTTGTAATAGAAAAAAGCTTTAGTGTATCCATCGGCTTACCCCCTCAATCCAAAAACGGGTCTCTCACCAAAATCGTATCCTCGCGCTCCGGACTGGTACTCACCAATGCGACGGGGCAGCCGATCAACTCCTCCACCCGTTTCACATATTTGATCGCCTGCGCAGGCAAGTCGGCCCAGCTTCTTGCGCCTGCGGTGGTTTCGCTCCAGCCTTCGATTTCTTCATAGATTGGCACGGCGCGGGCTTGGTCGGCGGCGTGGGGGGGGAGGTAGTCGTAGGTCTTTTCGCCGATCATGTAGCCGGTGCAGATTTTGAGCGTTGCAAATCCGTCAAGCACGTCAAGCTTGGTGAGCGCGATCCCGGTGATGCCGCTAACCGCGACTGATTGGCGCACGAGGACGGCATCGAACCAGCCGCAGCGCCGCTTGCGCCCGGTGACGGTGCCAAATTCATGGCCGCGCTCGCCCAGTCGCTGCCCGGTTTCGTCCTCAAGCTCGGTTGGGAATGGCCCGGCACCAACGCGGGTGGTGTAGGCCTTGACGATGCCAAGTACGAAGCCAACCGAGGAGGGGCCGAGGCCTGATCCGCCTGAGGCTGTGCCCGCAATCGTGTTTGAACTCGTAACAAACGGATAAGTGCCGTGATCAACATCAAGCAGCATCCCCTGCGCGCCTTCAAACAGGATGCGGTCGCCGCGTTTTTTGGCTTCATTGAGCTCATGCCAGACGGGCTTGGCAAAGGGCAGGATGAACGCGGCGATATCCCATAGGTCATCAAGCAGGCGCTTGCGATCAATCCCTTCAAGGCCAAATCCTGTGCGCAGCGCATCATGGTGCGCGCAGAGCCGGTCAATCTGCGCCTCGATATCATCAAGATGGGCAAGATCGCAGACGCGGATCGCGCGCCGGCCGACCTTATCCTCATAGGCCGGGCCAATGCCGCGCCGGGTGGTGCCGATTTTGAACTCGCTCGCATCCTCACGAAGCCCGTCAAGATCGCGGTGGAAGGGCAGGATCAGCGCACAGGTTTCAGCAATATGGAGGTTTTGCGGATTGATATCGACGCCTTGGGCCTTGAGCTTGGCAACCTCATCACGGAAATGCCACGGATCAAGCACGACACCGTTGCCGATGACTGAAAGTGTGCCGCGCACGATGCCCGAGGGGAGCAGCGAGAGCTTATAGACTTGATCGCCAACGACGAGCGTGTGCCCGGCATTATGCCCGCCCTGAAAACGCACGACGACATCGGCGCGGCTGGCGAGCCAATCGACAATCTTGCCCTTGCCCTCATCGCCCCACTGCGCGCCGATTACGGTTACATTTGCCATGATGATCCTGTTCGCGAAGGGTTTATCCGCGCCGTGCGTTATTGCGTTGGGGCCGCAAGGTCTACTGGAAAGCGAACATCGGAGGGGTTAGTCATGAAGAAATGGGTTTTGGCAGGGGTTTCACTGGCGATGGTGGGATCGGCTGGCGTGGCACAGGAGCGGCAAAGGCTTGGCATGGAGTGCCGCAAGGAAGTGCGCGCGCTGTGCTTTTCGGGTGAGGGCAGGCCAGAGCGCGGGGCGATTAAGTCTTGTCTCAAGGACAAAGTAAGCCAGCTTTCGGATGACTGCCGTGCCGAGATTAAGGACCGGATGGAGCAGCGGCGCAAGGCGGGATCGTTGCAGCCGAAGAGTGAGGGCGGGACAGACGCGCCAAAGCTATAGCGCGAAGGCTTCCCCGTTTTTGAGGATGTGCGAACAGATTTGCGCCTCTGCGGTGTCGCCCTCCTCAAGCGCGGCCACGGTGACCCAACCTGCCTTGCGCAGCGCCGACGCTTGTTCAGGTGTGGTGCCAAGCGGCAGGAACAGCCGCCGCCGCTCACCGCGCGCAAGGCCTGCATCGATAAGCGGATCGATATAGGCTGAGAAACCAATCGCGGCTTCGTTCCCGATCCGGTAGCTGCCGCCGCGCCCGATTTCGCCTGAGGCTTGCGCGGAAAAGAGCGAAAAGCCGAGCCAGGTCTGATATTCAAAACCGTGGCGCTCGGTTGGGTCAAGCGTCACGTTGATGTCGCTTGGTAGCCCCGCAACAATTGTTTCAAGCGCTGTAATCCGTGAGGCAAGCTTGCCGCCAGTATCAAACGCGCGCAGCCGATCAAGCGCATCTGGGAATGGCCCGGCCGCCGCAATCAGCGGCGCAAATTCGGGTGACACCCCGCCCGCATCCTTGGCATCCAGCCGCGCTCTAAGCGCCGCGACATCGCCGTCGGGAGCGAGTGTATCGATCAGGTCGGGCAGCGTCAGATCAAGCGTGATTTTGCCAACGCCCGCCGCTTTGAGCGCCTCAATCGCGACGGTGATGATCTCGCTCGCGGCGGCAACGCTATCACGCCCGATGAGTTCAGCGCCAACCTGCATCATCTCGCGCTCGAGGCGAAGCTGGGTACTGCGCAGTTTGACCACTGGCCCGCCGTAGGAGAGGCGTAAGGGGCGCGGGTGATGGCCCATGCGGGTCTTGGCGATCCGGCCAATTTGCCCAGTAATGTCGCTGCGCACCGCCATCGTTTCACCCGACACCGGATCAACAAAGCGCAGCAAATCGCGTGAGCTTGTGCCAAGCGCCTCGGTCAGGCTTGCCTCAAATTCAGCCAGCGGGGTTTGCACCCGTTCATAACCATAAGCCGCGATGCTATCGAGCATACTCCGCACCAGCCGCGCCGAAGCATCAGCCTCAGGCGGCAAACGGTCACGAAATCCAGTGGGGAGCAGTCCTGTGGTCATCGGCTAGAACCGCAGCGCCTTCACGGTCTTCACGCCCGGCAGTTTGCACGCCTCCCACAGCACAGGCTCAGGAATCGCATCATCCATTGAAAGCAGCAGCACCGCCTCACCGCCTGCGGCACGGCGGCCAAGGTGGAAGGTGCCGATGTTGAGCTTATTCTCACCGAGCAACGTCCCGACGCGACCAATGAAACCGGGCGCATCTTCGTTGACGATATAGAGCATATTGCCGTCAAGGTCGGCCTCAACCTTGATGCCGAACACTTCGACCAAGCGCGGTTCGCCGTTTCCGAAGAGCGTGCCCGCGACCGAACGGTCACCCGCCTCGGTTGCCACGGTCACGCGGATCAGCGTGTGATAATCGCCCTCACGGTCATGGCGGACTTCGCGGACGTCAAGCCCACGCTCCTTGGCCATAAAGGGCGCGTTGACCATGTTGACGGTATCCGAATAGCGCCGCATCAGCCCGCACAGCACTGCGCCGCTGATCGGCTTGATGTTAAGCTGGGCGGCCGCGCCCTCAACCTCAATCGCGATCTTGGTGAGGTTATCATGCGCGAGCTGGCCAATCATTGAACCAAGCCGTTCGGCAAGCTTCATATAAGGGCGCAGCTTGGGCGCTTCTTCTGCTGAAAGCGAGGGCATGTTGAGCGCGTTGGTCACGCCGCCGTTGACCAGATAATCGGCCATTTGCTCGGCAACCTGAAGTGCGACATTGACCTGCGCCTCATTGGTTGACGCGCCGAGGTGGGGCGTGCAAATGAAATTTGGTGTGCCGAACAGCGGCGATTCCTTGGCAGGTTCGGTCTGGAACACGTCAAGCGCGGCACCACCGATATGGCCGCTATCAAGCCCTGCCTTGAGCGCCGCCTCATCGATCAGGCCACCGCGCGCGCAGTTGATAATCCGCACGCCAGCCTTTGTTTTGGCGAGGTTTTCAGCAGACAATATGCCCCGCGTCTGATCAGTCAGCGGCGTGTGCAGCGTGATGAAATCGGCCTTGCCAAGCAACGTGTCGAGGTCAGCCTTCTCAACGCCCATCTCAATCGCGCGTTCGGGCGTGAGGAACGGATCATAGGCAACAACTTTCATCCGCAGGCCAAGCGCGCGGCTCGCGACGATGGCACCGATATTGCCCGCGCCGATCAGGCCGAGTGTTTTGCCCGTGACTTCAACCCCCATGAAGCGGTTCTTTTCCCACTTGCCGGCTTGGGTTGAAAGATCAGCCTCAGGCAATTGGCGGGCGAGCGCAAACATCAGCGCGATGGCATGTTCAGCCGTCGTGATCGAATTGCCGAACGGCGTATTCATCACGACAACGCCCTTGGCAGACGCAGCGGGGATATCGACATTATCAACACCAATGCCCGCGCGGCCAATCACTTTGAGATTGGTTGCGGCGTCAAGGATCGCCTTGGTGACTTTGGTTGAGCTGCGGATCGCAAGCCCATCATAATCGCCAATCATCGCGGCGAGTTCTTCGGGGGTTTTGCCAGTAATGACATCAACATCGCAGCCGCGCTCAGTGAAGATTTTGGCGGCATTGGGATCCATACTGTCGGAAATAAGTACGCGTGGTTTGGTCATTTTATGTCTCCTGCCCTCTCCCTGAAGGGGAGAGGGAAATGCGAGTGAAACGAGCGAGGGAGAGGGGATCGTAGGAAAGAGCAAAACCCTTTCCCTGCTTGCTGCGCAAGCTGTCCCTCTCCCCTTTAGGGAGAGGGTTTTAGCTCCGCCCAAGCCCAATCGAGCCATGGGCCGAGCGCTTCGATGTCGGCTGTATCAACCGTCGCGCCGCACCAGATGCGCAGGCCCGGAGGGGCATCGCGGTATCCGGCGATGTCGTAAGCCGCATCTTGTGCCTCAAGCAGGCCAGCGAATTTCTTGATGAACGCCTCGTCGGCTCCTTCAACGGTCAAACAGACTGAGGTGGTGGAACGGGTGGATGCATCCTTTGCGAGATGGCCAAGCCACGAACGCTCTTCAACGATTTTGCCAAGTGCTGCGGCATTGGCGTTTGATCGTGCCATCAGGCCGTCTAGCCCGCCAACGCTTTTCGCCCACTCAAGCGCGAAGATGACATCCTCCACCGCGAGCATCGACGGGGTGTTGATCGTTTCGCCTTTGAACACGCCCTCGGCGAGTTTGCCCTTGGAGACGAGGCGGAAAATCTTGGGCAGTGGCCAAGCCGGCGTATAGCTTTCCAGCCGCTCAACCGCGCGGGGGCCGAGGATAATCACCCCGTGCGCGCCTTCACCGCCGAGCACTTTTTGCCAGCTAAAGGTCGTTACGTCGAGCTTATCCCACGGCATGTCATAGGCGAACACCGCCGACGTCGCGTCGTTGAAGGTTAACCCTTCGCGGTCGCCCGCGATCCAATCGCCGTTCGGTACCCGCGCACCCGATGTCGTGCCGTTCCAAGTGAAGGCAACATCATGCGCAAAATTGATCGCGCTCAGGTCTGGAATTTCGCCGTAAGGCGCATTGACCACCGTTGCGTCGAGTTTCAATTGCTTGACTGCGTCAGTGACCCAGCCTTCGCCAAAGCTTTCCCATGCCATCATCGTGACAGGGCGTGCGCCCATCATCGTCCACATCGCCATTTCATAGGCGCCAGTGTCGGAAGCCGGAACGATGCCGATCCGGTGCGTCTCAGGCACTTGAAGCACGTCGCGAATCAGATCAATTGCGAGATGAAGTCGTGTTTTGCCGATCTTTGAACGGTGTGACCGTCCAAGGCATTCAGTTTGAAGTTTGGAAGCTTCCCAGCCCGGCGGCTTAGCGCAGGGGCCAGAAGAAAAAAACGGACGCGCAGGTTTGCGCGTGGGTAATAGACTAGTCATGTAAGCGTCTCCTTGCAGAGAGCAGCGCGGCGTTGGGGCCGCGTGGCCCGGAGCCGCCATTAGAGGCGGCTCCGGCAAAGTCAATGACTGATCAATAGCCTTTGGCGCGGAAAAGGACTTGGCCGCGACGCGCGACATAGAGCTTTTTAAGGCTGACCGGGTGAAAATAGGCTTCAACACGGTCGCCCTTGTCGGTGGTGCCATAGACTTCGTAACAGCCACCGTCAGGCTTAACGAGGCGGACTTTCCAGCCTTCTTTGGTAAGCTTGGCCTTTAGGGCATCGCTTGATTTCCAGCCCGTCTCCGGCCCAGCATTGCATTTGATAACGCCCGTTGCCGAGGCTGGTGTGGCGATAACGGCTACAGCCAGAGCGGCTGCTGAAAGTAGAACACGCATAGTCAAACTCCTTGGTTGATTGGGGTTGGGGAATGAAAGGCGCGCACCGCGATGAGCAATGCGAGCGGGATGAAGTGGAGGAGCGCTGGCCCGAGATTATTATGAACGAAAATCCAGTGAACCAGCACGAGGATCGCCGTTGGATACACCAGCCGCTGAAGTTTTTTCCAGCCCGCCTTGAGCGCGCGCATCGCGGCATTATTGCTGGTGAGCGCAAGCGGCACGAACAACAGCATCGCGAGCCAGCCTGTCCAAATGCCAAGCACACCGATTTCGGCGAGCATGTCAGCCAGCGTCTCCATATCAATCACATAGAAAACCAGATGGAGCAGGGCGTAACCGAAGGCCGCGACCCCGAAATAGCGCCTGCGCTTCACGAGCCAGTTCAGCCAAGGCTTTGGCCCGAGGAGCGCGACGAGCGGGCTGAGCATCATCGCCACGATCATCAGCCGCGCCGAAAACTCGCCCGTCGGGTGGAGCAATTCCATCGCGCTTATCTGACCACGCCCATAGCCAACGAGCATCACAAGCGCCGGAAGCGCAAGCAGTGTCCAAATAGACAAGCATTTGTTAAGAATCGTTCGCAACATTGTGATGCGATAGTGCGGTTTAACCCCGTGATCAATAGCGCGCGGGATTAGCATTTTGTTAACCATGATTGGCGCATATTTGCTAATATGTTCAGAGCCATTTCAAGCTTTGCCTTGCTTGCACTTTTGGCCGCCTGCGTCGGCCCGCCTAAGGGGCGTTCTGCTGATACGGCACCGCGCAAGCCACCAGCGGTGGTCAATGAAAATATCAAACAATGCGTTGGTGAGCTTGATCGGCTTGGCGCACGTTATACGCCGATTGCGGATCAATCGCTTGGCGGTGGATGCAGCACGATTGGCAATGTCCAATTGCTCGGCGTTGGGGTGCCGATCACTAATGTGGCCGCAATTCGCTGCCCTATGGCGCGTGCACTTGCGCTATGGACGCGTGAGACGCTTCAGCCTGCCGCGCGCGATGTGCTTGGCAGCCGGGTTGTGAAAATTGAGAGCATGGGCGGCTATTCGTGCCGCAACATTATCGGTGGGCGCGGCACGGGCCGGTCAGAACATGCCACGGGCAACGCCGTTGATATTGGCGCGTTTGTGCTGGCCGACGGACGGCGGGTGTCGATCTGGCAGGGCTGGAACGGCAGCGATGATGAGCGCGCATTCCTGCGCCAGATTCGCGGGGATGCCTGCAAGAGGTTCCAAACAGTGCTTAGCCCTGATTATAATGCGGCGCATTTTGATCATTTGCATTTCGATCTGGGCGGGAAGCCTTTTTGCCGCTAATACAGGTTCAATGAAAAACGAAAAATTACCAAAGCGCGTATTTGCGCCCGCCGCCGAAGATGCTGCTCAAGCCAAAAAGGCCATCTCAACCCCGCAAACCGAACATCCGGCCTATAAGCTTGCGTTTCAGGATGAAAAATTCCTGCTGCGTGAGGATTTGCGCCCGGTGCGCTTCCAGCTTGAGTTGCTCAAGCCCGAACTTTTGCTTGATGAGGCCAAAATTGGTTCAACATTTGTGATGTACGGTTCGGCGCGGATTCCGGCACCCGGTGTGATGTCGGGCCATGAAAATCCCGACGTTGCCAAAAGCCTTGAAGCCAAATCGCATTATTATGATGAGGCGCGCGCGCTCGCGCAGACCGTCAGCCAAGTGCCGCCTGACGCCGATGGCACGCGTCATTTCGTCGTCTGTTCAGGCGGTGGCCCCTCGATCATGGAGGCCGCCAATCGCGGCGCGCAAGATGTTGGCGCTGAATCCATCGGCCTCAATATCGTTTTGCCGCACGAACAAGCCCCCAACCAATATGTGACGCCGGGGCTGAGCTTTCAGTTCCACTATTTTGCGCTGCGCAAGATGCACTTCTTGCTCCGCGCGCGCGCGGTGGCGGTGTTTCCCGGCGGGTTTGGCACATTTGACGAAATGTTTGAGCTGCTGACGCTTATTCAAACGGGTAAAATCAAGGCGATCCCAGTGATCCTGTTCGGCAAATCTTTCTGGACGCGCGTGGTCAACTTTGAGGCGCTGGTCGAAGAAGGTGTAATCTCAGCGCGCGACCTTGACCTGATCCACTTCGTCGAAACCGCCGAAGACGCGTGGGCGATTGTCCAAAAATTCTACGAAACGGTTTAGCGATTAACCCTTAACTGGGGCCGCTGGCGCTTCGGCGGCGGGTGCAGCACCTGCGGCTGGGGCTGCCTCAGCCGCAGCAGGCTCGCCCTCGGCGGGTGCGGCTGGCACTGGCAAATTTGAACCCTGCGCGTTGAGATAAACGATTACGTTGGCACGGTCTTCGGGCTTGGACAGACCGGCAAAACTCATTTTGGTGCCCTCGACATATTTTTTGGGGCTTTTCAGCCACGCATCCATGCCCTCAAAATCCCAATTGCCAGGCTTTGCGAGCAATCCAGCCGAATAAGCAAAGCCAGCGATATGGCCGTGCTTTTTGCCCATCACGCCGTGGAGGTTGGGGCCGATACCATTAGCGCCGCCGGGTGTAATCGAATGGCATGACGCGCATTTCTTGAAGGTTTCCGCGCCCTTTGCAACATCGCCAGCGGCAAAATTGGTTGGTACAGCGGCTTCAGCGCCGCCGCCTTCTCCAGCAGGGGCCGCATCAGCGACTTCATAGCCGCCCTTTTCAGGCGCTTCACCCTTAAAATATTCGCCGGTCAATATCATTGAACCCAAGGCAACGATGCCACCAAACAGCGTCCAGCCGAAAAATGTATTCGTATTGTCGCTCATCCGTTGAAATCCCTTGGCCCCGGTTTGATTGCTTTTGAATCGTGCTGCGCTTTAATGCGAGCGGGCGCGCTTCGCAATACCATAGGTTAGGATAGGTTGCGGCTTTTCGCCTTCACCGTTATGCCGCGCACCAATCATGGAAAACTATCCTGCCTCCGCCCGTCCGCTTGTTGCTGAAATGAGCGCCGCTGCCAAAGCTGATCAGGCACGTGCCGTTGCGTTTCAAGGCGCGCCGGGGGCCAATTCGCACATCGCGGTTAATCAGGCGATCAGTGGCGCACTGCCGCTGCCCTGCTTTAGCTTTGAAGATGCGATTGATGCAGTGGTTCACGGCCAAGCAGGCTGTGCGATGATCCCGATTGAAAATTCGCTCCACGGGCGCGTGGCCGATATTCACTTTCTGCTCCCCGAATCAGGGCTGACGATCACTGGCGAATTTTTCCTGCCAATCCGATATGCCTTGATGGGCAAGGGTGCGCTTGAGGACGTCCGCGATGCGATGAGCCACCCGCAAGCGCTTGGCCAGTGCCGCCATTGGCTGCGCGCGCGCGGCATTCAGCCTGTCGCTTATCCCGATACTGCTGGCGCCGCTGCTGAAGCCGCGAGCCGCGATGAACCGGGTCTTGCCGCGATTGCACCGCCGGGGGCGGCGGCGATTTACGGGCTTGATATCCTCGCAGAGTCGCTTGAGGATTCAGATGATAATATGACGCGCTTTGTGATCCTTGCCCGTTCAGGCGCGCCCGCGCCCAATGTCGGCGCGGTCATGACGACCTTTATCTTTGAAGTGAAGAATATTCCCGCAGCACTGTATAAGGCGATGGGCGGCTTTGCGACCAATGGCATCAACATGACTAAGCTTGAAAGCTATCAGCGCGGGGCAAGCTTTGCCGCGACAACCTTTTTTGCTGATATTGTTGGTCATCCTGATGACCCTGCGGTCGCGCGCGCGCTTGAGGAATTGCGCTTCCATTCAAAAAGCGTGCGGCTACTCGGCACGTATCCGCAGGCGCGCAAGCGGGGCGAATGACGCGCCTTTCGACCGCAAAGCCCTTTGTCCTGCTTGATGACGCGCGGGATGATGGGGCGGCGCCCGCACGGCTTTACACCGATCCGGTTGAGATTATCACGACGCGCGAGGTGAACAGGGTTCCCGAATTACTGGCTAAGCTCAAATCGCATAGAGCGCATGTTGCAGGGTTTATTGCCTATGAGGCTGGCCACGCGCTTGAACCAAGACTTTCGCACCTTTTCAGCAATTCTGCCGATGATGCGCCGCCACTCCTTTGGTTTGGGGTGTTTGAGGGCTATCAGGAGGTTGCGCCCGATGCGGTTGCTGACATGTTTCCTGATCCATCGGGCGGTTGGATCGGAACGCCAACACCGCGTATCAGCGGCGCGGCTTATGAAACCGCGCTCAACACCGTCAACGACTACATCTTAGCGGGTGACATTTATCAGGCGAACCTGACCTTTGCTTGTGACGTGCCGCTGATAGGGGATCCGCTTGCGATCTATGCTGGCCTGCGCACCCGCGCCAAGGCGGGATACGGCGGCATCGTCTGGACGGGTGAGGATATGCTGCTCTCACTTTCGCCCGAGCTATTTTTTGCGCTGAAAGACGGCAAGCTGACCACCAAACCGATGAAGGGCACCGCTGTGCGCGGGCGCGATCCGGCGTCGGATGCGGTGGCTGTGGCAAAGCTGCAATCCGATCCGAAACAACGCGCCGAAAATCTGATGATCGTTGATCTGCTGCGTAATGATCTTTCGCGGGTTGCGGTGCCGGGCAGCGTTGCGGTGCCCCAGCTTTTCCATGTTGAGACCTATCCAACGGTGCATCAGATGACATCGACCGTCACGGCGCGCCTTCGCGAAGGCGTTGACGCGGTTGATGTGATCAGCACAATCTTTCCGTGCGGCTCAATCACGGGTGCGCCTAAAATTCGCGCGATGGAGGTGATTGACGAGGTAGAGGCTGCGCCGCGCGGCGCTTATACAGGCTCAATCGGGCGGATCGATCCGGGCGGGGATGCGGCATTCAACGTCGCCATACGCACGTTGCATTTACGCGGGCGTGAAAATCGCGCAACGATGGGTTTGGGATCAGGCATAATCGCCGATAGCGAATCGGGCGATGAATGGCGCGAATGCCTGGCCAAAGGAGGTTTTGTGGCGTCAGAAAAGACGTTTGATCTGTTTGAAACGATGCGGTTCGATCCTGCGGTGGGCATCCAACTGCTTGACCGCCATATCGCGCGGATCGGCGAAAGCGCACGGATGTTCGGCTTTCCCTTTGATCGTCATGCCGCGCGTAATGAGCTTCAGGCGGCGACATTCCGTATCGCTGAATCGCGCCGGGTGCGGCTGATGCTCAGCCCAAGCGGGCGGATCGCGATTGAGATTCAGCCGCATCAGCCAAAGCCTGCCGATTTCGTTGACGTCCGTCTTGTCACCCTGCCCGTTGACAGCAGCGATTTTCGCCTGCGCCACAAAACAACTGACCGCAGCTTCTATGTCGAGGCACGAATGGCGGCGGGCAGCTTTGAAGTGGCATTGGTGGACACGCATGGCTTCATTACTGAAGGCAGCTTCACCAATATCTTCGTGCGTGGCCCCGGTGCACTTCTGACCCCGCCGCTCACGCGCGGGCTTCTCCCCGGAGTGCTGCGCGCTGAACTGATCGCCAATGGCAGCGCGGTTGAGGCCGACCTCCGCCCAGAAGACCTCGAAGCGCCGTTTTTCATTGGTAATGCCAGTCGCGGCTTGCTTCCCGCGCAGCTTGCTCGCTAAAGCGCGGGCATGTCCGAAATTACCCCACAGATCGTTGCCGAACACGGCTTTTCCGAAGAAGAATATACGCGCGTTCTCGCCGCGATGGGCCGCGAGCCGAACCTGACCGAACTTGGGATATTTTCGGTGATGTGGTCGGAGCATTGCTCGTACAAATCATCGCGGATTCATTTGAAGAAACTGCCAACCACTGGCCCGCAGGTCATCTGTGGCCCCGGCGAAAATGCGGGTGTGGTTGATATTGGCGACGGGCAGGCTGCGATCTTCAAAATGGAATCGCATAACCACCCGAGCTACATTGAGCCTTATCAGGGTGCGGCAACGGGCGTTGGCGGTATCCTGCGCGATGTCTTCACGATGGGCGCGCGGCCAATTGCAAACCTCAACGCTCTGCGTTTCGGGCGGCCCGATCATCCCAAAATGCGCCATTTGATTGACGGCGTCGTGCGCGGCATCGGCGGCTATGGCAATTGCGTTGGCGTGCCGACGGTGGGCGGTGAGGTGAATTTTCACAAGGCTTATGACGGCAATATCCTCGTCAACGCGATGACCGTCGGGATCGCTGATACTGACAAGATTTTTTATTCAGCGGCAAGCGGCATCGGCAATTCAATCGTCTATGTTGGATCAAAAACCGGGCGTGACGGCATTCACGGCGCGACGATGGCCTCGACTGATTTCTCTGACGATACTGAGGAAAAGCGCCCGACAGTGCAGGTTGGCGATCCCTTCACCGAGAAATTGCTGATCGAGGCCTGCCTTGAGCTTATGGCGTCCGACGCCATCGTTGCGATTCAGGATATGGGCGCGGCGGGCCTCACCAGCTCAAGCGTCGAAATGGCGAGCAAGGGCGGCGTTGGTATCGAACTTGATATGAACAAAGTGCCGTGCCGCGAGACGGGCATGACGCCGTATGAAATGATGCTCTCGGAATCGCAGGAACGAATGCTGATGGTGTTGAAACCGGGGCGTGAGGATTTTGCGGAAGGCATTTTCAAGAAGTGGGAGCTTGATTTCGCGGTGATCGGGACTGTTACCGAAACCGGCCACATGGTGCTCAAATGGAACGGCGAGACGGTCTGCGATATCCCGCTTGGCCCGCTGGCTGACGATGCGCCGCTTTATGATCGGCCCTATATGAGCCAAGACGAGTATAAGGCGTGGGCTCAGGTCAAACCGCTCGGTGATATTCCCGAATCGACCGACATTGGCGCTGACTTATTGAAGCTGATGGCTTCGCCCGACATCGCGTCGCGGCGTTGGATTTGGGAGCAGTATGACCATATGGTCGGGGCCGACACCGTTCAGCGCCCCGGCGGCGATGCGGCGGTTGTGCGCGTACACGGCACCCAAAAGGGTCTTGCTATGACGACTGATTGCACCCCGCGCTACTGCTATGCTGATCCAGTTGAAGGCGGCAAGCAGGCGGTGGCCGAGGCGTATCGCAATTTGTGTGCGGTGGGCGCAAAGCCGCTCGCGATCACCAACTGCCTCAATTTCGGCAACCCCCAGCGGCCCGAAATCATGGCTCAAATCGTCGGCTGCTTGGAGGGGATGAGCGAGGCGTGCATCGCGCTCGATATGCCAATCGTGTCGGGGAATGTGTCACTCTACAACGAAAGCAAGGCGACAGGCGGCGGAAGTGCGATCCTGCCAACGCCCGCAATCGGCGCGATTGGGTTGCTCGACGATTGGAGCAAGAGTGCGACGATTGGATTTAAGGCGGGCAACGAAGCGATATGGCTGATCGGTGGCAGCGGGTTAGGAATGCATTTGGGCCAATCGCTTTGGCTACGCGAGTGTCGTCAAAGTGAGGATGGCACCCCGCCGCACGTCGATCTTGAAGCTGAGTGCAAAGCAGGCGCGTTTGTCCGGGAAATTATATTGCAAGGTTGGGCAACTGCGATTCACGATGTTTCAGATGGAGGAATTTTGATCGCTGTTTCTGAAATGGCGCTTGCGGGTGATGTTGGCGCAATCATTAGCCCTGATTGGTCTAGGGAAATCAATTTGGCATCGCCGATGTTCGGAGAAGATCAAGGGCGCTATTTGGTTACCGTTGCAAAGCTTGACGATTATCGCATTTTGGAACGCGCGGCGGCACTCGGAGTTCACTGCTTTTATCTCGGCGAGACTGGCGGCAATGAAATAGCCGTTGGAGATGGCCCCGGCGCGGTGCGGTCTTGTGAAATCCCCCTCGCCACCCTCCGCACCGCACATGAAGGCTTCTTCCCCGCGCTTATGGGCAGGGCGGCATAGGCATTGAAAATTGCATCAATTGATGCTATTCAAATCACATGCGCACGACCGTTACCCTTGATGATAAGATGGTTGAAGACTTGCGCGAAGGCTTGGGGATTGAGGAAACCAGTGTCCTTATTCGCCGCGCGCTTGTTGAAATGCGGCAGCGGCTCGCCGCTGACAGGTTAATCGCGCTTGGTGGCTCTGACCCGGATGCAAAAGCTGCACCACGGCGTCGTCCGCCGGATTTCCTCAATCCTGACTGATGGCGCGAACTCCTGTTCTTGCGGACAGTTCCATCTGGATCGATCACATCAACAAGGGCGATGCGTTGCTCACCGAACTTTTGAAGCAAAAGCGCGTTGTCCTCCATCCGATGGTGCTTGGCGAAATTGCGATGGGCTCGCTCCGGCAGCGCAAGATCATCCTTGAGGAGCTCAGGCAGTTGCCAATCGTGAGTTCAGCTTCGAATGCCGAAGTCATGGCAATGGTAGAATGGCACGATCTGCACAACCGGGGCATAGGGTTTGTGGATGCCCATCTGCTCGCGGCAGTGCATTTGGCTCAAAATGCGAATCTGCTCACAAAAGACAAGCGCCTCCATGCCCAAGCAGAACGGCTTGATGTCGCTTACCTCGGATAAGCCTAAAACCGCTCGCCGCGCACCACATCAACATCAGCAATCGTTACCACTAGACCATATGTATCCAGATGCGGCGCAAGCGCTTCGATAAGTGCCTCCACCTTCGCACCATTGGCAATCGCGATGAACATCCGTTTTGACACCGCGCCTGAAACATCCTCATCGCGCCAACTGCCCGAGCGGCCCTTGCCCGAATGGAGGTTCATGAGGGTGTGGTGGGGAATGCCAACCGAGGCAGCCGTTTCGGCGAGCCACTCGCTGAGCGGCGCATCGATCAAGATATCAATCCGTTTGCGTGTGACCAATTCCACCATGTCTACCTCCTAACCCGAAAACCGTGCGGCAAGCGCAGTGAACAGCGGGATACCGATCACGATGTTGAACGGGAATGTGACCGCGAGCGACATTGACAGGTAAATACCCGGATCAGCCTGCGGCATCGCCATCCGCATTGCAGCGGGCACCGCGATATAAGATGCGCTTGCAGCAAGGATTGCAAACGCCGCCGCCGTTCCGGCATCAAGCCCAAGCATTACTGCAATCGCAAGACCAATACCGCCGTTGATCAGCGGAAAGGCAATACCGAGGACGCCGAGCCGCCATGTCATCGCGCGGCTTTCACGTAAACGCCGCACCGCGATCAGCCCCATATCAAGCAGGAACAGGCACAAGATGCCTGAAAATCCGGTTGTGAAGACGGGCTTGATCGCCTCATATTTCTCTTTGCCGATGATCAGCCCGACCGCAAACGCGCCAAGCAGCAGCACGACTGAGCCGTTCAAAAACACTTCACGCCACAAATGCCCGCCTGGCGCTCCCGGAGTACGGGTCATGCCGCGCTGCGCGAGCAAAAGTCCAGTGAGGATCGCGGGGGTTTCCATCAGCGCGAGTACCGCAACGAGATAACCAGCGGGTTCAGCGCCGCCCCGCGTCAATGCCTCACTCGCGGTGACAAAAGTGACGATGCTTACTGATCCGTAATGCGCCGCAACTGCGCCTGCATTCATCCGGTCAAGCTTGCCAAAGCTGGTGAGCAGGGCAAAGGCGAGGAAGGGCAGGGTGAAGCTGAGCAGCATTCCGGCAACGCTCACCAGCGCCATTTCCGCCGAAGCCCCGGCGGCTGAAACCTGCACTCCGCCCTTGAGGCCAATCGCCGCCATCAGATAGAGCGACATGCCCTTCGCAATCGGTTCAGGCACTGAAAGATCAGAGCGTGCCGCCGCCGCAATGACGCCAAGGATGAAGAACAGGATGACTGGCGAAAGCAGAGTGTCGAGCGCAGTCATAACGGTGATTTACCACTGATACTTGCCGAGCGTCAACGGGCATGGCAGGCTAAGCTATGGCCAGTGCAGGATATTCGGGAACGCCGCTTGCGAAAAAGCTTTCGCTCAAAAGTGGAATGTGTGTTTGGTTTGATGCGATGCCCGAAACTGTGCGTACTGAAATTGGTGATGTTGCGCTGTTTGAATGTGTTACGCCGGAGGTAAGCCTTGATGCGGTGCATATCTTCGTTACTCAGCGCGCCGTCATGGAGGCAAAGCTCGCGATGCTCCTCCCGCTCCTCAAGCCCACCGGATTTATCTGGGTATCATGGCCCAAGAAGACTTCTAAGGTCGATACTGATATTACCGAAGACACCATTCGCGCGGTGATCCTGCCTACGACGCCGCTCGTCGATGTAAAAGTCTGTGCGGTCGATGCGGTGTGGTCGGGGCTGAAACTGATGATACGGAAAGAGGCACGATGATTGATCATGAAACTCTGCCTTGGGTGCCTTACCCTGCGATGACCGATGATGAGCGGGCGGCGGCGGCGCTGGCGTTTTACGAACATATCCGGTCTCGCCGTAGCTGTCGTCAGATCGGCGACGCGCCAGTGCCGCGTGAGATTATTGAGTCTGCAATCCTTGCGGCGGGCACCGCACCTAACGGTGCCAATCACCAGCCGTGGCATTTTGCAGTCATCGGTTCGCCAGACGCCAAACGCCAAGTGCGCATCGCCGCCGAAGAAGAAGAGCGCGAATTTTACAGCGGCAAGGCGAGCAGCGAATGGATTGATGCACTCGCGCCCCTCGGCACCGATGCGGATAAGCCTTATCTTGAACATGCCCCGTGGCTGATCGCGATCTTCGGCCAGCGCAAGGGCGGGCTAAATGCGGGTGATCAGCGGCAGAATTATTATGTGACTGAAAGCGTTGGCATCGCAACTGGGCTGCTGCTCGCGGCGCTCCATGCGGCGGGGCTGGCAACGCTCACCCACACGCCCAATCCGATGCGTTTCCTCAATACGCTGTGCAAACGCCCAAAGGATGAAAAACCGATCATGATTGTCGTCGTCGGCCATCCAACAGCGGGTGCCACCATCCCAGTCCACGCCACGATCAAGAAGCCGCTTGGCGAGATTAGCAGCTGGCTTTGAGCAGTCGTCGCGCCTCGGCGCAATCCTTGTCCATCTGCGCGGTGAGTGCCTCAAGCGTGTCAAACTTGGCTTCGGGGCGGAGGAAAGCGATCAGTTCAACCGCGATCATCTGATCATAAAGTGGCTCGTCAAAATCAAAGAGATAGGCCTCAAGCAATTCCTTGGGTGGATCAAAGCTGGGCCGGATACCTAGATTGGCCGCGCCGTCAATCATGCGCCCATCGGCCAGTTGCACGCGCACCGCGTAAATGCCGTAACGTGGGCGCAGGTAGCTGCCCATATCGAGGTTTGCGGTTGGGTAGCCGATGGTGCGGCCAAGCTTGGCCCCGTGCTGAACTACGCCCTGTATCGTATAGGGGCGGGTGAGCAGGTGCGTTGCCGTGGTAGTATCCCCGTCCGTAAGCGCGCGGCGGATGCGGCTCGACGAAATCACTTCACCGCCGTCGCCAACAGCGCCGACGGCTTCAGTAAAAAAACCGTAACGCGCGCCGAGTTCAGCAAGTACGGTGACGTTGCCGCTTTTGCGATTGCCGAAAGTGAAATCCTCGCCAGTCACAACGCCAGCCAATCCTGCAAGCCGCTGCGCGACAAATTCATCAGCGCTGAGCGCGGCGAGCGCTGCGTTGAATGGGAAGACAATCATCGCATCGGCCCCAGCGCCAGCAAACAGCCGCTCACGCTGATCAAGGCTGGTCAGGCGAAAGGGCGGCGTATCGGGCTTGAAATAGCGTACCGGGTGCGGATCAAAGGTGGCAACCAGTGCTGGCACGCCTTTGGCCTTTGCCAGCGCAATGGCGCGGCCCACCACCGCCTGATGCCCGCTGTGAAAGCCGTCAAAATTGCCAAGCGCAACAATGCCCCCGCAATATTTGGGCGGCACTGCCGCGCTACCGTCGAGCCGCTCCATAGCATTCCGCTATAGGAAAGCGTTGCGGCGCGCGCAATCGCCTGTTTATTGGCCCTGACGTTCGGCCAAAAATGTTGCGCCATCATACCATTTAAGCACCATTTGTGTGGCACCAACGGGGATGAATAAAGCAGCGGCACCCGCCTCACCCGGCCCCCAAGTCCCCCCGCCAATGCAGGCAAAGCGGTGGATTGGCCCGCGTGCAGAAGCCGAAATTGCAAATGGGTTGAGTGCTGCGGTCAAAGCGCCGCCTTCTTCCTTTTCGACAATGGACAGCAGCGAGGCAGCCGACGGTTGCTTGCAGACATCATCCGATGTGAAGCCAGCCGAAACCTTGGTCGTCCATTTGATTTCGCTCGCGGATATGCTGAAGATTGATCCAACAATGGCCTTATCATTTTCGGTGAAGGCTTGAACGCCTTGCGGGTTCACATGAACGCGCGTGATTTTCCAGTTGCCGATGAATTGCGCAGCATCGGGGGCGATCTCGGCGCATTTTTCTGCGTTGGCACCGGGGGCGTCGAGGCATGGGTCTTCGGGCGGAATGGCAAGCGGCTCTGCCTTGCGTGCGATTGGCGTGCGCTTGATTGCGGTGCTCGCGGCGTCCTCACCACTGGCGACCGAGGCATTGCCCTGCACCTGACAGCCTGCGAGAATCAGTGCGAAGGCGGCAAATGTCCGAGATATCATCCTGTTATCCATCTTTAAGGCATCCAGTGGATCACACACCCGGCATAAATTGTCACGCGATTTGGGGTGTCTGAAACCGCGATCAAATCCTTCTGAATCGCGCTGACAAGTGCAAATTGATATCGCCCTTTTTCCGTGAAAACGCGCGTTGGCGTCCGCTGCCCCGGCTGGGTTGCCATTAGTGCGGGGGCGGGGAGTGAAAAACGCGCGCGAGTGCGTGCCTTTTGCCAGCTAATTTCATCCGAGGGTATCAGGATATCTGCGCGTTCAACGTCATCGGAATAGGGCGAGTAAAGCTCATAAAGTTGCCCGCTTGGGCTAATGACAGCAAGCACATGCCGGCGCGCGGCGAGCGATTGCGGCAAGGTAATCGTCAAGGCGGGTCGTGCCGCTGATACGCGCGGGGTACACGCCATGCCAAAGCCAGTCGGTGCTGGCACGCGGGTTGCGGATGCGGCACCACTGCCTTTGCCGAGGACTGCTTTTTCAAAGCGTGCTTGCAAACTTGATTTAAGCGCGTTCCCGGTTGCAGGGGCCGCTGCGCCGACAAGCAATATCCCCATAATTAGCGGGGTGGCAAAGCGGAGCAACGTCGTTGGTCTATTTGAAATCGATATGGATATGATCATCTTCAACAAGCACTGACCTCACGTTTGGATCATTCCTGATCGCTTCTATTACAGCGGCAGGCGGCGTCGCGATGTCAAGCGATTTTGCGCGAAGGTGGCGTGAGATATAGATGCCATTATCAACTTGGCCTTGGATCACTGCGGCCATATCGCGCACTGTCTCGGCCTTTGATTGGCCGTTGTTGCGTCCAGCGGTATAGGCCGCGCGAATCTGCGCTTCGGACACCTGATCGCGGTATGTCGGTGCTGTTCCATTGGCATAATTATCGTACATCGCAGCGGCCTGACGATCAGGGCCACGCCGCCCGCTCGTGACATAAATCTCATAGCCGGTGCTGGCCTTGATGCTCTCATAAAGTGCGTTTGCGGGCCTGACGACTTCGGGCGGCAGATCAAGTCCCGGATTGCTCTGGAATCGCGGCGTGACATTAGCCGTTGGCGCGGGCGGGGTGGTTGCAGGGGGCGTCGTCGCAGGCGGTGCGCCTGTCGCGAGCGGCGCACCCGGCGTGTTGAACAAACGCACCTCATCATTGCGGCGGTTGACCAAGCCCTGCAAAACTTCGCCGCCTGATTTGTTGAACAGCTTCATCGCCTCTGCGCCGCCCGCATAATCTCCGGCATTGATTTTGCGCAGCGCTGTTGAATCGCGGAACGCGCCCTCACCGATATTATAGGCAAATGAGACAAGCGCATCGAACTGGTTCTGCGTCAATGGCACCCGCACATTATCGGCAACCACTTGTTCAAATGGCCGCGCAGCAATGGCCTGTAGCCGCGTTTCCTGCGCGGGTGTGAGCGTTACAAGGCCCGTGTTGTTATTCGCGAAATTGCGGGCAGCACTGCCTTCAAGCCCTGCCGCACGGGAGATTGACCGCGCGGTATCGGCATTAACGCCAACAGCGGTGAGATCACGCACGATCTCTGCACTTGTCCGGCCTTTCATATCATAGCCCGGCCCCAGCGTTACGCCGCTGGCACCGCCCGGCCAATGGAGCTTATCCGATACGCCGCGCTGCGCCTCATGATCATAGATGAACCTGGCCCCATTTTCAGAGAGGCGGCCCGTTGACGCGCCCGGTGCGCCGGTTGTGGTCGGCGGAACGGCCGTCGTGCCTGTCGTTCCGCCCGTGCCTGTTGCACCACCTGCGCCGCCGTTAATGCGCAGCACTTGGCCAACGCTGATCCGGTCAGGATTGCTGATTCCATTGTCGCGGGCGAGTGCCGCAACGCTTGTCCCATTGGCGGCGGCAATCGCGCCGAGCGTATCACCGCTCTTCACGGTGTAGGTCGTCGGCTGATTGGTTGATCCGCCGGGGAGTTTGATCTGCTGGCCAACTTGGATCAGATCAGGGTTTGAAATGCCGTTGATGCGCGCAAGCTTTTGCCAATCGGTGCCGTTGGCTTTTGCAATATCAGAGAGCGTGTCACCGCTTTTGACGGTGTAATTTGATCCCGCAGGGCTGCCAAATTTTTCAGCAATCCCCGGTGACGCCATAAGTTGATCAAGCCCTGTGCCGCCGAGCAACGCATCAAGCACGGCCTTACCAAATGCCTCAGGCGAAAAGCTTGGGCGCGTGTTAGTCGCAAAATTTGCTTGTTGGGTATTCATGTGACGCGACTCCGGTTCGCCGACGCTTGCAAAGCCAATTTAAGCCGATGTGGTAATCGCGCCATCATCGATTCGATTAGAAAACTCATCGAATCGATTAGACCGGGCCTATTAAAAGCGACCGCGCACAAGGCCCCGGCGTGACTGCCAAACCCCGTCCCAATCAGGATTGGGCGTTTCCAGCAGTATTTTTGCACGATCACACATGATTGCCGATGGATGATCATCCGGGTTAATCGAAAGGGCATGTTCAAAAGCGCTGATCGCTTCAGCCCACGCGCCGCTCGACAAATGTTTTCGCCCGGCATCATAAGCGGTGACAAGTGCAGTTTGAATGGTGAGATCGCCGTCCTGCTGCGGCAAAATCTCATAAATAGTGCAGGGCGTTTGACGGCCACGCACCCGGATCAGGTCAAGTTCGCGTTTGCGGATGTCTGGGCTCAGGGCTGCCGCAGTTTTTTCGCAGACGATGATATCGGTGTGATAATATTTGGTCGAATTTTCGAGCCGCGCGGCAAGGTTCACACTATCGCCGATGACGGTATAATCCATCCGTTTGGGTGACCCGATGGTGCCTGCGATCACTTCACCACTGGCGATACCGATGCCGAGCCTTATATCCTCTAGGCCGCGTTCGCGCCTGTTGAGGTTGATCTTGGCGATCAGCGCCTGCATCTGGATCGCGCTGGCCACTGCGTTTGCGGCATCGTTTGCGCCTGAAATCGGGGCACCGTACACCGCCATCAGCGCGTCACCGATAAATTTGTCGAGCATCCCGTCAAATGCCGCAACCGATTCGAACAGCTCGGTGAAAATTTCATTGAGCATGTCGACGGCTTCGCGCGGCGAAAGCTGTTCGGCCATTGCGGTAAAGTTGCGGATGTCAGCAAACATCACGCTTGCCTCACACGCCGCGCCAAACAGCAAGTCATTTTCATGACCGAGTACCTGATCAACGACATTCTGCGTCATGAAGCGGCGCATCGCCCCTTCAAGCCGTTTGCCTTGGGAAATGTCCTCAATGAGGATCAGCACGCCCTGCCGCTCGCCATCATTGATCAGGGGCACGATCGAGACATTGGCCGATACGGTGCCCCCGGTCAGCGT
>JAYTPB010000137.1:0-4840 GCA_043747445.1 Sphingomonadales bacterium
CGTTTCGGTGCCGATCCCATCAATCCGTGCGCCCATCGCGACGAGGCAGTTGCACAGGTCAACAATTTCCGGTTCGCGCGCGGCATTTTCGAGGACGCATGTGCCCTTCGAGAGTGAGGCCGCCATCAGTGCATTTTCAGTCGCGCCGACTGAAACGACCGGGAAGATCATCTTGCCACCGGGAAGCCGCCCGCCCGGCGTGCTTGCTTTGACATAGCCAGCGGTAACTTCAATCGTCGCGCCGAATGCCTCTAGCGCCTTCAAATGGAGGTCAATCGGGCGGTTGCCAATCGCGCAGCCACCCGGCAGCGAGACGGTCGCTTCACCCGCACGCGCGAGCAGTGGCCCAAGCACGAGGATCGAGGCGCGCATCTTGCGGACGATATCATAGGGCGCGATGGTCGCTGTGACCTTGCCCGCGCGCGCGGTCATCACCCGGCCGAAATCTTCGGGCCGCGCGCCTTCGATCATCGTTGAGCAACCAAGCTGATTGAGCAAATGGCCAAAGCTATCAACATCGGCCAGTCGCGGCAGATTGCGCAGCGTCAGCGGCTCATCAGTGAGCAGCGCGCACGGCAGCAGCGTCAGTGCGGAATTTTTGGCCCCCGAAATCGGCAGCCGCCCGTTGAGGCGATTGCCGCCCCGTACAACTATTCTATCCATGCTCTGCTCTTAACGGATGAACGGTTCGGCGCAAGTCTCAGTGCGTCGCAAGCGCCTCGGCAAGCTGGCCCAAACGTTCCTTGCCCCAGAACATTTCGTCGCCCACGAAGAAGGTTGGAATGCCGAAGGCTCCCCGCGCGACAGCGGCTTCGGTATTGGTGATGAGTTCGGCCTTGATCGCTGGGTCTTCGCCGCGCGCTGTGAGTGCGGTTGCATCAAGGCCGGCGGCGGTGATGACTTCAGTGATAGTTTCTGGATCGGCAAGGTTGCGGCCCTCCTCCCACATCGCGGCGAACATTGCTTCGTTATATGCGGCAGCGACGCCCTCATGCTGGGCTGCAACCGCCATCCGCATGATGCGTAGCGAATTGACTGGGAAGTGAGGATTCATTTTGAACGCGCTCAGGCTGTTTGCCTTGATGAAGCGGTTAAATTCAAGCATCTCATAATCGCGCTTGGCTGGTGTTTCGGCATAGCGGATCATCGGCGGCTGATTATTGGTTGCCTTCATCATCCCACCGAGCAAGCAGGGGATGTAGTTGGCGGTTGCCCCCGTATTCGCACAAAATTCAGGCAGCACCTTGTGGACGAGATAGCCGTTCGGCCCGGCAAAATCGAAGATGAAATCAAAGCTCTTGGTCATCATCAGAAATTTTCGATCCAAGGGCGCAGGTCAAGCTCATGTGTCCATGCGCTGCGGTGTTGATGGTGGAGTATCACATAATTTGCGGCGATGGCATCGGGGGAGAGTACACCGTCTTCGGCTTTCAGTTCATCAAAATTGGGGCGAAGCCCACGGACAAATTCGGTATCAATCCCGCCATCAATTACGACATGCGCGACGTGAATGCCCTGTGGGCCAAGCTCACGCGCCATGCTCTGCGCGAGCATTCGTAAGCCTGCTTTGGCCCCGGAGAACGCAGAAAAACCAGCGCCGCCGCGCAGTGATGCGGTCGCTCCGGTAAAGATGATCGTGCCGCGTCCGCGCGCCACCATCGCTTTGGCGACCTCGCGCGCCATCAGAAAGCCAGCAAAGCAGGCCATCTCCCAAACCTTGCGATACACCTGCGCGCTGGTGTCAGTGACTGCAAAACGGACGTTCGCGCCGACGTTGAACACCGCGACTTCAATCGGCCCGACATCGCGTTCGACTGTCTGCACTAATTCCACCATCGCCGCCTCATCGCGGGCATCGGCGGGGAAGGCGTGCGCGCTATGGCCCTCATCGCGGATAGCGGCGGCGAGCGTTTCAAGCTGTTCGGCATTGCGCGGCCTGCGATTGACGCAGGCGGTAAGGCCATCGCGAGCAAAGGCGCGCGCTATGGCTCCGCCGGTGGCATCGCCTGCGCCAATGATGAGTGCGGCTGGGTTCGCCATATTCAAGCCTTTACTGCATCGGGATGCGCCCGGGCAAACGCACCCAGCGCAGTGCAGGCCGCATCAATTCTCACGAGATTGGGAAAAGCCTCAAGCGGGGTGGCAAAGCGGCGCGCGTTGAACATTTGCGGGACGAGGCAGATGTCGGCGATCCCCGGCGCATCGCCGCCAAGGAAGGGCGTTGATGGATCGGCCATCGCCTCAAGCGCATCAAAACCAGCGATCACCCAGTGACGATACCAATCATCGCGCGCGGCCTCCTCCGCGCCGAGCTGACTGCCGAGATATTTGAGGACACGCAGATTGTTGAGCGGGTGGATATCGCAAGCAATTGTTAGGGCCAGCGCCATTTGCCGCGCGCGTGCAGCCGGGTCTGTGGGCACAAAGCGCGGTTCGGGGGCATAGCTATCCAGCCATTCGATGATCGCAAGACTCTGCGTGATGCGCAGTCCGTCAACCTCAAGCATCGGCACAAACCCTTGCGGATTTTTGGCCTTATATTCTGGCGTGTTGTGCGCGCCGTCGACTAGGCTGGTGTCAACCGCCTCATACGCCAAACCTTTGAGATTGAGCGCAATACGGACGCGGTAACAGGCCGAGGAACGGTAGAAATCATAAAGCCTAATCGTCACTTCACATCCTCCGCTGGCATCGCTTTGATCCACTCAGCTAGCAGAGCCAGCCCCTCTTCGTGTGCGGTTGCGCGGCCAAGTTCGGGCATCGCGACGCCGGGTTCGATGCTCGCCAGACGGTAAAGCATGATTGAGCTTTCAGGGTGGCCAGCGGCGATGTCGAATGAGAATTGACCCGCGCCGCTTCCCGCCGCGACCGGGCGTTTGCCAATGCCAAGCGCGACGCGGTCAGTCTGTTCCCAATTGAGGAACAGTCCTGAATTGCTCGCTGGCCCGCGCGGGTTGTGGCAGTGTGCGCAATTGATATCGAGGTAGGCGCGCGCGCGCGCGTCAACGCTCCCCGATGCCGGATCATTCCAGACCGGGATAGGGTCGATTTTTGTCGGCAGGCCGTCGATAGCGGCGGTGCGCAAGAAACCTTCGTCAAGGTTGCGCGCCTTTGGGCCAATTGGCATCATCGCGCCGTCAAGGCTGTGGCAGCCCTTGCACTGATTGACGTTGGGCACGGAGTAACTGATGTTTTTCATCTGCCCGTCAAGATGCGTCCAGCGCACGTCAATACGTGTACCTGCGCGTTTGAGCATGGCGTCGCTGCCGTCAGCGTTCCAGACATAGGGCAGGGCGACCCAGCCGCTCACGCGGTGGATCAGCAGTCGGGTTTCAAGGATGCGCACGTTTTCGGTAGGCTTACGCAGGTCGGCTGGATAGCCGAAGCTTTTGATCAACACACTGCCGACAGGAAACGCGATCACTCCGTCGGCGCGATAAGCGATGCGTTTGCCCTCAGGCACATAGGCATAGCGGTATTTTTCGGCATAGTCGGAGAAGAGCGGGGTGGAGAGCTTGTAAGGTTTTACGCCCGACGCCGGAATGAGTCCCTGCTGGCCCATTAGCAAGCCAAAGTCGGACAGATTGGGCGGCAACGTATCGCCGAGGATCAGCGCATCATTAACGGGCGGCGCTTCACTCGCGCCGATACTCAGACACGCAAGCAAAGTCGCGCTGACGAACGCTTTCACTTGAGCGCAGCCTCCATTGAGGCAGGCAGCACTACCGCTGCGGGCATTGCGACCACTGGCGTTTTGCTGAGGTCAATCGGCCCCGGCTGCATTTCGGCAAGCGGGGTCAGCGGCTCATCCAGCCCAAGCGTGAGCACCGCGACCTTGTCACTCACATGCACGCCCGCCGCCGCGCCGCCCACGCCGTCCCAGAAAATTGGTGCAAGTGCGCCGCCCATTGCGGCTGCCAATTCCTTACCGCCAACAAAGCCGGGCGCCCAGCCTGCGCGGCCGTGCTCATTGTCGCGGATAACAATATTTTTGACGAGCGGGCTATAGCCGGGATCATCAAATTTCTGTTTATAAGCAACGACGAAGACATTGGCGGTAGCATTATCGCCTAGCATATTGCCGTACACATGGACATTGCTGTTCGCCATCACCATTACGCCGGTGCCAACGGGAACTTGGCTGACGACATTGCCTGGTGGCGCGAAATTGGGCGTGTCATTCTTCGTCACGCGGTTGGAGAAAATGCGGATGCTGTTGCCGCCCTTTTGGGGCAAGTTAGGCAGATCGAACACGAGGATGCCGCCGGTGTTGTGCATCGCGACGTTTGAATAAACGTCCGCGTTGAAGCTGTTCTCAATCTCGATCCCCGCCACATTGCGCGTCGCAAGTGAATTGCGGACGATGATATTCTTTGATTGGCCGACATAAATGCCCGCATCCGATGCGCCCGACACGCGGACATTATCGATCAGGACATCGGTGGAGCTGACCGGATACACACCGTAAGCGCCATTGGTGGCCTTTGGCCCGCCCGTCCATTCAACGCGTAAATTGAAGAATGTGATGCGGCTAGACCCCTTTGATTTGAGCGCATCGCCGCGCGTATCCTCTACCGCGAAGTCGCGCAGCACGACATCATTTGATGTGACGAGCAGGCCTTCGCCTGCGCTCTTTTGCCCTTTGAAGCTCAGAACGCTTTTGTCCGCACCCATCCCGCGAACGGTGACGCCTGATATGTCGAGCGACAGCCCATCAGTCAGTTCAAAGCGGCCCGCGCCAATTTCGACGGTGTCACCCGGCTTGGCATCAAGCAGTGCGGTTTGCAGCCGCTCCTGCGCATTTGCGCCGGGTTCGACGCGGAGGGTTCCGGCATAAGCA
>JAYTPB010000138.1:0-2474 GCA_043747445.1 Sphingomonadales bacterium
GCAATCGCAGCTTTGCCCGCGCTGAGCATTAGCCGCACCGCCGCCGCGCCACTTTCGCGGTCAACCGGAATAACCCCGTGCCGCTCGGCGACAGTCCCCCACACCGGAATCTGGGTCAGCTCACGTTTGACCACGACCGCTGGCCGATCAAACAGCGCAAGCGTTTCAACCGCTTCATACATCGATTCATGCTTCATAACGACGAGCACACTATGCTGCGGCAAAACCCCTTCAATGCGCGTTTCTATGCCCAAGATACGGCGCGCGCACCACCGGTGCCAAAGTGCCCACCACCGCGAGCCCCGAATAATCGCAGATTGGCCAAACGGAATCATCAGCATCGCGAAACCCACCGTCGGGATGCAGCCGAGATAATAGATTAAGGTGAAAATGAGGCTGCGTAGAAGTGCCATTAACTCAAACACCAACCTGAACCGCAAACCAGCGGATCCAAAACTTATTATATTCGCGCAAAAGGACAAGCAGTCCCGGCGCGCTTTCTACCGAATCGCCGACCACGCGAATATCCTTGCCAACCGCACGGCGCAGTTCAAGCCGTGCGCGCGGCATATGCCAATCCGTGGTCACCAATCGTACCGATTTATACCCGTGCTTGCCAAGCCAGCGCGCGGCTTCATCCGCATTGGTGCGCGTATCAACGGCTTCCTTGCCAAGATCGACGCAACATTTGAAGAGCGCAAGCGGCGCACCCTGAAGCATCGCGAGTTCACCCTCGCGCACCGACGGGTCAACGCCTGAAACGAGCATTCGCTGCGCCTGACGCTGCTCAAGCACGTCGAGTCCGCGTTCGATTCGGCCCTTCCCGCCGGTCAGAACGACAACCGCGTCAGTCATCTCACCAGCCGCTGGCTCCGGCAGGCTGACCGTAAACAGGCCAAAACCAAGCATCCAGGCAAGGAGGACGAGCGAAATAATCCGGCGAATCATAAGATTTGCCTCAAGGCGCGCAGCACCGTGATCCGTGCCGACACCGTCGATAACGCCACCCCAATCAACGGCAATAAAAAGAGCAGCGCCCAGCCGCCCCAACCAAGGCTTGCCGAACCGAGCAATTCAGAACCAAGTGCGCGCATCCGCTCCCCAATCAGCAGCATCACAACCAGCGCAAGCAATAGCCCAGCAAACCCGCCGAACAACGCATCAAGCGCGATCCGACGCTGAAATAAACCCGCAATCTGATTATCGCTTGATCCAAGCAAGTGGAGTACGTCAATTGTCGCGCGGTGGGTGTTGAGTGCGGCACGCGCCGCCAGCACAACCGCCGCAGATGTCGCAATCGTCATCAAAGTAACCAGGCCGAGCGCGAGCCACGTCAGTGATTTGAGGAGATCAGCAAGCGGCTGGAGCCATTTTGCCTGCTGATCGACGCGCGCGGCAGGCGCGATCATCGCCACCAGTTCACGGACAACCGCAATGTCGTCTGCACCAGTGCGCTTAAGTTCGACATCAATCAGTGCAGGCATCGGCAAATCATTATCAAGCGCTTCATTGCCAAGCCACGGGGCAAGCAGCGCGTTAAGCTCTGCCTCGGGAACGGCCTGTGCGGATTTTACCGCCGCCAGCCGCTTCAGTCCAACAAGAATTTCACGGGTCTGCACTTCGCGCAAGCCCGGATTGGGTTCGGACAATTGCACCGTCAGCCGCGCATCAAGGTCCTGACCAAGCGTGCGCGCCGAACCCGCAAGCGCAATTCCCGCAGCAGCCGTAAGGATTGTTAAAAACATCATGATCGCGATCACCCACGGCATCGGCCCCGCCATCCGCCCTTCGGGAAGCAAACGGCGATCAGCAGCAGAGACACGGAGCGCGTTAATCACTTACTATGCCTCATGCTTCTGAGGCGGGTGGCGCAGCGCACCCGTTGGATCAAGCAACCGTCCGGCATCAAGCCGCATCATTGTTGCATTGCCAATCCGGCTGAGCAAATGGAGATCATGCGTCGCTACAACCACAGTCGTGCCAAGCTTATTCAGCCCGTCGAATAGATAAAGCAGCCGCGCCGCCATTTCGGGATCAACGTTGCCGGTGGGTTCATCGGCGACGAGAATATCGGGCCGCGCGATCACCGCACGCGCAATCGCCACGCGCTGCTGTTCACCCCCCGATAGCGTTGCCGGGCGGGCGCTGGCGCGGTTTGATAGGCCAACCCACGCGAGCATTTCGCTCACTGGCTTTTCAATATCACGGTCGTCATTGCCGGCAACCCGGAGCGGGAGCGCGATATTATCAAATGCCGAGAGATGCGGCACCAGCCGAAAATCCTGAAAAACCACGCCAATCCGCCGTCGAAACAGCGGCAATTTTTCACGCGGGAGCGTCACCATATCCTCGTTGAACAGCCGGATCAGCCCACGGCTTGGCCGCTGCGCAAGATAAAGCAGCTTGAGCAGCGAGGTTTTACCAGCCCCCGAAGCGCCGGTGAGAAAATAAAACCCGCCTTTGGTGAGCGAAAA
>JAYTPB010000139.1:0-1448 GCA_043747445.1 Sphingomonadales bacterium
GAGGATCGCGAAGCGCTGCTCCGCGAAGAGGCTGAACATGCCGCCGAAGAAGAGCGTCTGCGCGATGCGCACGACGATGATGACGATGAGTTGCTTGATGCGCATCATGATGATGATGGCAATGATCATGATCGTCCGGACTCTGACATTGAAGGCGATGAGGATGAGCTTGAAGCCGCTGAATTAGTTGGCGGCGATGATGATCATCATCAAGAAGGCGGGCAGAGTGAAAATGCCGCCTCGCTCCGTTCAAAGCGGATGGCGCTGCGCCGCCGTTATAAGATTCAGGACGTTATTCACAGGCGTCAGGTGCTGCTTGTTCAGGTTGTTAAGGAAGAGCGCGGCAATAAGGGCGCTGCACTCACCACCTATCTAAGCCTTGCCGGGCGCTACTGCGTCCTGATGCCAAACACCACGCACGGTGGCGGGATCAGCCGCAAGATTTCAAACGTTGCTGACCGCAAGCGTCTGAAATCAATTATGGCTGAGCTTGAATTGCCGCCAACGATGGGCTGCATTGTCCGTACCGCTGGTCTCCAGCGTACCAAAACTGAAATCCGCCGTGATTTTGATTATCTCGCGCGCGTGTGGGACGGGATCCGCGAAACGACGCTGCGTTCGGCTGCACCTGCGCTGATCAACGGCGATAGCGATCTGATCAAGCGAGCAATTCGCGATATCTATAATAAGGATATTGATGAAGTCATCGTTGAGGGTGAGGACGGTTACCGCGCGGCGCGTGAATATATGAAGCTGCTGATGCCAAGCCATGCTAAGAAGGTTAAGCCTTACGCAGACGCGGTTCCGCTTTATCAGCGCTACGGCGTCGAAGATCAATTGAACGCGATGTATCAACCCGTGGTTCAGCTCAAATCGGGCGGCTATTTGGTGATCAACCCGACTGAGGCACTAGTGTCTATCGACATCAACTCGGGGCGCTCGACACGTGAATATGGCATTGAGCAGACGGCGGTTGGCACCAACTTAGAAGCTGCGCAGGAAATTGCGCGTCAGCTTCGCCTGCGCGATATGGCCGGGCTGGTTGTGATCGACTTTATTGATATGGAGAATAACTCCAACATCCGTAAGGTTGAAAAGGCGATGAAGGCGGCACTCGCTAATGATCGCGCGCGGATTCAGGTTGGCCGGATTTCAAGTTTTGGCCTAATGGAAATGAGCCGTCAGCGACTGCGCACTGGTGTGCTTGAGGCGTCAACGCGCCAATGCCCGCACTGTGAAGGCACAGGCCTTGTTCGCACGGCATCATCGTCGGCGCTTTCGGCGTTGCGGATGCTTGAAGATGAAGCCGCACAGGGCAAGGGCAGTCGGCTGTTGCTACGCGCCAGCCAAGAAGCGGCGATCTATGTCCTCAACCGGAAACGTGCTGAGCTTGCCGAAATCGAAGAGCGTTACGGCGTTGCCATCGATATTTTCCCCGATAGCGAAAC
>JAYTPB010000140.1:0-10063 GCA_043747445.1 Sphingomonadales bacterium
GCAGAAGCCGTGCTGCGCATTGACGCGCTGTTCGATATCGAGCGCACCGTCAACGGAAAGCCCGCCGCAGAACGCCTCGCTGCGCGCCAAGATCAAAGCGCGCCGCTCATCGCCGCCCTACACGACTGGATGCATGAACAGCGCGCACGGCTGTCCAAGCACGACCCCGTCGCCAAAGCCATAAACTACATGCTCGCCGATTGGCCCGCGTTCACCGCTTTCTTGGGCGATGGCCGCATCTGCCTGACCAACAACGCCGCAGAACGCGCGTTGCGCGGCATTGCATTGGGCAGAAAATCATGGCTCTTCGCTGGTTCAGATCGCGGCGGTCAGCGCGCCGCGTTCATGTACACGCTTATCGGCACGGCTAAACTCAACAACATCGACCCCCAAGCTTGGCTCGCCGATGTACTCTCGCGCATCGCCGATATCCCCCAAGCCCGCCTCAGTGAACTGCTCCCATGGAACTTCCCGATGCCAGATCAAATCCAAAAAGCCGCCTGAACGCGGTACTCACCGGATGAATACATTCATTCCTTATAAAGCAGCGCTAACTGACTTGATGGCCACGCTGATTCCTGCCGCAACGTTTGTCATCGCCATCTGTTTCTCGCCTGAGCGTTCTTTGAGTGCGGTGATGAGTTTGTTGGGGTCGTTGGTGTAGATGCTGGCTGAGCTTTTGGCTCTGGATATGGCGACGTAGAGCATTTTTTGGTTAGTGAGGTTGGTGGCTTTGCTGTCGGCGTTGATCATGACGCGCTCGGATGTGCGGCCTTGGGCGGCGTGGGTGGTTTGGGCGTAGCCGTGGCGGATGTGCTGGTCGGTGGATTTGTCTAGCGCGAGGGTTTGGAAGGTGCTGCTGTCCAAGCGGATGCGCGCGGTGCGGTCTTCTGGGTTGACCGCGATCACTTGCGCACCTGTGCCGTTCGTGCGCGACTGGCTGCGGTCATTACGGGTGAACTGGATGCGGTCGCCTTTCATTATGTCGATGGTGGCAGGTGTGAACGCTTCGCTTTTGCTTGCACCCCATTGGCGGGGTCGCCAATCAACTGACTGTCCATTCGCTTTCTCAAGCGATACCGCGTTTTTGATTGGGTCAACCTCTGTGACGCTGAGCGCTTCGTGCTTGGCGATGTCCTTGCCCGGATAATCACGCGCGAACCTAACGACATCGCCTGCTTCATAGCTTCGGGCATCACGCGCTTCGGGCCGGGTCAGCCCTTTGGACTCAAGCGTGCGCATCGTGGCGGCTGCGCCACTGAGTTGCCCGTTTGCGAAAAGCTGGGTTCTGATTTCGACGTTCAAGGCGTCACGGCCTGCGCGTGAGGGATCAATGACGATGGTACGCCGCTGGTCTTTGGGCGAAAGTGCAGCATAGTCCTGTGCCATTGCCGCAATCCGTTCGGCGGGGTCAGCATAAGCAATGACCTTGCCGCCACCGCGCTCAAGCGCGTCAAGCGCGCGGCGCGCATCGCCTGCGATGCTGGCCTCAACCGCCTGCTTGGTGAGCGGGTTGGTCTGGCGGACAATCTCATCAAGCGTTGCCGTCGCCATCCCTGCCCCTTGCAACTGCGCAAAGGCGGCACCTGCGCCAACTGAGCCAAGCTGTTTGACGTCACCAACAAGGATGACGCGGGCATCTGCTTTGGTTGCTGCCTCAAGCAAGCGCGCGGTATCACGCGCGGAGAGCATTGAGGCTTCATCAACGATCCAGATAGCGCGCCCGCCCGCTTCGCGCAGTTCCGTGTTTGGGCATGTGTCTGCAGCAGTATCTGCGCCTCGGCCTGGGTCTGCGGTTCTCACCGCGATTAAATGCTTGGCAACGGTCTCACCCTTTATCCCAAGCGCGTCGCCCAGCGTCCGTGCCGCCGACGCAAGCGGGGCCAGCGGGGTAATCTGATATCCGGCTGCTTCTGCCTCTTTGGCATAGGTTGCCAGCACTGTTGTGGTCTTCGCCGTCCCGGCATAGCCTTGCACCGCAGTGACACGGTTGGGGCTGATGAGCAGCGCCGTGGTTGCGGCGCGCTGGCCTTCGCTCCAGCGGTGCTGCGCGCTAAGCGCAGCGCGCGCGACGGATTTGGAAGCTTCGGCTTGCGTCTGGAGCGCAGCCACGCGTCCCCGTCCATTCGCCTCAGCGCGGAGCAAGCGGCGTTCATTGTTGATGTTGGTCGCGGTAGTGTAACCACCAAAACTTGCACCGCGTTTGTCAATGAAGCTGCGCGGGGCAAGCGCGCCGTCTCTGCTCGCCCGGTCAATCGCTGCACTGATCTGCGCTTGGGTAACGCTGCCAAGCCCGAACCGCCCTGCCTCTTTCTGCAACTCGGAAGTTGCAAAGACCGCCTCGCGCTCACCCAGTTTCTCTGCGGCAAAGGCTACGGCTTGATGCGCGGTAAGCTGGCCTTGGGCGGCAAGCATTACCCTATGATCAACCTGCGCCGTAACGCGCTCCGCCTGTGCAAAGAGTGCCCGTCGTGCGTCCTGATCAAAACCTACGCCGTCGGCAGTCGCGCGCCACTCCTTGACCAAATCAGCACGGTTGACCGCAACCTTGGCCACGCGCGTATCAAGCGCTGCAATTTGCTTTTCTTGGGCACTCGCCGTCGCGCGCGTCTGGCCGCGTTCAGCAAGGCGGGCTTCGACCTGGGCGACGCGTTCGCTAAACGCCTTTATCACCTCGGCGGGGACACCCTTAATCTCAAAGCATGAGTCTCTCCCTGCTTCAACCGCATAGCCAAGCGCACGGATGTTGACCGCAAGTTCTTGGCGGTAAACCGCACCAATCGACTTTTGCAACTGGTAGAGCGCGCGTGGTTCAAGACTGCGCCAATTCCCTTGCGCATCGCGCGTCGCGTTCATGATGACATTGTGAGTGTGAAGCTGCGGGTCTTGGGCGCGGCTGGTATCATGGCGGAAGCTGGCAATCGTGAGATTATTGGTTTGCTGGCGCGATACTTTGTTATACGTCCTGATCAGCGTTGCGGCTGCGTGGGCTTGGGTAAACGCAAGTGCTGCTGTCACCGCCTTGTCATGCGCATCAATCAACCGTCTATCGCCTGCGACCTCAGCCATGATTGAGACGGACTTGGGCGCGCTCATTGTCACGTCCCAACCGGGGCGGTGATCCACGACCCCGGATCGTGATGTCCCTAGCTGCTGCGCATCGCTGATTTTGCCATCAAGAAGTGTGCGGAACGGCGCGCGTTCAACCTCGCCTGATAGCCCAAGAGCGTCTGCACCCGCCCCCTGCCAAGCGCTTGGCAACAGGTCATCGCCTGCATAATAATCATCGACCTCATAATAGGTCGAGGCTTGGGCTGAACTGGTCAGTGCATAAATTGTTGCCACCATTATACTGGGCCTGCACTGCCCTTACTCGGATCACCCGGTTTAGGCGCAGTGGAGCGTGTGGACACAGGCTGCGCCATCCGCCCCCATAGCGATTTGCTTATATCAGCGGCGATAAAGCTATGATGGCACGGGTCGCCTCTTGCTGTGATATGCGCATTGGTCAGTGTGACCGTGGCGATGGGCAGCCCGTCTGGGCATTGCAAATAGCCCTCATAAGGCGGCAAGCGGAGTTCGCTCTCCAATACGGCTGCGCGGATATGGCGGACAGTACCAAGTGATGAACGCGCGCCGTCCTGACTATATTCAAGCATGTCCGAGGCGGGACGTATCTCAAGCTCAACATCGCCAATTGTCTTTGACGCCCATTCACGGCTGTCGCGGTCAACCAGTTGCAAGTAGAGCTTGGTATTGCAGCAACCAAGGATCGCCTCAGCGCTATCACGCCCGTAGCGCGCGTGCATCTGACCGATGGACTGAAAGGTCAGCACCACGCCTGCACCAAATTTGCGGCCCTCAGGGAGCAACCGGGTGAGATTATCAACGCGGGGAAGATCAGCTAGCTCATCAAGCATAAACCACATCCGACGGGTTGGGGATGGTGCCAGCCCCAAGGTCGCACTGGCCGCGCATTCAAGCCAACACGCCATTAAGGGCTTCATCGCCTCAAAATAATCTTCCTTCCTCGGCACAAAGATCCAGGGCTTAGCCCCTTGGCGTTTATCAAGCCCAGCGATAAAATCACGGAATGCGACCGTGCCCGCGTCACTCGGTTCTGCCAGCAAGAACTGCAACAGGTTTGAGGCCTTGGCGAGCATGAACAAGACGCTGGCACTTGCGCGGTCAGCGTCATCTTCAAAGGTGCGCGCTGACGATGTGCCAGACAGCCACACTTTCAACTCATCCTTGGTTTTAAGTTGGAGCGCATCAATGAGGGCTGGCAGCGTCGTTTTGCCTTCGCGCCAAAGCAGCCGCAGGATATTGGCAACGAGTATCCTTGCGGTCTCAAGCCAGACATCATCGTCTTCTTTGCCAGTGGCGCTCAACAGTTGCTGCGCGATCCGGTCAGCGTCTGCCGGGTGCGCAATCTCACCGAACGGCGACCAATAAGCTGAGCGGGCATCAAACGGGTTCAAGATCACATCGCCGCGCTCAGGGCAGTAACAATGCGCAATGAATGCGCCGCTGGTATCATAGACCAAAGCAGGCTCACCGCGTGCTTCGATGGCATCCAACATCTGGCGCAACACCGTTGTCTTACCCGAACCTGTTGTACCCAAAAGCGCAAAGTGGCGGCACTCAAACTGTGCTGGGATGGGTACGGTCGCAATATGAAGGCTTGCAGCATGTGCAGCGCGCTTGGTCAGTTTGCGCAAATGTCGTTCGCTCACGATCACGCTGGCGCTGATGACCCGGTCAGCGCCCGCACGGCTCCCGCTGTCACGCATGAACCATCCGAGCAATACGCACAGGCAAAGTCCAATAAACGCGCCGGACATTCCACCAAGCGTTGCATTGCCAATCATCTCATTGGCAACAGCGATCCGGTAAGGATCAGTGGCAATCATGCTCGTTGGGGTTGGGTAAGTTTGGCCGTCACGCTTCACGCTGATCTTGGGGTCAGCCTTGCCGCTTGCAATCCACAAAACCAAATTGGCAGCCGCGTAGTAGAAAGTGTCGGAGGCTTGGTGGGGTCTGCCATATTTATAGGGCACAGCCATAGCGCCGACCGCCACGCACACGCCCCATATCCTCAGGTATAGCTTCCAGCGGCTTAACAGTCCTGACCAGCCTTGCTGCAACAGCCCTTGGCCGCGCAGCAGATTGTCGCGCGGGGCTGCCATCAGAGTATCTCCCCGGCAAGCGCACGTTGGCGCGCATAGGCTGACTGGGCAGCTTCGCCCAAAGTAGCATCCACTTTATCAGCATCACCCTCACCGCTCAGTGCGCCGCGTCGCGCATAGACATAGGCGGCTGAGGCTGTGAACAGGCAGCGATCAGCCAGCACTTCAATTGCTGATAAGCGGGCGGCAATGTCGTCATTGCCAACCGTTGCAGATGATCCAACCGAATACTGCATGATCGAAGTCAAGCCGGTCTCAATCACGCGCACGAGCGCCTGATACCGCGTCAGCCCACGTACCTCTGCGATATGTTTAAGCATTACATCATGAGGCAATGGAATGCGCACGGTAACCTTGACCCGGTTCATGATTGCACCCCCCGCAGCGCGTCAATAGCGCGCTCAGCAAAGCCCAGAAATGCCAGCTTTCTTTTTGCCACAAGCAAAGCGCGCGCCATTGGCCCGTCACAAAAGTCGCAGAAAACCGCTGCACGCCAGTGCGTGAGGTGTGATTTTCTTACTTCTGCGCGATACGAAGTATCGACGCATCTTTCTTGACCCCGGTTGATTTGATTATCGGGCATAATTTTGCTCCCCCATGATGTCGTTGCAACATACCCAAGCGAAAATCCGCGCAAGCGCCTTGGGGTCTTCAACTGCACGGTTGACGCTAGCCTCAACGGGCGGAGCTCGTGCAATTTATGCTCGGCGATCCAGCGCAGTATCTCGGCCTCAATCGCCTCACGCATCCGCAGCTCAAGCTGAAGCGTCTCAATCGGATCAAGATGTGCTGTTACGCCGGGGCTTTGGATCAGCGATCCAAGCGCGAACACCTCGTTCTCGACCAACTGTCTTGGCCCGTCGATGCGGTAACAGGAGACCGTGCCGTTTAGCACATCAAGGACAGGACGCTCGGCCCATTCCCAATCCATAAGCGACGCGCGGCGCGCCTCACCGTCTTCATTATCCTCAATAAGCGTCACGATATAATGATGCGCATCGTGCATCACGCGGTAATGCGCGCGGTATGTCATCCTAATCAGAGGCCAGCCGATCAGGCGTCTAATCACGCGGCGAAGCAATGAGAGAGTAGGCATAAGGGTTCCTTTCGTGAAATCACGAGGGGGACGACTGTTTGATACGGTGTTGGGGTTTGCCGGGTGACCCCGGCGTTAGTACCGCCGGGTCGGCAAGCTATTAAGCCAGTCTCTAATTTGATCAGCGCGCCATCTTACACGGTTACCTCCGATCAAAACTGGATTGGGGCACCTGTTTTTTTGCATAAGTCGATACAGACTCGTCCGACTCTTATATCGTGTAAGGGCAAGCACCTCTTTGACCGTTAGCAATTCGTCTGGTGTGTGGATCAGCATGGCAACCTCGTATGTTTTGGAGCCACAAGGATGCGAACCGATCAAAGCTGTTTCAATCGGTTAGCTGCTAATTACGCCGTATTTTTTCAAAAGCGTAAAATTAGGCAGTTTGATGACAGCCGCATTTTCAATCGTACCGCAAATTTGGGCGTAATTTCCCCCAAGCACCCTTGCCATCCAATCAATCGAATCGTGCTTTCCCGTCAAACCAGTTTGGCGTAACATCGCACTCTGCAAAATATCTGTGGGATTTTCGGCCATCATCAAATCTGCTGCAAGATTTAAGGCTCTAGCCGCCCGTTTATATAGGTGCCCAGGTTTGATAGGCTTTACTGCGTTTTCATCGTGAACGCCGTCATAGAATGCATTCAAGACAATCGTGGCCTTGGACTGCTTAATATTGTCGTCGTAAAAATGGATACCCTCCATAAGGTTTTTGAAGTCAGTATCGTTGAGATTCCACAAAAAATACTGTTCCCATTTCTGCCCTTCCTTCGATTCTGCTGCAACAGGCACGCTAAGCGAATTATAGATGAGGCAAGCCTTTGTCTCCAAAAGCTGTTCTGCAAGCTCGTCCTCACGGATCACATATATGGGACGTGTGAACGCATGTCGGAGAGAAAGTGAGACAAGCGGCCAGCCATTCTTATTCGCTGATGCGAGTAGTGGCGCATGACGATTGAGAAATGTTCCGCTACTGATCTGCAAATAGACTAACTTTCCATCGCACGTCCTCAGTGCATCAGGGGCACCCACCCCATACTCTTTGAGCAAAACAGCCGTTCTTCCTCCACTAGCGAGATTAAGAAGCAACTTTTCAACTTCTGACGGAAGCCTTGCGTCATAAGGATGATTCACAAAGAGACATTTGCGCATTTGAATGACGCGCAGCGCTGTAAATGCGCCACAGCAGATAACCACCCAGAAGGCAATCCAACCATAGACCAATAAAGTTGCTAGGCTATTATCCGAAGGAAATGAAAACACTGTTATTATGCCAGCAGTAGCCAGAAAAGCGCCAATAACTGTGAGAGGAAAACGAACCCAGTCTAGCGCATTCACCCACATTCTAAGTTTTGCTGTCGCAGCCTCTATTTGAATGGCTCCTTGCTTTGGGTCGTCTGGATTGCAAAGGCGCGCAGCAAGTACGCTCAACAACTCAACATTCACAACAGTCGCGATATTTTGAACCATTGACGACTGATTAACCAATTTTGGCCCAGTCAGCAACATCCCAACGTGGTTAAGCTTTAACGCAGCACAGCCACATCGATTTTTTTGCTCGTAATATCGACATTTTAATAAATGCTTTTGCATCACCAGCGCACTTCTGAAACCATCTGCGTCAACCAAGACCCTGAAAAATGGCTGAAACTGGTGCCGCCTATAGGATTCGAACCTACGACCCCCGCATTACGAATGCGATGCTCTACCAACTGAGCTAAGGCGGCATAGCTATATGCTAAGCGCGCCTTTACACCTGTGTTTTGGCCAAAACAAGTATCGCGCGCAGCGCAGCGCACTATTTACGACCGCAGCGTGACAGAATTTACCGCGCGCCGCCAAAACTTAACACTTCATCAACCATGTACGGTGCAAAGTGTCGACTTGAGATTATATCGCTTGGGTAAGGGCATCTGCGATGGATGGAACAGGGATTTTCAATCACGAGGCTGAGGCTGCGCGATCATCCTATAGTGATGAGGGCGTCGACTCACCCATCGGGATCGGCACTGATGAGCGGCGGATGCACGTCCGCGCGTATAATTATTGGGTATCACTGCTTGATGGCCGTGCCTATCCAGCGGTAGAGGATCTTGACCCCGCCAGCATTACCGATTTTTCGGCGAACAGCGTGTTGCTTGATTTCACCGGCGGCTTTGAAAATCCAACGCTGACCTATCTTGGTTCTGCGATCCGCGAGGAATGTGACCTTCCCTCTGAACTGATTAGCGCAAGCGAAATCCCCAGCCGTTCGCTGCTTTCGCGGCTGACCGACCATTATCTTCAGATCATCGCCAACCGTGCGCCGATTGGGTTTGAGGCTGAGTTCGTCAATCACCGGGGCAATAATACGATGTACCGGGGCATCCTGATGCCGTTTTCCTCCGACGATGATACGATTGATTTCATCTACGGCGTGATCAACTGGAAAGAAGTGGCCGATGCCGCGCTGACCGCTGGCCTTGCCGATGAAGTTGAACGCGCGCTTCAGGCGAACCTGCCGCGCCACAACGAACCTATTCCCGTTTGGGCAGATGGCCCAAGTGCGCGCGAAGAAGAACCGCGCGTTACGCCGCGCGCTGATGTGCTTGGTGTCGTCGATTACGGTGAAGACGCCGAAGAGGATGATGATTTTGCCCCCGATGGCAGCGAGACGCTGGGCGATTGGCTCGCGGCGGCGCGCATTTGCGCTGACTCAGCGGTTGACGCCGATACACGCAGCCGCGCCGCGCTGTATCAGGCACTTTCACGCGCCTATGATTTTGCGCTTGAGGCCGAAACTAACGCCGATGACTATGCCGAATTGCTCGCCGATAGCGGGATCGCGGTGCAGGAACGCGCGCCGATGACGCCCATCGTCAAGCTCGTTTTCGGGACTGATCATGATAAAACGCGCCTCGCCGAATATGCGCTCGTGCTTGGTCATGCAAAGCGGACGGGCCTGGCAAAGGGCGAAGTCCTCCCCCTGCTCAACCGCACTGCTGGCGGCCTCAAAGCGATTATCACCAGCGAACGCGCCGCGCGGCGCCCCGAACCAAAAGCCGCCAAGGCCAATTTGCTGCTCGATAAGGCACGCCAGATTGCGCCCAAGGGCATTGTCGAAATGCCGGGCAACGAAGAATTTATCATGCTGTTCGCGCGGCGGATCGACGGCGATCATGTCGCGGTGATTGGCGCGGTCAATCATGATGAGGCACTGCTGAAAAAGGCGCTCCGCCAGATTGCGGGTTAAGGCTTCTTTCGTACTGGCACGGGAATGTTGCAGATATCCGCGCCGCCCGCTGGCACGTTGAAAAATGCATCGCGGCGATTGGCGCGGGCATCGGCGTAGGCGGCAAAAGTTTCAGATTCCGTCGAAAGATATTCAAAACGCGGCTGATCAGCGGCGGGCAGTTCACTCGCCAGCCGGATTGACGTGATGCCCACGCGCTCTTCTGCTTTCTCATAAAAACCAAGCGCACCCGTGCCGCGCGGCAGGCTGGAGAGATTTTCAATCCCGCTGATCACCCGGCCAACGACCGCGATATTGCGATCAAGATGGCGCGGGGCATGGCCGATGACGGTGTAAAGTTCCGCCCCTGATCCCGTGTCGGGCGAAAGATTGCGGCCGACACCGACCATGGCGTAGCAGTGGACGGGCCAGATTTGACGACCATCAGAAGCCAGCGGCCAGCCTCGGATCAAATTAGCCTTGGCGCTGTAAGCGTCACGCCCAAACTTTGAGCCTGATTGCTTGAAAGCTGCTACAATATTCTGCCATAACGAAACCGCTCGCCCG
>JAYTPB010000141.1:0-4908 GCA_043747445.1 Sphingomonadales bacterium
TGCTTGATACTGCGCGCAAGGTTGAGGCCAGCGCTGCGATCCATCCCGCGCTGCATATCCGAGATGATGAAATCAAATGTGGCGGGCGCAAAAAGCTGGAAAGCGGACTCGGTGGTCAGCGCATTTTGTATCTCAAATCCCTGATCGGCAAGCGCCGCCTGCAATGATCCGTTATTTTCGGGATGATCATCGACCCAGAGAATACGCTTGCCGCCGCGCGCCGTGGCCGATTTGGTTTCAGCAATGATCGATTTCGTTCCAACGGCTGCGGAATTGGTTTCGACTGCTTTTTTAAGCTCGGCGACCTGCGCCTGCAAATCGGAAATCGACACCTGCTGCTGCTGTGCGATTTCAGGCAGTGACAATTCAAATTCGCCAATTTTAATCGTGCCCCCGCGATTGGCGATTTGCCCGATCATCCGCGACACCGGGCGCGAAATCAACACGAGCAAAAGGAGCGCGGTAATCGGCCAGAGCAAATCAGCAATTGCTGATAACAGTGCGGCGTCCATCATCGTCTCCTCATTGCTGCGCGTCCCAAGCGTCAACGATTTCGCCAGCCGTTGCAATCCACGCGCGGCCATCGGTGGCGATATGGCGCAGCGCATCCTCAAACGGGCCAATCCGGTGCGGCTGACCAATCAAGTAAGCATGGAGCGGAATGCACATCACCGTACCCCCTTCGCGCGCGAGCCGATCATATTGCGCGATCAGCGTAGCCGCATATTCGCGGCCCGACATATTATAGACGAAAAAGCCGTAATGGTCATTCACTTCAAGGCTGTAGGGGATTGAGACGAGATTACCGCTTTTGGTGTTCACGCGCTGCACTTGATCATCGTGATAAAGATCGCAGGTGTAGGAAAGGCCGTATTCAGCAATCAGATCAAGCGTGCGCGGGGTGTGGGTGAGTGCAGGGGCGAGCCAGCCACGGATAGTCTGCCCGGTCGCCTCTCGCACGGTGCGGATCGAATCTTCGATGATCGCGCGTTCTTGGGCCTCATCCATGTCATAGGCATAGCGCGTGTTATAAATGCCGTGGCTGAAAAACTCCCACCCGCGCGCGTTGGCATCGGCCACCACTTCGGGATGATGCTGGCACAGCGCAACCGAGAGCGATACTGAGCCGGGAAAGCCGTGGCGCGTCATCACATCGGCCATCCGCCAATGCGAGACGCGGTTGCTGTGATCGCGGTGGCTATAGCCAACGACATCGGGGTGCGGACGGCTCCACGCCCTGCGCATTGGGTGCGCGGGCGGATCAATCTCATAATATTCAAGATTGGGCGCGATCCAGACGGCGACTGATTTACCGCCGGGCCAAGTGATGGGTGTGCGATTCCGATAAGGGGAGAAGTCGTAGAGGTTGGGGTCGGGGTTCACTTACCCTCTCCCTGAAGGGGAGAGGGACAGGCGCAAAGCGCCAGGGAGAGGGGAAGCACAGTCACACCCTCACCCTCCCACGCTTCGCGCGGGCCCCTCCCTCTCCCCTTTAGGGAGAGGGGCTTTTTCGAGCCAATCCACCACCACCTGCACTGGCTCAACATCGGCATATTTAAGCTGAAGATCAGTCAGATTGGCGAAATGATAGCTTTCATGCTTATCGGCGCACGTCTCAATCGGAACGATGGTGCGATAGCCGTAGCTCAGCGCATCAACCGCCGTCGCGCGGACGCAGCCCGAGGTGCTGCCGCCCGTAACCACCACCGTATCAACCTTGGCCCATGTCAAATAGCTGGCGAGCGGCGTTTCAAAGAAGGCGCTTGGCATCCGTTTGGTGAACTGCAAATCGCCCGCGTCAATCGCACAGCGCGGATCATAGGCGTGTCGTTCAGAGCCATATTTGATGTTCTGCAAACTGTCAGGCGTGTCAGTGCGTGTGCCCCACACGCCTGCATCGCTGGCATCATCCATATAACCAACCCGGCTCCAGATCACTGGCATTCCGCGCGCGCGCGCCAATCGCGAAATATGGTTCACATAATCTATCTGACACGGATCGCTCTCATACGCCGTCGCGAATAGATCAGTGCGCGTGTAAGCCTGCTGAAAATCAACATTCACAATTGCAAGTTTTTGGCCGAATCCGAACTTCTTGCGCGCTGGATTTGCCATCACCTCATCAAAAATCATCCGTGCGGTTTTGCCGTCACTGATCATTTTTGTGCCAATCAAACTCATTTTGCTCCACTCCAAAGCTTGCGCCCGTTCTGACCAACCGATAAGGCATTGTCGAGAGAAATTTGTCCGGACAACTTTGATACGATGACCATCACCCGACACTATCTGACGATCAATGGGCGGCTTGTCCATTACCGTCGCTGTGGCGTCGGCCCGCCGCTGATCATGGTGCATCAAAGCCCGCGCTCTTCAGCCGAATATGAGGCACTGATGCTGGCATGGGGTGCGCATTTTACCTGCATCGCGCCTGACACGCCGGGGTTCGGCCAATCGCAGCCGCTCAGCAAAGCTGATCCAGATATCAATGATTATGCCGATGCAATTGTCGAATTTATTCGCGCGCTTGGCCTTGAAAAAACGGCGGCTTATGGTTTTCATTCGGGCGGGATCATCCTCGTCACCGCGCTTAAACGCCATCCGGAGGTTTTTACTGGTCTCGCGGTCGGCGGCTATGCGATCTGGAACCCCCAAGAAATGGCAGTTTTTGGCGAGGCTTACCTTCCGCCATTTCGCCCATCGGCTTACGGTGAACATCTGACATGGCTGTGGAATCGCATCCTTGAGCAAAGCTGGTTCTTCCCCTGGTTCGATGTGCGAGCCGATGCGCGGCTTTCGGTCGCGCATGATGATCCGGCGCGGGTTCACGCGGTTGTGATGGAAATGCTTGATAGTGGCGATGCCTACCGCCTTGGCTACGGCGCAGTCCTGCGCGCACCGCGTGATATTCCGCCAGCCGATGCGATAACGCCGCCCGTGCTAATTACCGCTTATGACGGCGATCCGCTTCAGGCCCATATTGACCGACTTGGTACGATGCCCGCCGGATGGTCAGCGGCCAAAGTGGCGACACCAAAAGCGCATCAGGACGCCAGCCTTGCCTTTTTGCTCGCGCATCAAGGAGTGCCCGCTGAACATTATGCCGAGGATAAGGATCAGGGCTTTCTGCATGTGAAGACCGATGATTTCGAAGGCCTGATCCATTGGCGCGGGCCGCCGGGTGCCGAACGGGTGATCATCCACGCGCCGGGTCGCGCCAGCGATCTGATCAACGATGCAGCGGCGCTGGGGGTTGACCTCCCCGGCCACGGCCTCTCAAGCGATTGGGGCAGAGCAGCGCCGCAGAACTATGCCCCGTGGCGCGCGGTGATCGATGCGCTTGTTGCGCATTTCAACATCAAGACAGTTGAGCATGAGCCAACCCCGGCAGGCGACGCCGACCATTTGTTTCCTAAGCTGCATCCCGACCGGATGGGGGCATATCTTACAACCGCTTGGAGCATCATTCGCGCGCGGCATTTCTTCAATCCGTGGTACGCTGCAAGTGCCGCCAACGCGATACCCTTTGACGCCGCAGCGCTTGACCCAGCCTTACTCGCGCGCGAACATCGCGCGCTAATTCGGGCGACCGGCGCGCGCAACTATCATAAGGCACTGACAACAGGAGGACAGAATGAGCATCCGTGAAGATATGCCCTTGCTCGCGCGTCATGAGGGCGTTTGGGACGGCACCTATACGTATTTTAACGCCGCCAATGAAAAAATTGACGAGCATAAATCGCGGCTCTTCTGCCGCTTCTCCGATGACGGCCCCCACCCCTATGATCAGACCAACCATTACACATGGGCCGATGGCCGTACCGAAATCCGCGAATTTCCCGCCGAATATCGTGACAAGCGCGTCTGGTGGGATAATGACCTGATCAAGGGCTGGGCTGCCGAGGTTGGGCTTGACGAATATAGCCGCACAGTGATGCTTTACTGGCAGCGTACGGGCGATCCGTCGCTTTATCTTTATGAGATGATCAACCTTGCCGATGACGGCGTTAATCGTTGCCGGACATGGCACTGGATCAGGAACGGGATGCTCGAAACGCGCACCGCGATTCAGGAGAAATTGGTAACCCGCGACTGGCGTTCGCTGGAGCCATAATGGCGCGCACGCTGTTCGATAAAATCTGGGATAGCCATGTCATTGCTGATCTTGGCGGCGGCACCGCGCTGATCGCAATTGACCGGGTTTTTCTGCATGAACGCACGGGCGCTGCCGCGCTTAAATCAATGGCGTCGGCAGGGCGCAAAGTGGCTGACCCAGCCCGTGTGTTTGCGGTGATGGATCATATCGTTGATACAAGGCAAGGCCGCACTGATCAAACGGTGGTGCCGGGTGGGCAGGCGTTTATTACAGAAACCCGCGCGGCCTGCCAGGATGCCGGGATTACGCTCTTTGACGTGAATGATCCTGATCAGGGAATCACTCATGTCATCTCACCTGAACTTGGGATTGTTCTCCCCGGCCTCACACTGATCGCGCCTGACAGCCACACTTGCACCCAAGGCGCATTTGGCGCGCTCGCTTGGGGGATTGGCTCGTCGGAGGCCGAACATGCGATGGTGGCGGGCGCGCTGCGCGTTAAAAAGCCTGAGACGATGCGCGTTTCTTTTACGGGCAAACTGCGTGAGGGCGTAACCGCCAAGGACATGATCCTCCACCTCATCGCCGCACACGGCGCAGGCGGTGGCAAAGGCTGCGCGGTTGAATTTGCGGGCGAGGCCGTTTGCACGCTCGATATCGAAGCGCGGATGACGCTGTGCAATATGGTGACCGAATTTGCCGCGATGACGGGCATGATCGCGCCCGATGCGGTGACGTGGGCGTATCTGAAGGGGCGGCGATATGCGCCTGCGCCGTTGCCGGATTGGTCCGATCTGAGGAGCGATGACAGCGCG
>JAYTPB010000142.1:0-2354 GCA_043747445.1 Sphingomonadales bacterium
GCACCCGCTCATCGCGCGCCGCCATGACGGCAACCATCGGGAATATAAACATCATCGGCAGCCACAGCGCATAGACCCGGTCAAAAAAGAGCGTGCCACCAACTGAGCCGAACAGCGCGTGCGTAACGCGCCACGCGTCTTGGCCAGCGAACAAAAATCGGTCGAGTGCGGCGACATAGGGATCAAACGGAAATCCGCGTGCTGGCAAAATATGTTGTTTGAACAATTGAAACAGCGGCAGCGTTAGGCCAACCATCAGTATGGCAAGGATCAACCAGCGCGCACGGAGATCAAATGTCCAGCGCCCCGGCGTTGTAAGCGCAACAAGCTGGGCAAGCGCGCAAATGGCAAGCCCCGCCCACAGCGCCATCATCATGAAACTGGCGAGGACTGGCCCAAATTCGAGCGACATTGCGGATGAAATTGCGATCATCAGCAGCGCAAAGATCAGCAGAATAAGGCACAGCGCGCCAATCGCTTTTAAGGAAAAACCGGGGTCAGACTTCCTTGCGGATAAGGAATCCGATGCAATAAGTGCGATTGTCGCCAAAAATACCCATTTCAATTTTGTGACAATCTAGCCTGTTACGCACTTTTTGACAACGCCGCCGCTATCCCGCTTGCGGCAGGCCGATCACCGTGCCGCCGCTGCGCGCGCGGTAGGTGCCGAACAGCCGATCCCAGATCGATATGGCAAAGCAATAATTATGATTATGATCATCGCCCGTCGCGCTGTGATGCACGGTGTGCATCGCGGGCGTTACCCACACGCGGCGGACGGTGGCCTCAAACCGGGGCGGCAGCGCGATATTGGCGTGTTCAATCATGCTGCCAACCGTGATATATAGCTCAAACAGCAGCATCGCCTCGGGCGGGGCACCAAGCAGCGCGCCGACCGCACCTTTATACAGCATCGAAAGCAACGCCTCGCCGGGGTGGAAGCGCAAGCCCGTGGTGATATCAAAATCGGCGTCGGCATGATGCAGCTTGTGCAGCGCCCAAAACCACCCGAACCGGTGGCTCGCCCGGTGCTGCCAATAAATCGCGAAGTCCATGCAGAGAATGACAAGGATCGTGACGAGCGCGGGCGGCAGGGCCAACTGGTTGAACAGCCCGAAATTATAACGCGCAGCAAACGCAGTAATAGCAAACGGCCCCGCTACACTTGCGAGCCGCACCAGCACCAGATTGAGCGCGCCAAGCCCGATATTAATCGGCCACCGTTTGCGAACGGCGACGCGCGCAGGGCTGATCAGCTCAAGCGCAGCGATCAGCAGGAATGTGGTGATGATGATTGGCAGGGCGTAGGTCATGTGCGGTCATTCCGTCAGGTGGCGCGCATTTGCAAGCTGGGTGTTTGGCGCACAGCAGGCTCAGTTTGGCTCTCCGCCATCAACCCACCTACACCGTCATGCTGAACTTGTTTCAGCATCCAACCCTCAACAAACTCCGCCTTCGCCTGTTGAAACATGGATGCTGAAACAAGTTCAGGGTGACGGATGGATTAAAGGCACCCGCATAAAGCCGACGGATCAACTGCCATCTTCGCATAGTGCTTCCAGCTCATTATCAAGTACTGCTAGCGCTTCAACCATTTGCACAAAATCTGGCAAAGGAAGCCCGTTGGGCATATCGTAGCGAAAATTATGCGCTTTGTAGGGTTCACATAAAAGATTGACGATTTCACGAAGTCGTGGTGCCTTTGAGTGGAAACCTTGCTCATCGGCTTTGTTCAGCGCTTCATTGAGGTCATGGCCAATGTTAAGGAGTTCTTTGTTTTCGTATGGGCCACCTGACGCTACATAGGCCGCTTTTAGCATAAGCTCCAAGCCAAGGCAGGGAAGGTAATAGATTGATAGAGAGTAGGGGCCATTGAAAGCAAAAAATTCAGGATCATCCAAGTTTTTCTCACGCCCATCTTCGATTGCAGCGCGATACAGACGATCAGCAGCTAGCGCATGTGAGCGGCCATATGTGTAAAGATTATGCGCTAGAGCTTTTGACATGAAACCGATGATAGCCCCCAACGCACATCCTTGACAAACCCCTTATTTTGTACACGACTTGTTCCCGTAAATGGAGCGATGCGTTTATGAATTATGAGCCAGTCTCGGCGACATCGCCACACATGAACGGGCAATGATGGGCAGCTTCATCGGGCTATTGGTTGCGGGGCTTTTCTCATTCCTTCCCGGCCGGATTATGGGCAGCCTCGTATTTGGCTGATTATCCTTAGTTTTCAATTCGGGGCGTTGGGGTTAGAGCAAGGATATGACCAACACCCTCACCATTGCCCTCGCCCAGATGTCGCAGCGTGTTGGCGATTTGCCCGGCAATGCCGATGCAATGCTCGC
>JAYTPB010000143.1:0-3521 GCA_043747445.1 Sphingomonadales bacterium
GCCAAGCTGCTCGACCGGCTTGATGACTGGGAATATGATGAAGCGCGCGATGCGATCAGCAGGCGTTTCCTCTTTGCTGATTTTTCCGAATGCTTTGCCTTCATGACGCGGGTTGCGATGCTCGCCGAGGCGCAGGAGCATCACCCCGAATGGTCAAATGTCTGGAACCGGCTTGATATTGTTCTCACCACGCATGACGCTGGCGGGCTTTCGGCGCGTGACGTGATCATGGCGGATGCGATTGAGGCGCTGCTGGCTTAGCCCCCGCTTGCGCGTACCAAGCGCTGTGTGACCGGATGCTGCGGGTTCGCAATGACGGTGTCGGTTGGCCCGCTCTCAACGACTTTCCCAGCGTCAAGCACAGCGATCCGGTGGCATAATTGCCGCGCGAGCGCGAGATCATGAGTGATGCACAGGATTGAGAGCCTTCGCTCACGCTGGAGCTTGGCGAAGAGCGCGAGGATTTGCGCGGCGACGAGTACATCAAGCGCGGAGGTTGCCTCATCAAGCAGCAACATTTCGGGTTCAGCCACTAGCGCGCGCGCAATCGCAACGCGCTGCGCCTGACCGCCGGAAAGCGAACGGGGGGTACGCGTGGCAAAGTCTGTGGGAAGCTCAACACTCTCAAGTGCGGCTGCCACCCGCGTGTCTCGTTCGGTGCGTGATAGGTCGGGCATTAGATGTTTGAGCGGTTCAGCGATGATATCCGCCACGCGCCATAGCGGATCAAGGCTGGCGACGGGATCTTGAAATACGGGTTGGATCAAGCGACGGTCAGCGCTTAGCATTTTCGCGCGCGTCGGCAGTGTCGCGCTGCGCCATGTCGTTTCACCTCCCGCCATCGGCCCAAGCCGTGCAATTGCGCGCCCAAGCGTCGATTTGCCTGATCCTGATTCGCCAACGATGGCCAACGCTTCGCCTTCACCAATCGAAAGCGTCACCCCGTCTACCGCCGCCAAAACGCCACGTCGCCAGCTTGGGCGCGGATATGTTACGCGGATGTCTTTGGCCTCAAGGAGTGTTTGGCCAACTTCGGGTAACGGCGCGCGCGGGCTATCAAGGCGCGGCGTGGCAGCGATTAGGGCTTTGGTATAGGCCTGTGTTGGCGCCCCAAGGATCGCGCTAGTCGGCCCGCTTTCAACCACCCGGCCATTTTGCATAACGACGATATGATCGGCATGGGCGGCAACGCTTGCGAGATCATGGCTGACGAGCAGGACACCAAGCCCTTGTTGCCCACGCATTTCATCAATCAGCGCCATGATTTCATGGCGGAGTGAGGCATCAAGTGCTGTCGTTGGTTCATCCGCAATCAAAAGCTTGGGGCCATGCGCGGTTGCCGCTGCAATCATCACACGCTGGCGCTGACCGCCCGACAAGCGGTGCGGGAAGGCGTCAAGCCGCTCATCGGCCTGTGCGATGCCAACGCGTTCAAGCATTGCGGCAAGTTCGCGCCGCGATGGTTTAGGGCCGCCGGATTGCGATGCCGCTTCGGCAAGCTGTGCGCCAATGCTGAGATGCGGCGTCAGGCTGGTGAGTGGCTGCTGGAAAATAAAGCCGATGTCACGGGCGCGTAACCCGCGAAGTATGCGTTCCTCCGTCCCGCAAAGCTCTTCGCCGAATAATCGCGCTGATCCGCTTGCCACACCGGGTGAAAGACCAAAGGGGGTAAGGCAGGTGAGGCTCTTACCCGATCCTGATTCGCCGACCAGCGCGACGCACTGCCCAGCAGCGATTTCAAAACTAACGTCTTCAACCAACGCTTTGCCGTCAATTGATATACCAAGCGATTGCACTGAATAAAGCGTCACCCCGCAAACCGATCGCGCAGTTTCTCGCCCGCGAGCGTCAGGCACACGAGTAATGTCACAAGAATCCCGCCGGGCAGGAGCAGCGCGAACGGCGCGATATCCATATCGTCGGCACCTTCCTTCACGAGGATCCCAAGTGAAGTCAGCGGTTCCTGAACGCCGAGGCCAAGGAAGGAGAGGAAGCTTTCCACCATCACCACCTGCGGCACCGTCAGCAGCAGATAAGCAATCGCCACCCCCGCCACATTGGGCAGCAAATGCCCCGTCATGATCGCACGCGCAGGCGCACCAGCGGCTTCGGCGGCGATGATGAAGGGGCGTTGCTTGAGTTGAAGCACTTGGCCGCGCACCACCCGCGCCATCGTCAGCCATTCGACAGCACCTATCCCGATGAAAACGAGCAGGATCGAACGGCCAAACACGACCATCAGCAGGATGACGACAAACATGAAGGGCAGCGCATAGAGCGCGTCAACGATCCGCATCATCAGTTCATCAGTCTTGCCGCCAACCCAGCCCGCAACCGCGCCCCACGCGACGCCAATCACCAGCGAAACCAGCGCTGCGGCCAGCGCCACACCGAGCGTAACGCGCGTGCCAACGAGCGTGCGGGCGAGCAAATCCCGCCCAACATTATCGGTGCCAAGCACATGCGCGCCCGTCAGTGGCTCCGCGCGCACCGCATTCCAATCAATCACGTCATAGCCCCACGGGAGGAGTGGCGGCACAAGCAGGGCTGCGGCGACGATGATGCCAACGATGATCAGCGGTGCCCTCATCCGCGCACCCGTGGGTCAAGCCAGCCGTAGATCAGGTCAGCAAACAGATTGAACAGGATGATCAGCGCTGCGTAAAGCGTCACCACACCAAGCACGAGCGGGTAATCACGGTTAAGCGCGCCCTGCACGAAGTAACGCCCAAGCCCCGGCAGCGCGAACACCGTCTCGATCACAACCGCCCCGGTGAGCAATCCAGCCGCCGCTGGCCCGATATAGCTTGCCACGGGGACAAGCGCGGGGCGAAGTGCATGGTGTAGAAGCACTCGTGCCGGAGAAAGCCCGCGCCCCCGCGCGGTGCGGACATGATCTTCGGACAAGGCGGTGGCAAGGCCAGCACGTGTGAGTTTCGCCACTGCCCCCGCGACGGGCAGTGCCAGTGCGATTACCGGCAAGATAAGATTGAGCGGTGCGCCCTCATTCCAGCCTGAAACCGGAAGCCAACCAAGCGTTAGCCCGAATAGCAGCACGAGCAGCGGCGCGGTCACAAAGCTCGGCAGCGCGGTCAGGATCGTCGTCACCATGCTGATGCTGCGGTCAACGCCGCCACCAGCGCGCACCGCCGCCCACAGACCAAACGCGATGCCAAGCGCGAGCGCAAGGATGAGCGCAAGCCCGCCAAGCGTGAGTGAAATCGGCAATCCCTTCGCCACCAGAGCGGTAACGGTAAAGTCGCGGTAGACGAGGCTTGGCCCGAAATCGCCCTGCGCCAGATTGCCGATATAGCGCAGGAATTGCTCATGCAGCGGCAAATCAAGCCCATAAGCGTTGGTCAGCGACGCGCGCGTGGCTGGATCAAGCGGGCGCTCACCATCAAACGGCCCGCCGGGGGCCAGCCGCATCAGCAGGAATGACAGCAATATAACAACAAACAGCGTCGGGATTGCGGTGCCCAAACGACGGAGGATGAGGGTTAGCATTACTCCCTCTCCCC
>JAYTPB010000144.1:0-2833 GCA_043747445.1 Sphingomonadales bacterium
CTCCTCCTGCGCGGCAATGTCGAGGCGGCGAATGAGGCGCTGACCAAGGCGATCCGGCTCAACCGTGACGGCTGGAGCGACCACGCTTCGACCTTGCGCCAACTCTCCCTGATTTGTGACGCCGGGGGCATTGATGCGGGCTGGCTTGATGTCCACCGCCCGCGCCCTTCGCTCCACTTTGCGGGGCATCTTGGCATCGCGCCAGATAATAGCGCTGGTCTTGCTGATGAAGTCGCGATTGTCCTCGCTGAGGAGCGGATTGGCTTTGGTTACGGCGCGCTCGCGGCGGGCGCTGACATCATCATTGCTGAGGCGCTGATCGCCAAGGGGGCCGCGCTCCATGTGATCTTGCCGACGAGCCAAGAGGCGTTTATTCTCCAATCAGTCGTTCCTTATGGCGACGCGTGGCTGCCGCGTTTTGAGGCGTGTATCGCCGCCTCCGCAAGTGTGCGCTGTGTCAGTGCGGTCGCAGGTGAATATGAGCCGCTAGCGACTGCACTTGCGGGCGATGTCGCGATGGGGATGGCACGGCGTAATGCGGCGATGCTGCAAAGTCACAGCTTGCAACTGCTGATCGTTGATGAGGGTGAGGGCGATTACGGCAACGGATCAAGTACCGCGCGTGACGGCGTGGTGTGGACGCGCACGGGTGCCGCACAGCGCAAGCTCGTTTGGCCGCGCACGGGCGCAGTGCCGCCGTCATCGGAAAAACGCGAAGGTCGCGCTGATCGGCGGCTGATGGCGTTGCTTCATGTGCGTTTTGACGGGCTTGATGCGCTTCAAGAGGCGGCGTTTGCCTATGCGATTGATGAGGGGATTACCGCATTTTGGGGGGAGGCCAAGGCGCTTGGCCCGATTATCAATCAGCCCCACGGCAATGCACGGATTTTTGGCTTTGTCTCCTTCACCGCCGCTGCCAATTTCGCCGCAGCGCTGGCCAAGGCTGATCCGGGGCTTGGTTATCCGCTCACCATCGCGGGGCATTACGGCCTGATCCACTTGATCGGCGGAGAGGCAAGCGGGCCAGCGCTTGGCACGTTGACCGCAATTGCGCGCGCGACGATGGCGGGAACGATCACGATCAGCGATGAATTCGCCGCCGCCCTCTCGCTTGGTCGCGGTGACGTCCGCACCCAAGCGATTGGTGAATGCCAGACGCCGAGCGGAGAGGCGATGGCGCTTTACGGATTGTCGCTCTAAAATATTAATTCACAGCTATGCTTGTAACTGCGGTTGCATAGGTTCGCGCGAAGACGCCAAGGCGCGAAGAGGTTGCGCCTGAAACAAGCGTGTCCCCAAAAAACTCTTTCTTCTTTGCGGCTTCGCGTCTTCGCGCGAACCAAACCTCCGGCCTGCCACATCAAACTCCCATCGCTCTAACAATCCCGCTTGACGTTAACGTCACTCTCAACCAGTGTCAGCGCAAATTGGCATTAGCAGAGGACGCACCCCCATGAAAACGCGCATCACCGAAATGTTTGGCATTGAACATCCGATCATTCAGGGCGGGATGCACTATGTTGGCTTTGCCGAAATGGCGGCGGCTGTATCGAACGCGGGCGGACTTGGCATTATCACGGGGCTGACACAGAAATCGCCCGAATTGCTGGCGAACGAAATCGCCAAATGCCGCGATATGACGGATAAGCCGTTCGGGGTGAACCTCACCTTCCTGCCGATGGTCAACTCGCCTGATTATCCCGGCTATGTGAAGGCGATTATCGACGGCGGGGTGAAAGCGGTTGAGACGGCGGGGAATAATCCTGTCGCGGTGCTACCCTTCTTCAAGGAAGCCGGGATCAAGGTGATCCACAAATGCACCTCGGTGCGCCATAGCCTCAAGGCGCAGAGCATTGGTTGTGATGCCGTTTCAGTCGATGGGTTTGAATGCGGCGGGCATCCCGGCGAGGATGATGTGCCCAATTTCATCCTGCTGCCGCGCGCCGCCGAAGAGCTTGAGATTCCCTTTGTCGCATCTGGCGGGATGGCCGATGGCCGCAGCTTGGTTGCCGCGCTCGCGCTTGGTGCTGAGGGCATGAACATGGGCACGCGCTTTATCGCGACCAAAGAAGCGCCCGTGCATGAAAAGGTCAAGCAAGCACTTGTCGCGGCGAGCGAGCTTGATACGCGGCTCGTGATGCGCTCGCTTCGCAATACCGAACGCGTGCTGACCAACGCAGCGGTTGAGCGCCTGATCGAAAAGGAGCGCGCGCTTGGGGCCAATCTCAAGTTTGAGGATATTATCGAGGAGGTCGCCGGCGTCTACCCGCGCATCATGATGGAAGGCGATATGGAGGCCGGGGCATGGAGCTGCGGCATGGTCGCAGGCCTGATCCATGACATACCGACCTGCAAGGAGCTGATTGACCGGATTATGGCCGAGGCCAATGCGATCATCAATCAGCGGCTCCAAAAGTTCGCGGCGGCCTAAACCGGGCGCGCTTCGAGAAAGCTACGCATTGCGGCATTAACCGCCTCGGGCGCTTCCCACGGGGTGAAGTGGCCGCAGTCAATCCGTGCGATGGTGAGATCAGAAACCAGTGCGTCTAGCCCGTCAAGTTGGCAAGGGAGCAGCGCTGGGTCATTCATCCCCCAGATGATCAGCGTTGGCAGTTTAAGCACTGGGAATGGCGCATCGAGGAAGGCCGGACGCGGCGGCACCTCATCCATCCCCGGCACCTGCATTGGCGTCGCGCGGTACCAATTGAGCATAGCATGGATCGCGCCAGGCTGACTCCATTCATCGAGATAGGCCGCGCGGTCTTCAGTGGTCACATTACTCGCCTGCAAATGACGCATAAAACTATGGTCAAAGAACCACTCAAGGCCGTTT
>JAYTPB010000145.1:0-1380 GCA_043747445.1 Sphingomonadales bacterium
ACCTTGGGCAAAACGGCCGCGCTGAATGCGGACACTGACTGAGCGAGCAATACCGATCGGATCAACCCCGAAATGGCTGCGAAAGCGGCGATCCTCAACTGAAACCATCGCATCGCTCATGATCGTTGGGATCTGGTTATACGGCAGCCACGCGCCAAAACTTGGCCCAAGTGAGACAATCACGGTGCCATCGGCGGCACGAACGCGGATCATCTGGCCGTTGGGCGATTGCTTGAGTTCATCATAGCCCGGCAGCGTTGAATATGCGATCGAGACCGCAATCACGAGCGCCATAACCCCCAAAATCGCGCCAAACAGCCCGATGCGGAACAGTTTGGCGAACCAGCCTCTCGGGGACTTTCGTACAGAGCGTTTGGCCATCAGAGCGTGGTTAATAGGTGCGAACGGCCCGCGCGACAAGCGTTACCATTTTATGGCGCTTTGAAATCGAGCGACAGGCTGTTCATGCAGTAGCGTAAACCCGTGTCATCGGCTGGCCCATCGGGGAAAACATGGCCCAAATGCCCCTCACAGCGCGCGCAGACGATTTCAACGCGGCGCATCCCGTGGCTGCTATCAACATGCTCAATCACAGCGTCAGGCGAAACGGGCGCGGTAAAGCTTGGCCAGCCTGAGCCTGAATCATATTTCCGATCACTGGTGAACAGCGGATTGCCACAGCCGGCGCAGTCATAGCGGCCTGAGTCCTTATTGAAATTAAGCGATCCAGCAAAGGCGCGTTCAGTGCCTGCCTCGCGTAGCACATGATATTGCTCGGGTGAGAGGCGCGCACGCCATTCGGATTCAGTAAGGGTCAGCTTTTCCATATTGCTAAGATGGTCGCAGCGTCGCCAAACTTCAAGAATCAATCCGGGTAAGGCCCGCAAAATGCCCCGCTACCTTAGGGAACAGCGCCATCAACCGCGTGGCAAGCCCGGCGGCAAAGGGGCGTTCACCCATTTCCCATAGCCGCATTGCGGTGGTCACGGGTTTGGCCGCTGCCTTGGCAAAACGCGCTTGATAGGTTTGAGCGCCGCTCCCGTCCGCCCACGCCTTGGCCGCAGCCATTCCGCTGGCAAGCGCAATGCCATTGCCTTCACCCGCGAGCGAGGGGATCACGGCGGCCTGATCACCAAGCCGGAATAGACCGGGCATTGTTGTGCGCGCGATCCAGCCGTAGGGAACGGCACTAATCGCATCGACGGGCGCGCCGCCTGCAAAGCTGATCCGTTCGCCAAGTGCGGGGTTTTCCTGGCCAAGCTGCGCAATCAGCGCGCTCACATCGCCGCCAGCCCCGCTCAGCCGCGATTTTCGCACCGCCATGCAGAGATTGCCCGCGCCATTTTCGTTGATCATCACCCCGCAGTAGCCGCCCGCAAA
>JAYTPB010000146.1:0-21832 GCA_043747445.1 Sphingomonadales bacterium
TCACCTGCCGTCAGCGCGTCCATCGCGACGTGAAGATCATGATAAAGCTCGGCCTTGCAAGCGTCGCGGACATCAAATTGAAACATCAGTCCATACTCACTTTCCCGCGTCCTTTTTTAACGTCGCCGCGAATAATCTTGCCGGTTAGCCGCTTTTCTTTGGCGGCTTTGGAGGGCTTGGTCTTGATCCGCCTCACGGGAACGATATGGGCCTTGGCGATCATCTCGGCAAGGCGGGCGCGCGCGTCGGCACGGTTGGCCTCCTGCGTGCGGAAACTCCGCGCGGTGAGGACAATCTCACCGTCATTCGTCCATTTGCTGCCCGCAATCACTTTCAAGCGCGCGTAAACGGAGGCGACCAAGCGCAGCGCAAAAACATCAACCCTGATCTGTACTGCGGTTGCGACCTTGTTAACATTCTGGCCACCGGGGCCGGTAGCCGCGAGGAACCGCTCTTCAAGCGCGTCTTCGGGAAGGATATAGGGTTCGGGCATATCAGTGCCTTAGCCGCTCAGGCCGTGCGCTTCAACTTGACCAGTGCTTGATCAAGCGCTTGCAGGAATGCCGAACGATCCGCCTTTGAAAATGGCGCAGGCCCACCAATCGCATCGCCGCCCGCGCGCAAATCAGCCATGATCGCGCGCGTCGCGATGGCACCGCCAATTGAGTTCGCGGTGAATGGTTTACCCGTGGGCGCAATTACGGTTGCTGCGGCCTTCAAACAGCGATCAGCAAGCAAAATATCAGTGGTGATCACGACCGTATGGGTGCCCGCTGCTTCGGCGATCCAATCATCGGCGGCGTCAAACGCATCGCTCACCACCGTCCGCGCGATAAGCGGGTGGTCGGGAATGCGAAAATGGCTGTTGCTGACGATCATCACGGGCACTTCGTGGCGATACGCCGTGCGGTAAATCTCCTCCTTCACCGGACATGCATCGGCATCAACGAGGATTTGCACGCTCATTCTGGTGCGCTGAACCCAGCAAGCGCAAACCGCTCAGGCAATGGTGCCCGCGCTTCAACCGGAGGCTTGCCCTCACGCGGGACAGACAGGAACGCGCTGTGGAGCAGCATCGGCTCACCCGCTTTGCCGTAAACCGGATCGCCAACGATCGCCGCGCGCAGGCCATACGCCGCGTGTGCACGGATTTGATGAGTCCGTCCGGTTTCAGGGATAAAGCGGATCAGCGCGCGGCCACCAATTTCGGCGAGCTTTTCCCAGCGCGTGATCGCGCTTTTGCCACCCTTATCAACCACCATCCGCCAGCCGCTTTTTTGTGTGCTGAATTTGCCAAGCGGCAGATCGATGATGCCTGACACTTCGTCGGGGATGCCTTCAACCACCGCCAAATATTGCTTGGTGACTAACTTCGCTTCAAACGCCTGAGCAAAGCGCGCGTGCGCTTTGGGATTGCGCGCAAGCAACAGGCAGCCGCTGGTATCGCGGTCAAGCCGATGAACCGCCGTTGGCCAACGGCGAAAACCGAATTTCAATCCCTCAACATGGTTTTCAAGGCTGATCGAGCCGTCGCGCGGGCGATCAACCGGCAGACCTTGCGGCTTGTCGAGGATGATGGCCTCACCATCGATGAAAATGACGCAGTCTGAAAGGAGCATGGCGCGCCATTGCCACGGCGCGGGGCATCACACAATCAGTTACTGGGCGCGAGCTTTGTATTCAGCACCCAGCCGGTATTGTCATTCTCGTCGGCGACTTCCCAGAACAGGCCGTTCTTATTGCCAGTTGGATACACAATTGCGCCCGCTGGCAGCATACGAATGACAGCCCCTCCTGGCGCAGCGGTTCTGCGCATGGCGACGGGCGTTTGTGCTGTGAAGGTCTTGGCAGGAGCAGCCTCAGCCGTGCCAACTGCACCTGGCGTAACGAGGCCGAGATCCGTTACCATCTTTGAATAAGCTTGAATGAAGGACAGCGTAACGATGCGGCCGATATCTGTATTTTCGTATCCACCGCCTACTGCGCCTGCGCCGACATTACCGACGCCGAAGAAGCCTCCCGCGCCAAAGCTTGTGTCTTTCTTCACGGCATAACCATCGACGACAGCAAGCGTTTCCGTCGTCCGCACATTCGTCAGCGAGAGAACCGTATTGGCTTCAAGCTTCTTGGTTTTGAGGCCGCCGAGCAAACCACCAAGGCGTCCACCAACAACAGCCCCTAAACCGCCGCCAACCGCGCTGCCGCTTGCATTGCTGTTCGCTCCCTGAATTTCAGCAACCAGAACATAGTCAGCCGCCTTAATCTGCCCCTGACCCACATTTGATTTGCGCTGAAGACCAAGATTGCCGCCGATATCGCGTTCGCGCTGTGCCGCGTTGAGCCCGGTGCCACGATCAACCAGATTGAAGCAGCCCGAACGTTGCACCAACACTTTGAGCAGTTTTGCGGGCGGTTGCAGGCTGAACTGTGTCCAACCATAGGAGTCATCACCATCAGCGATTGATAAAGTGCCAAGCTTACGTGTGCAGCGCGGGACATCGGTGACAGCCGCCTCCTGAAGCTTTTGACCTTTGGTCGCCTTGGCCTGTTTTGGTTCCTTCGCCGCAAGTGGCGAAACGCCGCCTGCGAGCAATGCCACACCTGCTGCGATTGCGATGATCTTTTGCACTAAATTTCCCCCAAAACTGCGAATCAAACAAAAATCGCATTTGCGTATGATCGGTTAAATATCAATGAAATGGATCACAGGCCATGTGTTTCTACCATCACAAGTTCTGCGCCATTGGTAGTATTGATCGCATACTTACCTTGGCCAAGCGCAACGCCGTCTCGTGTGTTGATATTCACGCCGTTGATTTCAGCCGCGCCTTGGGAGACGACAAGATAGGCACTATTTTTATCACCCACCTCGTGATTGATAGCGCCGCCTGCTGCCAGTGTTGCGCCGTACACGCGCGCATCGGCATTGATGTGGAGCGCGCCTGCATCGCCGTAACCACTAGCCAGCACCGCCCATGCCCCGGCGCGGTCATCCTTGGGGAATTTCTGCATCCCCCAATGCGGGGTGCCACCCGGATTGCGTGGGTGCACCCAGATCTGGAAGAGCGTCGTTTCCCGCGTTTCGAGATTATATTCGCTGTGCGTCACGCCGCTGCCTGCACCCATCACTTGCACATCGCCCGCCTCTGTCCGGCCAATATTGCCAAGACTATCCTTGTGCGTAATCGCGCCGCTGCGGACGTAAGTGATAATTTCCATATCGCTATGGCTGTGCGGCGCGAAGCCGCTTCCCGGCGCGATGGCATCATCATTCCAGACGCGAATATTGCCCCATCCAATCCGCGCTGGATCATGGTATCCTGCAAAACTAAAATGGTGGCGGGCATCAAGCCAGCCGTGGTTCGCCGCACCAAGGGTGTCGAATTTGCGAATATCGATCATGATTTTTCTCACATCGGCGGGTCAGAAAAAAATATGGCCGCCGGACACAAGATATGGGAGTCAGCACTCTGAAATACAACAAGTGGATGTGGCAGAATCCTGTTGACTCGGTGCGACTCGTGGAGTCAGGCCGATTAATCAGAAATTAACCTTTTACGTTCAGAGATTATGTGGTTAATAGAAATCATCCGGACGCAACCGAAGTTGCGGATGGGCCGATAACTTACAGGGGTTATTCCATGCGCGTATTGCTGATCGAAGATGAACCAAGCACAGCCAAGGCCATTGAGTTGATGCTGAGCAACGAAGGCTTCAACGTCTACACCACCGATTTGGGCGAAGAGGGGCTCGATCTCGGTAAGCTTTATGATTATGACATTATCTGTCTTGATCTCAACCTGCCCGATATGCACGGTTATGACGTGCTGAAGAAACTGCGCGTCGCCAAGGTGCAGACGCCAGTGCTCATTCTTTCAGGCATTAGTGAGATGGACAGCAAAGTCCGCTCGTTCGGCTTTGGCGCTGATGATTATGTCACCAAGCCATTCCACCGTGAGGAGTTGGTTGCACGCATCCACGCTGTGGTTCGCCGTTCAAAGGGCCATTCACAGTCGGTCATCCGCACGGGCAAGCTTGCGGTCAATCTCGATGCAAAGACCGTCGAAGTCGATGGCAGCCGCGTTCATTTGACTGGCAAAGAATATGCGATGCTTGAACTGCTTTCACTGCGCAAGGGCACCACGCTCACCAAGGAAATGTTCCTCAACCACCTTTACGGCGGGATGGACGAACCCGAACTCAAGATTATCGACGTGTTCATCTGCAAACTGCGCAAGAAATTGTCGCTGGCCTGTATGGGTGAAAATTACATCGAAACCGTCTGGGGCCGTGGCTATGTGCTGCGCGAGGCCGAAGAGATGGAAGCGCTGGCAGCCGTCGCCTGATATACTCTACCAAAAAATAAAAAGGGCCGATGAAGCACATGCTTCACCGGCCCTTTTTGTTACGCGATTAGCAATTATGCTGCGACAGCGACACTCCGCTGACGACGGCGAGCAGCGGCGCCAATCGCACCAAATCCAATGACCATCATTGCCCAAGTCGCTGGTTCGGGAACGGCAAGCCCATTATTGTCAAACAAGCGAAAGGCCGTTGCGGTGTTGTTGTTAAACGAAAATTGTAAAGCGTCACCGCTCAATTGAAACAATCCGTCCGAACCAGGCCGATTGAATTGAAGCTCAAGACCAATTTCATTTACACCAGTGAAGCCGAAAAAATAGGTGCCCGCAGCAAATGCGGTCGGCGCAAAATCAGCATGAAGGCGACTGATTGATGGGTTTGACGAAGCCCCATCGGCATCGACTGTGTTAATCGTTGTGTTAAACGAAAACAGGTTGGCTACGTCTGGCGCATTGGCAACGCTGTTACGGAATCTAATTACAACATTCTGACCAAGCAATGGAGTGCTGTTTGCAAAACTCGAATAAATGTCCGCGCCCGTGAGCGTGGTCGCCGAATTCAGCGTGAATTGAACGAGAAAATTTTGCCCGCCAACATTGTTCGATGCGTTGAACCCCGGCTGGAGTGCAATTGCATCAACGCTGCGATCAACAACGATAGCCGCCTGCGCCGGCGCAACGAAAGCACCCACCGATAGGAAAGTTCCGAGCATAAATTTTGTGATAGACGTTTTCATAAGATAGTCCCCTTTGCACAGCCCCGTGCTGAACGTCTTACAACCTAAGGCAATTCATGCCATTCGTTAAATTTTGGTTAATATTGCCAAAATGTTAAATTTCGCATCATTTCAGGACATTGAGGCACTCACTTCGTCAAAAACTCCACCATCGCCTGCCCCAAATCGGGTCTCACCACCGCGCTCATATGATTGCCGGGGACAATTGAAAGCGTAGCATTGCTCAACTCTGCCGCCAGCGCTTCCCCTGAACCATTATCGTCATCATCCGCGCCGACGAGCACTTGCACAGGCATGTTCCAGCCACGGATCGCATCAATCGGCGTATCGACGAAGGTTTCGAGTATTCGTGCCAGCGCCACCGGATCGCCGCTGGTTGTCTTAAGAAACGCCTCGGCCATCCATTCGGGCGTTCCGCGCGGGTGCGTGCCCAATCCTGCAAAAATAGCGCGGAAATGCGCGGCGCGTGTGCCCGTGTTGATCAGCCCATCAAGCCCCATGCCCGAAATAATGACCCGACCCGGCGTCGCCCCTTTAACGAGCATTCGCGCCACCGTCCGTCCCCCGAGCGAATAGCCGCCAAGATCATAATCGGTCAGCCCAAGCTGCGCGATGAGTGATAGCACATCGTCAGCAAGAACGTCTTTTGGGTAGGCCGCCGCATCATGAGGCTTATCGCTTTGCCCGTGCGCGCGCAAATCGGGCATGATTACGCGGAAGCCTGCGTCGGCGAGCAGCGCTGCATGGCCATATTTGATCCAGTTGGTTGCTGCGTCAGAGAAATAGCCGTGAAACAGGATCAGCGCCCTCCCCTCACCCACTTCATGCACCGCGAGCTTGGTGCCGTCCGCAACCGTGAAATATGAAACGCGCAGATCAGGCATCGGCATTCTTCCATCGTTCGATCAGAGAGGGATATTCATCGGCCCGGTCACGCCGCAGCGCGCTTGTGTCAATCCACGCTTCACAAATTGACTCTGCGCCAAAATGCGCGACGGGAACGAAGCCAGACGGATCGTCGAAACTACCGACGGTGAGATCGAGCTTATCACTGTCCAAATATTGAAATCCCAGCGGCGTTCCGCATGTGGCACAAAAAGGCCGCCGCGCGATGGGCGAGCTTTGATACCAATCGGGCTCATGCGCCCACATAACATCAACCGCTTTGAAGCCCTTAAACGCAATCGACACCCCGCCCGTCGCGCGTTGACACATGCGGCAGTGGCAGAGATAGGCGTCATTATTCGAAACTTGGGCAGTGTAGCGAATACGCCCGCATTGGCAGCCGCCATGATAATTTTCGTTCATATTCATCTAACTCCTTCGACATTTGGTCGAATATAGATTTTATTATGGTTGGATTGATTATCCTATGTATTGTTCAATCTATCTAAATCTTGCGCGGAGCACACCATAATGAAAAATCTCGTTCTCACAGGCTTACTGGCGGCAACAGCGTTATCTTTGCCAATGCCCGCACTCGCGAACAATGCACCACTGATTGAGCGCACCAAATTATTTGGCAACCCAAGCAAGACGCAGGCGCAGCTTTCTCCCGATGGCAAATATCTTTCATGGATTGCGCCGCGTGACGGCGTCCTCAACGTCTGGGTGGCCCCGCAATCAAATCTTGCAGCAGCAAAGCCACTTACTAACGAAAAAAAACGGCCCATTCCGCAACATTTTTGGTCACCCGATGGCAGTCAGATCATGTTTATCCAAGATAAAGGCGGCGATGAGAATTTCCTGCTGTATGCCGTCAATGTTGTCACAGGCCTTGAACGAAATCTGACGCCATTTGAAAAAACGCGTGTTCGTGTCGTTGGTACGAGCCGAATTGTGCCCGACCGGATACTTGTTGGCCTTAACAATCGTGATCCGCGCTGGCATGATGTTTACAGCCTTGATCTTGCTACTGGTAAGCTGACTGAGGTGATCAAAGGTGATGGCTATGCTGGTTTTCAAGCCGATGAGACGCTTAACCTGCGGATTGCGCTGAAACCCAATGAAGCAGGCGGGAATGATTTTTTCCGGGTGACGGACGGCAAGGTTGAAGAAAAATCGTTTAGCAGTACCGCGCTGGCGGACTCGCTTACCACGTCACCGGCTGGTTTCACGACCGATGGTAAAACGCTCTATTGGATTGACTCGCGTGGTCGTGACACAGCGGCCCTGCTTGCCCAAGATGTTGCTTCAGGCGCAAAAACCATCGTTGCCGAAAATGCCAAGGCCGATATTGGCGGCGTAATGGCTGATCCCAAAACGGGTGTTGTTCAGGCATGGTCGGCCAATTACATGCGCAATGAATGGACAGCAATTGATCCCGTAATCGGAAAAGATCTGGCCTTCCTTCGTTCAAAGCTCAAAGGCGATGTTAACGTTACCTCGCGCACTGACAATGATGATTTGTGGGTTGTTTCGGTTGATCCGGTCACGGCCCCGCCTTCAACGCATCTGTACAACCGCAAAGCGAAGACAGTGACGCTGCTTTATGTTGGACGTCCTGAACTTGAGGGCGCACCGCTTGTTGCCATGCACCCGCGTGAGATCAAATCACGTGATGGGCTGACGATGGTTTCCTACCTCTCCTTGCCACCCGGAAGCGATAAAGATGGCGACGGCCGTCCTGAAAAAGCTGTACCAATGGTATTGCTTGTCCACGGCGGCCCGTGGGCGCGCGATAATTATGGTTTTAATGGCAGTCATCAATGGCTCGCCAATCGCGGCTATGCCGTTCTCTCGGTTAATTTCCGTGGATCCACCGGCTTTGGCAAAAAATATACCTCGGCTGGCGATAAGCAATGGGGATTGAAGATGCATGATGACTTGATCGACGGTGTTGACTGGGCGGTGAAGCAGGGCGTCACAACGCCAGACAAGGTTGCGATTATGGGCGGCTCATATGGCGGCTATGCAACGCTTGCTGGATTAACCGTCACGCCTGAAAAATTTGCGTGCGGCGTTGATATTGTTGGCCCGTCAAACCTTGAAACCTTGCTTAAAACCATTCCCCCTTATTGGACGGCGGGCATTGAGCAATTCCATCAGCGCATGGGCAATCCCAACACTGCTGAGGGGCTTGCACTGCTCAAGGCTGCCTCGCCGCTTTACAAGGCTGATAAAATCGTCAAGCCGCTGTTGATCGGCCAAGGCGCGAATGACCCCCGCGTCAACCAAGCCGAAAGCGATCAAATTGTAACGGCGATGAAAGCAAAGAATATCCCGGTCACTTATGTGCTGTTCCCCGATGAAGGCCACGGCTTTGCGCGCCCTGCCAATCGGATTGCCTTCAATGCGGTAACCGAAGGCTTTTTGAGTACATGCTTGGGTGGCCGGGCAGAACCAATTGGCGGTGCAATCACGCAATCCTCGGCAAAGGTGCCGCACGGTGCTGAATTTACGCCGGGGCTTGCTGCGGCGCTTAAATAGGCTGTTAGGGCTATCGCGAACTGGTTTGATCTTGCGATAGCCCTAACATTATCCCTTCTTCAAATGCTTCCGCCCGAGCAACTCCGCAATCTGTACTGCGTTAAGCGCTGCACCTTTGCGCAGATTATCCGATACACACCACAAGGCCAGACCATTATCGACGGTTGAGTCCTCGCGAATGCGGCTGACATAAGTCGCGAAATCGCCAACGCATTCGACGGGCGTGATATAGCCGCCGTCCTCACGCTTATCGACGAGCATGACGCCGGGGGACTCGCGCAGGATGCTTTGCGCTTTCTTGGCCGAAATCTCATTTTCAAATTCGATGTGCACCGCCTCTGAGTGGCCAACAAACACTGGCACACGCACGCAAGTCGCGATCACCTTGATCTTGGGGTCGAGAATTTTCTTGGTTTCAACGACCAGCTTCCATTCTTCACTCGTTGAGCCGTCATCAAGAAAATCACCGCAATGGGGGATGACGTTGAACGCAATTTGCTTGGTGAATTTCTTCGCCTCTGCGCTGTCACCCACGAAAATATTGCGCGACTGTTCAAATAGTTCGTCCATGCCTTCTTTGCCAGCGCCTGAGACCGACTGGTACGTCGCCATACTGACGCGGAGAATTTTCGCATAATCATGGAGCGGCTTGAGAACGACCATCAACTGCGCAGTAGAGCAATTGGGATTGGCGATGATATTCTTGCGCTCATACCCGTCAATCGCATCGGGATTGACTTCTGGCACGATCAACGGAACATCAGGGTCCATCCGGTAAAGCGAGCTATTATCGATGACGACGCAGCCTGCCGCCGCCGCAATCGGCGCGTATTTGAGGGTCGCTTCCGAGCCAATCGCGAACAGCGCAATATCCCAGCCCGTCCAGTCAAAATTCTCAATATTTTGAACCTTGAGCTTGCGGTCAGTATCGCCAAATTCAACATGGACACCTTGGCTCCGCGATGATGCAACCACTGCAATTTCATCAATTGGAAATTCGCGCTCAGCCAATATATTGAGCATTTCGCGCCCGACAGTCCCCGTGGCTCCTGCGACGACGACTTTATAACCCATGATAATACTCCGTTGATAATCTAATTAGGCTGGCACAGCGTCAAACGCCATCGTTAGCCGGTGGGACTGGCTTTCAAACGGCACCGTGCCGTGCCAGAAATAGGATGGAAACAGAACAAGCCGACCCGCGCGCGGTATCTCGACCCGCCGTGGTTCAAGATTTAGCCCGAACGCGGCGTCAGGCACACCAAACGTCAATGCACCGGCTTGCGAAGTGCCGACTTCGGGCGGAAGTGTCAGGTAAAATGCGCTGCTGAGCCAGCCCGATTGATGAATATGGTTGGTGTGAAATCCGCTACTCGCCAGCCGCACCGACCATGAACCCGCAAATTTGATCTGGCCTGAGTTACGACGCAGGAAAGGATGCGTCTCATCCTGCGGCAGGCGCGGTAACATTGACGCAACCGCTTGACGGACATGATCGGCAAAGCCGCGCATGTCGGGATTGCGCTTCTCAAAGATGTTCCCGCGTGTCTGGGTGCCGCCGCGCAGCGATTGTTCAGCCGGATGCGCCATCGTCGTATGAAGCTGCTCAACCGAGGCACGCAGTGGCGTAAACCAAGCCGCAGCCTCGCCCGCGTCTTCGGGATCGAGATCAACCGACATCACCAGCCGCTCATAATCGGCAAGCCACGCCTCACGCGGATCATTCAGAAGACGCCAGATAATCGTGAGATATGACCAGCCAAATTGATCAAGCGGCGCAAGCTGTGTTGCGCGCAGGGCATGGGCTTCGGCCTTCTTGGGGTCGCCCAGCATGAGCAGTGTATGGCATAAATGTGCATGGATCGGGGCGCTGTCTGGCGATGTTTTCACTAACGCTTGCAGCAACGCAAGCGCGCCCTTGGGGTCGCCAGTGCGGCCAAGCGCGGTTGCCTTTGCAAGTGTAAACTCTGGCTGCGCACCAATCGCGGTTTCAGCATCATGTGCCCAACTCAAAAGTTGCGCGTTATCGCCGACATCTTTCGCCGCTGACAGCGCAGAATGCCAAAGCTCTGGCGACACCGGCCCGCTGGCCAGCGCGCGCTTATAACTTTCAAGCGCGACATCAGCAACGCCGAGTTGAGGCATTAGCCGCGCAAGCGTTTCATGCGCGTCGAGATGTTCGGGAACGGCCTTCACCACCTCATGATATTGGCCAACCGCTTCATGAAAACGACCAAGCTCGGCAAGCAAATGCGCGCGGATCGTGAAGCTTTCAGGGGCCATTGAGCCAAGCGCGATGGCAAGTTCAATCTGTTCAAGCGCTGCCTCGGTCTGATCAACGCTGCGTAGCGCTGCGCCCATATTGTGCCGACTGCGGGCATCACGTGGGTCGATCAGAATTGCCTCATGATAATGCTTGATCGCGCCGTCAGGGTTGCCGCGCTGTTGCTCGAGAAGCCCGCGTGCATTGCGAATGGCTGTATTGGCTGGGGCAATCTTCTCGGCCCGCTGAAATGCCGAATGCGCATGATCAAGCCAGCCTGCATTTAGAGCCGTCAGGCCTAGATTGAACAGCGGATCGGGCGAACGCGGATCAAGCGTTGCCGCACGTTCTAATGCCGCAAACGCGCCGTGAATATCGCCAAGATCGCCGAGCAAATTGCCATAGGTCAACCAGATTGAGGGGGCCTTGGGAGCCTCTCTCACCGCATACTCAAGAAAATCGCGCGCTTCGCCCGTTTCACCAAGCGCAATCATGATCAGTGCGAGCAGATGTACAACATCGGGATGCTGCAATTTGTCCTCGGGCAAGGTCGCGAGCTTTGCCTGCGCGCCTGCGACATCGCCCGATTGCAGAAGCGCATAGGCATCCTGAAGCAATTTCATATCGGTTGGGGTCAACATTTATCGCGCCTTTGGCTTTGCGGTGCTGCGGTCAAGAAAATCAAGGATGCCGTTCCACAAATGGACGCTGACTTTCGGCCCCGCCACGCGGTGGGTTTGCCCCGGATAGACCATCGTTTCAAATCGCTGCGCATTGCCCTGAAGCGCGGCCATCAATGATGTCGAATGATCGAACACAACATTATCATCAGCCATCCCGTGAATGAGAAGCAGCGGATCAGCAATCTTGGCCGCATGTGGCACAACATTTGACGCCTTATACGCTTCTGGCACTTTGCGCGGATCACCCATGTAGCGCTCGGTATAATGGGTATCGTAAAGCTCCCAGTTAGTTACCGGTGCGCCACTTACGCCTGCTGCGAACGCACCCGGAGCCGTCTCAAGCAGTTTGAGCGTCATATAGCCGCCGTATGACCAGCCGCAGACTACAATGCGCTCACGGTCGACGAAGGGCTGCTGTTTGAGCCACGCAACGCCTGTCATTTGATCAGCGACTTCGACGCTGCCCATTGCTTGATGGATTTGATCCTCAAACGCCTTCCCGCGATCTGGCGTGCCGCGCCCATCGACTGAAAAGACGATCCAGCCGCGATCCACCAGATATTGCTGAAGCGCACCGCCCCAGCCGCCCGTCACTTGTCGGCCAGCACCGGGGCCACCGTAAACTTGGACGAACACGGGATGACGCTTGCCCGGCTCTGCTTTTGGACGAAGCAGCTTGGTTTGGAGGATGCTGCCATCCGCCGCCGTTATCGTGCCAAATTCAGGCTTTACGTGCCCCGCGAGATAGGGCGCGTAAGGATGCTTTGCGTCGAGCTTGTTTTCTTCAATCCAACTGATCATTTTTGCGCGCGCATCAGCGAGGAAAATCTGTTCGGGCTGGTTCGGGTTTGATCGGCGGATGATTGCACGGTTCGTGGTTTTGTTCATCGTCACATCATGCCACCAGCCTTCGGGCGTAAGCTGAGTCACTGCGCCGCCCTTGAGTGGTACTGAGAATAAATGCTGCTGCGTTGGATTGTCTTTGTTGCCCGTGAAGCTCACCGTACCCGTTGCCTCATCAACGCCGACAACAGCGCGCACCATCCAATCGCCCTTAGTAAGTTGATCCCAGTTGCCCGCATTCCAGCGATAGATATGATTGAAGCCATCACGTTCGGATGTCCAGAGCAGGCTACCATCCTTCAAAAAACGCAGGTTTTCATGAAGATTAAGCCATGTATTTGCGTTTTCCGTAAAAAGTATCCGCGCCGTGCCGCTCGCGGCGTCAACTTCAAGCACATCTAGCGTCTTTTGATCGCGCGACTGCCGCTGCACGATCAGTGACTTACCATCAGGCCGCCAATCAACGCGGGCGAGGTAAATGTCGGCATTGCTGCCGAGATCGACCTTGATCTTTTCGCCGCCGTTTACGGAAACGATGTAGAGATCGACCTTCGCATTATTGGTGCCAGCGCGCGGGTAACGCTGGTCAAAAAGCTTCGTACCCTCTGCGCCAATCGCCGCGCGGCTGACGATATCAACCCCGCTTTCATCAACGCGGGCGAGCGCGATGCGGCTGTCGTCGGGTGACCACCACGCGCCCTTGGTGCGATCCATTTCCTCTTGCGCGACGAATTCGGCAACACCCCAACTGATCGTGCCGCCGCCGTCGCTCGTCAGGGCTTGTTCCTTGCCGCCGACGCGCTTCACCACATAGAAATTCTGATCGCGCACGAACGAGACATAGCCGCCCTTGGGGCTGACGCTCGCATCGAGCACATCGCCGTCAGCGATGCCCAAGCGTTTCACATCACCGTTGAGGTCAGCAATGAACAGATCGCCATCAAGCGGCACGAGGATGGTCTTGCTATCGGGTGACCAGTCATAGACGACGATCCCCTTGCTCCCACCAATCCGTGCGCGCTCACGCTGCATTTTTTCGGCTTCGGACAGTTCGCCGCCCGCGCCAAACTTCAGACTGTCAACCAGCATCCGCGATTTGCCTGTTTTGGTGTCTGTCGCCCACAGATCAAAGCGTTCGCGATCCTCATCGCGCGGGCGCAGGCTGGTCAGCAAGCTGCCATCGGGCGAAAGCTTCACCGCGCGCGGCGTTGGCCCATTGATCGACGGCGACGCAAAAATGCGTTCGAGCGAAAGCGGTTTGGCATCCTGCGCCATAATCGGGGGACTCCAGAGGGCCATCAGGCCAGCAATGATTAGAACAGAGCGCATAAGATATCCCCCAAAAGTGAAAAGGCGTCGCCAGCTTTCGCCAGCGACGCCCGTTCAATCAAGATTGAATGGTTGTTGCGAGGCGATCGGCCTACTCTGCGGTGCCTGTAGTTTTCGCAGGGCGGGTATCACGACGCTCGGCGATACGCGCCGATTTGCCGCGACGACCGCGCAGATAGTAAAGCTTCGCTCGACGCACGGCACCTTTACGGATCACTTCAATGCTGTCGATGTTTGGCGAATAAAGCGGGAATACACGTTCCACGCCTTCACCGAATGAAATCTTACGGACGGTGAAGCTCGAACCCATGCCGCGATTGGCACGCGCGATGCAGACACCTTCATAATTCTGAACGCGGGTGCGTTCACCTTCAACAACCTTCACGCCGACCTTCAATGTGTCGCCGGGACGAAAATCGGGAATCGATTTGGTTTCGTGAAACTTGGCGATTTGCTCCGCCTCAAGCGTTTGGATGAGGTTCATGCCCCAGTTAGTCCTTATTCTCTCGTCGCGCGTCAGAGGCAGACTGAACCCGAGCCCCAACATGGCGCTCCCAAAGATCCGGTCTGCGTAACCGTGTGTCGGCTTCGGACTGGGCTTTACGCCAGCTTTCCACCTTCGCATGATCCCCCGATCGCAACACTTGCGGGATCATACGCCCTTCCCACTGCGCAGGTCGGGTGTACTGCGGATATTCAAGAAGACCGTTCTCAAACGACTCCTCAATCCCGCTATAAGTCGCGCCCATTACGCCGGGAAGCAAACGAATGCAAGCATCAAGGATCATCAGCGCGGCAGGCTCCCCGCCCGAAAGTACGATGTCCCCCACTGAAACTTGCTCAATATCGCGCGCCTCAAAAATCCGCTCGTCAAATCCCTCGAAGCGGCCGCAGAGAATGGTGACGCCGGGGCCAGCCGCAATCTCGCGGATGCGCGCTTGGGTAATGGGCGTGCCGCGCGGCGTCATCGCGAGGATGGGGGCGAACAACTTCTCCCTCTCCCCTTCAGGGGAGAGGGCAGGGGAGAGGGGACTGTCAAAGCGTTCGTCGCCCTTGATTGCAATAGCCCCCTCTCCCAACCCTCTCCCCTGAAGGGGAGAGGACTTTCTAGCCATCTCCCCCACCGCATAATCAACCGCTGCCGCCAACACATCTGCCCTAAGCACCATCCCCGCCCCGCCGCCCGCAGGCGTATCATCCACAGTCCGGTGCTTATCGGTTGCAAAGTCACGGATATGGATCGGCGCACAAGACCACACCCCCTCCGCCAACGCCCGCCCCGCAAGCGACACGCCAAGCGGGCCGGGAAACATCTCAGGATAGAGCGTAAGAATTTGGGCGTGGAAGGTCATTTGACACCACTTAAGCCGAGCACAAATCGGGCTATAACCGATCCAACTGAAAAACTAAAAGTAGCGAAGATAACGAAACCCAGAGCAATAATTATTCCGCCTTGGATCTGAGGGCCATTATCATCGACACCGATTGGTGTGACGATCATCAATAGAAGGCAAGCGCCAGCAAAAACCGGGACGACTGCGGCAGATAATCTGACAATAGTTACGCTTGTGAGTGAGGGCTTCATTTTAGAAATGAGCCATGCAGACAGACCACTTACCAAGGCTGTGGACAGAAGCAATATTGCGCCCGCTATCAGGCCTACCAAGATGAGACCGCCCATCAAACCGTCCAATTCTCAACCTTCAACCCTGGCACATCGGCGAAGTCGGCTTCATTGTCGGTCACCACGGTCAACCCCAATGCAAGCGCGTGGGCCGCGATCAGATGATCGTAGCTTGCACGGCGGAAGCGCAGCGTCGCGTAGGCGCGCGCGGCGGCATAGTCGAAGGGCATGACCGGCACTTCTTCGATCAACGCTTCGAGCCCGACGAATGACGGCGGCTTACCGCGGACTGATCCGTGGAGCACCTCGGCATAGGCAATCACCGATGTCACCAGATCGCCCTCATCGCAATCGGCCACGCGCTTCGCCAAGGGTCGGCTTGTATCAAGCCCGAGCGCAATCAGGATGTTGCTATCGAGCAGATATTTCATTCGCCGGGCATATCAGGCATATATTTGGCGCGCCACTCCGGATCATCCCAAAGCAACGGCCGCTCTTTGAAGATGCGATCCTCGGGCTTGATGAATTGCAAGCCCGAACCAATCGCGCAGCCCAACACCTTTTCGATGTTGAATTTCTTCTTCTTTGCGGCCACCGGATTGAGCAAATAACCACCACCGGGTTGCACCATCAGTTCCATTTCCATGCCAGCCTCCAGCCCAAGTGCTGCGGGCAGCCGCAGCGCAAGCGAATTGCCCGATTTGAAGATCTTGGCACGCAATTTCGCAGTTTCGGGTGAAATGCGCGCAGGCGCAGCAGGCCAAGGCTCCTGCGCCTTGAATGGCATTGGCATTTCACGCAGCCGATTGTCAGGATATTCGTTCATAACACACTCCGTATATACGTCATGTATATACTATACGATAAACAGCGCGTCAATCAATATTCGTTCACCCCACTCCGGCACCGCTTCGGGCTTCATTGGCACCATGAAGCGTTTGCCAGGTTTTCCGTCTTCGGTGGGGCGTTCAACCTCAATAACGTCTCCAGCACCGAAATTTTCGATGGCGACGCACACGCCCAAATCTTCGCCCGTTGTTGAGACACAGGGAAGGCCGAGAAGATCGGCATGATAATATTCTCCCTCGCCAAGCGGGGGGAGCGCCTCACGGAGAACGGTGAGTTCGGTGCCGCGCGCAGCTTCGGCGGCGTTGCGGTCATTGATTTCGGCAAAACGCGCGATGGCGCCGTTATTGCCGGGACGCAGGCTTTTGAGCGTGAGCCTGCCGTCAGTAAAGGATTTATGCGCCGTCACGCTCTCTTCGCCTTGGGCAAAGAGTTTGAGGCGCACTTCCCCCATCACGCCGTGCGCGCCGATAATGACGGCAAGCGTGATGGGTTTGGCGTTCGACAAGGGTTAGGCTTTTGGTTCTTCAATCGGCGCATCCGCTGGCGCTTCAATCGGCGCATCGGCTGGAACTTCGACGGGCACGTCGGCTGGGGCATCTGCGGGTATGTCAGCAGGCACTTCAACGGGCGCATCGGCAGGAACTTCAGGAGCTGCTTCAGCAGCGACTTCTTCAACCACAACTTCTGGTTCAGGCGCTGGTGCAGCGGCGGCTTCGGCAGCGGCAGCCTTTTCAGCCTCAGCGGCCTCAGCAGCAGCGGCCTTTTCAGCTTCTGCAGCTTCTGCGGCCGCAACCTTTGCAGCGGCTTCGGCTTCTACAGCAGCGGCGGCCTTCTTTTCATTCTCTTCGATGCGCTCAAGCGCCTTTTCGCCGGGCTTGCCCTTGGTTGGATTGTTGCGCGCGGTGCGCTCAAGCACGCCAGCCTTATCAAGGAAGCGGTGGACGCGGTCGGTTGGCTGCGCGCCAACGCTCAGCCAATGTTTGGCACGTTCAGCGTTGAGCGTAACGCGCTTTTCATCATCCTTGGCGAGGAGCGGGTTATACGTGCCAATCTTTTCGATGAAGTTGCCATCGCGCGGGCTGCGCGCATCGGCAACGACGATGCGGTAATAAGGGCGCTTTTTTGAACCACCACGCGACAAACGAATTGAAACTGCCATTTTATATCTTCCTTTGATTAAACTCTAAAATTCCGCTCAGGATGAGCGCTATTTTTTACCCATTATCTGATCAAAACCGGGCGGTAGACCTTGGGGCATACCGCCGCCGCCGAGCAGCCCGCCAAGGCCACCCCCGCGACCCAGCATTGCGCCAAGCCCTTTCATTCCACCCATTTTTTTGATTTTCTTCATCGCACCCGCCATTTCCTGATGCATTTTAAGAAGCTTGTTGACGTCCTGCACTGTTGTACCGCTGCCCTTGGCGATGCGGATTTTGCGCTTGGCCTGAAGGAGTTCGGGCTTGCTGCGTTCCTTGGGCGTCATTGATCCGATCATCGCGTCCATCCGGATCAACACACGGTCATCAACATTGCTTGACGCCATTGCCGCCTGTGCTTTTTTCATGCCCGGAATCATGCCTGCCAGCGCGCCAAGCCCACCCATCCGCTGCATCTGCTTAAGCTGTTGGCGCAGATCGTTCATATCGAACTGACCCTTGGCCATTTTTTCGGCCATTGCCTCAGCTTCTTCTTGCTGAAACACATCGGCGGCGCGCTCAACCAGGCTGACGACATCGCCCATGCCGAGGATGCGGCTGGCAACGCGGCTTGGGTGGAAGACATCAAGCGCGTCAAGCTTTTCACCCACCCCAACGAACTTTATCGGCTTGCCAGTAACCGCGCGCATTGAAAGCGCAGCACCACCGCGCGCATCACCGTCCATCCGGGTGAGGACAACGCCGGTCAGCGGGACTTGCTCAGTGAAATTCTTCGCGACATTGACCGCATCTTGGCCCGTCAGCGCATCAACCACGAGAAGGATTTCAGCAGGCTCCGAGACTTGGGCAACGGCCTTCATCTCATCCATTAACTGCGTATCGACGTGAAGCCGACCCGCCGTATCAAGCATCAGTACGTCATAGCCTTGAAGCTTTGCCGCCTGAAGCGCGCGCCGCGCAATATCAACGGGCTGTTGCCCCGCCACAATCGGCAGCGTCGCGACGCTCACCTGCGTGCCAAGCACCGCAAGCTGTTCCTGCGCAGCGGGACGATTGACGTCGAGCGACGCCATCAGCACTTTCTTGCGATCTTTCTCGGTCAGACGCTTGGCGATTTTGGCGGTGGTCGTTGTCTTGCCTGAACCTTGCAGACCGACCATCATAATGATCGCAGGCGGGTTTACCGCAAGATCAAGTTCAGATGCTTCCGAACCGAGCATCTCGATCAGCGCGTCATTGACGATCTTAACGACCTGCTGACCCGGCGTGATTGATTTGAGAACTGACTGGCCAACCGCTTTTTCGGTAACGCTATCGATAAACGAACGTACAACCGGCAGCGCCACGTCAGCCTCAAGCAGTGCGACTCGCACTTCGCGCATAGCCTCACGAACGTCAGCTTCATTGAGCGCACCGCGCCCACGCAGACGATCAAAAACGCCGCCAAGCCGTTCGCTCAAACTCTCAAACATGCGTCTTTATGCCCTTCACTCACGCCAAACAAAAAACGCCGACGGGCGAAACCTCGCCGGTCAGCGTCGCCCTTGGGCGTGCAAAAATCTATCTTTCTTCGCAGAAAGCATCGCCGCTTTAGTCACATCATGATCAATCGTCAATCACGCGCGGTGAAGAGATTGCGGCAGGATTAACGGCTTCTTTACATGGCGCTGCTATCCACATTCCTATTCGAGTTTGAAACGGGGCGTATTCAGTGAGCACAATCATCAAGCGGGACAAAACCACGGGCGCTTCACCTGCGCAAGCAGCGCAACGTGATATTGTGACCGGTGGGATCGTCGTTGCCGCGATCATCATGTTTGTTGGCACCGGAACATCGGTTGTCACCTCCACAATCGAGATGATTACGGGCGTTGGCGGCGGAGCGGATAATACACTGACGGTTGCGCTTCTGCTTAACATCGCGCTGATGCTGTTTGGCTGGCGGCGCTATCAAGATCTCACCCGCGAAGTTGAAGAGCGCAAAGCCGCCGAGGAACGCGCTCAAGTGCTTGCGCTGCGCGATCCCCTGACGGGCTTTCACAACCGCCGATCACTCGCCGAAAATGGCGCCGAATTGCTAAGCAAAGCGATCCGCCGTCAAAAATCACTCGCGATGCTGGTGCTTGATCTCGATAATTTCAAGAACGTCAACGACGTGCACGGTCACGCGATTGGCGATGCGCTGCTCAAATCAGTTGCGGCCGAAGTCGCTGGCCTGATGCCGCCAAATTCAATTGCGGCGCGGCTCGGCGGAGATGAATTCGCCTGTGCTTTCGTTTTTGACACCGCCAATCCTGATATTGTTGAACGTGTTGCCGAAGCCATCGTTGCGCGGCTCTCACAACCATTTGATGCAGACGGCATTTTTGCCCATATCAGCGTTTCTGTTGGCATCGCGCACAGTGCTGCTGACTGTGAGACGATTGATGCACTCACGCGCCGTGCCGACATCGCGATGTATGAAGCGAAGCATCAGGGCCGCAATCGCTTTGCCTGGTTCGACGCGTCGATGGAGTATAATCTCCAAGTCCGCAACGAAGTCGAATCGGGGATGCGCGTTGGCATTCCGCGCGGCGAATTCGTGCCCTATTTTGAACAGCAGATTGATCTGACCACCGGGCGACTCGGCGGGTTTGAAGTGCTGGCGCGTTGGGATCACCCGACACGCGGGCTGGTTCCGCCTGACAGCTTTATACCGATTGCCGAAGAAACTGGCATGATTGCAGACCTATCAATGTCAGTGATGCGTCAAGCCCTTGAAGAGGCCAAGACTTGGGATCAAGCGCTGACGATCTCGGTCAACATCTCGCCAAGCCAGTTGAAAGACCCTTGGCTCGCTCAGAAAATCGTCAAGCTTCTGGTTGAAACGGGGTTCCCTGCCAACCGGCTAGAGATTGAAATCACCGAAACCTCGCTGTTTGAAAATCTGGCACTGGCACAGTCAATCGTTGGAAGTCTTAAGAACCAAGGCATTCGTCTGGCGCTTGATGATTTTGGCACTGGTTATAGCTCGCTCGCCCATTTGCGCGCACTGCCGTTTGACCGGATCAAGATTGACAAAAGCTTTGTCACCTCAATCCTCGAAAATGCTGAAAGTGCGGCCATCGTTAACGCGATCACGCGGCTTGGTGATAGCCTTGGCCTACCCGTGACGGCAGAAGGCATTGAAGACGCGCAGATCGAAGAACGTTTGCGTCAACTTGGCTGTCATAAAGGCCAAGGCTGGCACTTTGGCAAGCCTGCCTCAATTGCGCAAACCCGCACACTGCTTGCCGAACGCAACTTACTGCCATCGTACCGCACGCAGACCAAAGGCGTTGATACGACGGTGACAGAGTTCCGCAAAACCGGCTGAATTTAGGCCGCTCATTTTCCCTCTCCCCTTTGCTGTAATATTGAGATAATACAGCCGGTGATGAATGACCGGCTGTCCAGTTCCAATACGCACACGCTTGACGTCCCGGATGACTATCGCTGGGTTCCGCCGCCGTCGCACCAAGGGCCATGGCCCACTCTGCCTCCCGAATTTGCGCCGCCGCCGCCATCTCGCCTGGCGAAGCGCTGGCTATGGATCAAGCGCGGCGTCGGCGCGGCGCTGCTCGTTTTTATTGTGCTGTTCCTATGGCTTGCCGTCACCGCGCCGCTTTCAAAATCGCTCCAACCCATCGCCCCGCCCCAACTAACTCTGCTCGCAGCCGACGGTCAGCCGATCGCACGCAATGGCGCAGTGATTGGCGCGCCGGTGAAAATCAAAACTTTGCCCGCCCATGTGACCAAAGCCTTTCTCGCGATTGAAGATCGGCGGTTTTACAGCCACTTGGGCGTTGATCCGCGCGGATTTGCCCGCGCGCTCTGGAGCAATATTCGCGGCGACGGAATTACGCAGGGCGGCAGCACGATCACGCAGCAGCTTGCCAAAATCACGTTCCTCACCCCCGAACGCAGCCTCACCCGTAAAGGGCGTGAAGTGCTGATCGCGTTCTGGCTTGAGGGCTGGCTGACCAAGGATCAAATCCTCGAACGCTATCTCTCGAACGTTTATTTTGGGGACAATGTTTACGGTTTGCGCGCGGCATCGCTCCATTATTTCTTTCGCCAGCCTGAACGCCTGACGCTACCTCAAGCGGCGATGCTTGCTGGGCTAGTGCAGGCGCCTTCCCGCCTTGCCCCAACGCGCAATCTGAAAGCGGCACGCAAACGCGCGCAGATGGTGATTACCGCGATGGTCGCGACCGGCGCGCTCAGTGAGGCCAAAGCGCGCGCGACGTCGCCTGCGGGTATTGACGTCCGCATTCGTCCTGACCTTCCCACCGGCACCTATTTTGCAGATTGGGCAATGCCGCGTGCCCGCGCGCTGATCGAAGAAGGCTATGGCAATGAACGCGTCACGACGACGCTTGATACCCGCCTTCAGAAAATCGCCCGCCGGGTGGTTGGCGGTGCGCCGCTCGGCAAGGCTCAGGTTGCGCTTGTCGCAATGCGACCAAATGGTGAAGTGGTCGCGATGATTGGCGGGCGCAGCTATGACAAATCGCCCTTCAATCGCGCAACACAGGC
>JAYTPB010000147.1:0-12462 GCA_043747445.1 Sphingomonadales bacterium
ATCGACACCGCCTGATGCGCATCAGGGCCGTTATCAACATTGCGCCCATCAGCATAAAGCCGCCCGGCACGCGGCACAAACGCACCCAACCGATCAAGCGCGGCAGCACGGGTTGGCACAAATTCCATTGTCATCACATCTCCAGTTACAGACTCGCCAAACATAGCGCATGAAAGCTTTGCCGAAGCACTACGGAGTTTCGGGAATCTCTCGGGAGGGTGCGTAGTCACCAAAACATCCTACCACTTGACAGACACAGTGCTATAATACACCAACACAGCAATGCCCTCGAAGGAAGCTAACATGCAATCGCCCGACCACACCTTCCCGCCCGTTGCCTTGTGGCGGATCAACGCGATGCGGTTCCTCTTTCTATTGATGGCCGTGATCATGGGCGGCATGTTTGTGTGGCCGCAATTGCTGTTTGAATCCGCCGATTGGGATGTGATGCGCGGCCTTGCCAAATCGATGCTCGCCGCCCTTGCCGTGATGAGCCTGCTCGGCGTCCGCTATCCGCTCCAGATGTTGCCACTGATGCTTTATGAAATGCTGTGGAAGACCGTCTGGATCATCCTGATCGCGGGCCGGGCGTGGATGGCGGGCAAATGGAATATCGATATCGAAGGGCTGTTTTATGACTGCATCGGCATCATCATCGCCTTTTTCATCGTGCCGTGGCCTTATGTCTGGGCGCGCTATGTCGTGCAGCCGATGGAGCCGCTTACACGGCGATAGGGGGAACCTATCATCATCTCTCACGTTTACTCCACAATCGTCCTGCCCGATTTTTCCCCGATGGAGTAAGCCATGAAGATTCTGATGATCCTGACGTCGCACGATACGCTTGGTGACACGGGCAAGAAAACGGGCTTTTGGCTTGAGGAATTTGCCGCACCTTATTATGTTTTCAAGGATGCCGGGGCAGAGATCACACTCGCCTCGCCCAAAGGCGGGCAACCGCCGCTTGACCCCAAAAGCAATGCGCCCGATGCGCAAACCGAAGCCACCAAACGTTTCAAGGAAGACGTGCAAGCCACCGACTTGCTCGCACATACGCATATGCTTTCTGCAATTGATGCAACAGATTATGACGCCGTTTTCTATCCTGGCGGGCACGGCCCATTGTGGGATCTTACGAATGATGCCGATTCTATCGCCCTCATTGAAGCGATGATCGCCGCTGGCAAACCCGTCGCCGCTGTCTGCCACGCGCCGGGCATCTTGCGTGACGTAAAGAGCGCGGACGGCGCGGCGTTGGTTCACGGCAAAAAAGTCACCGGGTTCAGCAACAGCGAAGAAGCCGCCTCTGGCCTGACAGACGTTGTGCCATTCCTCCTCGAAGATATGCTCAAAGAACGCGGCGGACTGTATAGCAGCGTGAGCGATTGGGGCGTCCATGTTGTTGAGGATGGGCTTTTGATCACGGGCCAAAATCCGGCATCATCGCAAAAAGCGGCCGAGATGTTGCTGGCAAAGCTGGACACGCAATAAGACGCGTAGGATAATTTCCGCGCCGATATGCAACTTCTGTACAGTTTCATAATAGATTTTGCGCATCTGGGGTTCCACCGCACCACGCAGTTAGCGTTTCCCAAATCGCTATTACAAATTTATGACGGCTTAAACAGTGTTTGAAGAGCCCTAGTATGTTTGATGTCGATGCAGTAATAACGTGGGTTGATGGGTCTGACCCTGCTCATAAACGGAAACGCGACCATTGCCTTACACAGGCACAAACGCCGCTGCATGATAATGGAACCAACCCACACCGCTGGGTGTGCAGCGATGAACTCAATTTTTGCGTCGCCTCAATCGCCAATCATGCGCCTTGGGTGCGGCGCATCTGGATTGTGACAGACAACCAAATTCCAGTTATCGCGACGCTGCCGCCTGAATTTTCCGCGAAGATCGCGATCATTGATCATCGTGAGATATTTGCGGGTTACGAGGACGCACTGCCCACCTTCAACTCGCTTTCCATCGAAACGGTGCTGTGGCGAATATCGGGGCTTGCTGAGCACTTCCTCTACTTTAACGACGATGTGTTCCTGACTGCACCGGTTACGGTGGCGGACTTCTTCGCGGAAAACGGCCCGGTTTTGCGCGGCAAATGGGTTGATCACGCTCGCTTGGCCGAGTGCAGCACCAGTCGAGACGACGCGAGCCTGATGAACCACTTTAATCAGATCAACGCCGCCGATATGATCGGCTATGCCGCAGACCATGTGTTTGAAAGCGCGCATGTCGTCCATCCCATGCTACGTTCGGTGATGGCCGAACTGTTTGAAACTTACCCGCAAGAATGCAGTCGCAATGCCGGTTTCCGCTTTCGCTGCACCGAACAATTCCTTCCCCAAAGCCTGCACAACCACGCCTGCCTCGCCTCGGGAAATGCGGCGATTCTTGATACACGCGATTATCTGCACGTGGCCGTCGGCGCGCTTGATCAATGGTCAGTCGAAGATGTCCACGCCTATCTAGGCAGAGCCGAACGGCACGAGATTAAGTTTCTGTGTGTGAATGATTTACCCGAAGTGGAGCGCAATTTCCCCGATGCAAGAGCGTGGATTGAAGAAGCGATTGGGGGATAGCGTGAGCGATTTGCTTGGTGGTGACTGCGACGCGCTGGAACGCGCGCGGCTGGAAGCGGAGTGGCTGACCTTGACCCGGCAGACCTTGCCTGCGCTGGCAAAGCTACGCCGCTGGCCGGTCAGCGCCGACCATTGCTTCATGCGCATTCTGCTCGACGCTGTGCATGAGGGACGATGGGATAGGGTTGTGCAAGGCCGCCCTGCTTACAAATATATCGATATTGAGCAACTGGCGGCTGGCGTAAAGCTGGCCGAACGCGTGGTGGCGAGTGAAACGGATTTGTGGGCGCTCAATACGCAGTCGCTTGCGTGGCGGGGGAAGCGCGGGAGCGGGTATGCTGTGGAGGAGACAAATAATTAGTGCACTGTTACCGTAATTACATATTTGGTAATTTCTGTCCGTAATTTGTTAATTCGTGACACCGCAATTCGGCGTAATTCACGCCCCAATCACTCTATCGTTTTTGCAAAACAGGGATGACAAAAGTCGCAACGAGCACGAACCACACAGCGACAGATATGTGAAACAGATGCCATGCAAGCGCCGGTTGGCCGCTGCGAAAGGGTGCGCTGACTAGAATTGCGATCAACAACCCGGAAAAGCTAAAGGCGGCCAGCATACGACGTGTCTTGGCGGCGCGATAAGTCAGCACTGCGCCTGCGGCTGTCAACCCAATAAAGAGCAGCGGCGTCGTCGCTGGGGCGAACGTAGCGATAGCCATAGCACTGATGCCCAAGACCGGAGGCAGCCAAACCGTCCGTCGCAGCAATACCGCGACGAGACAAGCAAGACCAAACAGCGCGGCTGGGCGTGATAAAAAGCCATGAAGATCGACTATGAAGCCCGTCATCCCGGCAGCGATGCGGATGGCCCCGACCAGCCCTGCAAGCGCGACGGGTGCAAGGCCAATGGCAAACCATGCGCTGATACGTCCCGCCCGAACAATGGCAAAACTGCCAGCCACAGCGAGAAGCATTTCGCTCAGCGCAAAATGTGTCGGCAGCAAGGCGCTCAACAGCCATGCCCGGAAAGGGACTGCACAGTCACGATTGATAACAGCGCGCCCGCCACGTCAGCGGCGATCATTCGGCTGGTACGATCGTTTCATTTTCGCTTGCCCATTTTTCCTTCGCCCATTTCTCCTTCATGGTGCGTGACGTCTCCCGCGAACCATCAGGTGTCCATCCCGGCGCACCAAATACATACCAAAAGGCGTCGCGCAGCGACCGCGCCTTGCGCACATCCTGACCCATCGCGATCCATTCGTGTGTCGCAATGCGAGCAAGATTGAAGGTACCAAGATTGGAAGTGATACCGTATTGGCAAGGGTCTTTTTCATCCTCTGCGACAAATGTCCCAAACATCCGATCCCAGATGATCAGAAAGCCGCCATGGTTGGAGTCGATATATTGCGGGTTGGTGGCATGGTGAACGCGGTGGTGCGATGCCGTATTCAATATCCATTCAAACGGCCCGATTGTCTCGACCTGCTCGGTATGCACCCAGATTTGATAAGCGGCAGTGATCCCTGTGAACAGAATAATCATCGCAGGCGGAAAGCCGATGAAATACAGCGGTAGACCAACCCATAACCCAATCCCGAATAAATCCGTCCAAGACTGACGCAGCGCGGTCGATAAATTGAAATGCTGCGATGAATGGTGCGCAACATGGCTTGCCCACCACAGTCGGCGCTCGTGTGCAAGACGGTGGCTGATATAATATTTAAGATCCACCGCGAAGAAGCAGATGATCATCGCCCACCACGTCCAGCCGATATTAAACAGGCGAAACTCATAAGCGCCGAGAATGATGGCCAGATGCGCGCCAGCATAAATCAACCCCGCCACAAGGCTGCCAAAGCCCATCAGCAGCGATGCCGCCGTATCGCGATACTCATAAGCACCGGGATTGCGCCGCCGGGTTTTTAGCATTTCGGCGATTATGAAAAATATGGTCGCAAAAAGGGCAACGCCAAGGATTGGGGCTTTGGCCCAGTCGGGGGTGTCAGGGATCATTTCATCCTTACTTTCTTTTCAGGTCCTCAAACCATTGTGGCAAAACTTCGCCCGGCACTTCCAACTTCAAAGAAGGAAATCCGGGGTCTTTGAATTGAAACGATATCCCCCGCACATGATCGCGCTTCGGGCGATAATCGGCAACCAATGCAATCTCATCTTTTGAATATACCCGTGTAACAATCGCATTCCCGACGACCTTGCAAAGAAAAACGCGGCCATCGTGCAGCATCGCGATCGCGCTTGCCCGGTCGACATCCGTCACGAATTCGCGCGCGCCGCCATAAGCCTGGCTTAGAGCCATCAGTTCATCGTCGCCAGAAAGCGTGCGCTTGCCCCGAAATCCCAGCGCATAAGAAAACCACACCAGCACGGCGATACTGGCCAGCGAACCCAGTGGGAGCCATATAGAACCAGTCATCGTTTCACGACCTCGAATCAATTATGTTTTCAACACCTTACGTCCACGTAAAGTTCGGACCTGGTGGCGTTTGTGATCTGCGACACAAGGAATTCAGTGAAGGAATTCAGTGAAGGAATTCAGTGACAGTTTACTTAACCCCAAACTCACCCCTACCCCCTACCCCCGATCCCCATCAACCACCTTGCGCAGCGCGGCGTTGATCGCGGTTTGGTAGCCGCGCGCGCCGCCTTGTTGCGCTTTGAACCACTCAATCAGATCGGCATCAAGCCGCCCTCAACATCGGTATCGCATCGAGCGCATCGCCGATCTCTGCCTCAGCCATGCGCAGATCATAAGTGCGTTGGAGGTTGAGCCAGATGTCCGCACCGTTGCCGCACATTTTGCCGATACGCAGCGCCATTTGCGCGGTAATCGGCTGCTTTTCATTCAGAATGTCATAGAGCGTCTGGCGTGAGATACCCAATAGACGGGCGATCTCGGTTTTAGGACGGCCAAGCGCAGGCAGTACATCCTCACGCAGCAACTCTCCGGGATGCATCGGCGCGAGGCCGCAAACAAGTGGATTGGTCATCAGTGGTAGTCCTCTAAATCAACGTCGATGGCATCAACGCCATCCCAACCGAATGTGATCCGCCAATTTCCAGACGCATCAACAGCGAACCGACCGCGATCCTGACCTTTCAATCCATGAAAGCGCATCCCCGGCAAGTTCATATCTTCAGGCACTTTCGCATCACCCAGCGCAATCAGAATGCGGCGAATACGCGCCGGGTTTTGAACACTCAATTTTGCCGTATCACCCGATGCATAATAGCGGCCAAGCGCTTTGCTTCGGAACGAACGGATCATAAGTGTAAGCTATTGCCTTTCAAGCGTGGTGTCAACCAGTAACTTACAATGATCCCTCAATCATGCTCCCTGTCGGATTACGATGACAGTTTACTACCACCCCAAACTCACCCCTGCCCCCGCTCCCCATCAACGACCTTGCGCAGCGCGGCGTTGATTGCGGTTTGATAGCCGCGCGCGCCGCCTTGTTGCGCTTTGAACCACTCAATCAAATCGGCATCAAGCCGCAGCGTCACCTGCTTCTTGTTCGGGCGATAAAATTTGCCGCGCACGGCGTTTTTCCAGAAACCCTCACCCAATGGAGGAATATCGGAAAAGTCGATATCCTCATCGGGCATTTCCGCCACGCGCAGCGATTCAGCCAGAAGCTCTGGCGTGAGCCTAGGAGAAATAACCGTTTTCATATTGTCGTCTTTCATGCGGTTCTGCCTTGCGGGCGCTTATGATCCGGCCACCGTCCAGATCGGGTTCAATTAACGTATGGACAACAAGCAAAGTTGCATATCCGACCATGCCCATTGTCCGCCAGCGATCCCCATCCCGGTGAGGATCGGGTTCGCTGATGTGCATGGGATCATCGAAAACCAGTTCGGCCAGTTCAAACCGAACGCTGTGTTTCGCATAGTTGCGGGCCGCTTTGGCCTCATCCCAATCCCATGCCATTTGTAGTTACAAATATGTTTTGGTGGGGACTATGTCAAGAAACATTAATCATGCTCCCTGTCCCCTGCCCCCATATACAATTCCCGCCCCGTTTCATCGAACACCTTGCTCATCTCGGCCATGCCTTTTTCAGCCTCCTCGGTGGCGATGAAGGTGTCGCTGCCTTGGTTTTGTAATCGTGCGAATTCGCGGACTTCCTGGCTGATCTTCATTGAGCAGAATTTTGGCCCGCACATGCTGCAGAAATGGGCGGTCTTTGCGCCCTCGGCGGGCAACGTCTGGTCGTGATATTGCTCCGCCGTATCGGGGTCGAGGCTCAGATTGAACTGGTCGCGCCAGCGGAATTCAAAGCGCGCTTTGCTCAGCGCGTCGTCGCGGACTTGGGCCGCCGGGTGGCCCTTGGCCAGATCCGCCGCGTGCGCGGCGAGCTTATAGGTTACCACGCCGACCTTCACATCGTCGCGATCCGGAAGCCCGAGATGCTCCTTGGGCGTGACGTAACAGAGCATCGCAGTGCCATACCAGCCGATCATCGCCGCACCAATGCCGCTGGTGATATGATCGTAACCCGGCGCGATGTCGGTGGTCAGCGGCCCGAGCGTGTAGAACGGTGCTTCGCCGCACACCTCAAGCTGCTTGGTCATATTCTCCTTAATCTTGTGCATCGGCACATGGCCCGGCCCTTCGATCATCACCTGCACATCGGATTTCCACGCGCGGTGGGTCAGCTCGCCCAATGTATAAAGCTCGGCAAATTGCGCTTCGTCATTGGCGTCGGCAATAGAGCCGGGGCGCAGGCCATCGCCGAGTGAGTAGGCAATATCATAGGCCTTCATGATTTCAGTGATGTCGTCGAAATGGTCGTAAAGGAAGCTTTCCTTGTGATGATAAAGGCACCATTTCGCCATGATGCTGCCCCCGCGTGAGACGATGCCCGTCATCCGTTTGGCGGCGAGCGGCACATAGGGCAGGCGGACGCCCGCGTGGATCGTGAAATAATCGACGCCCTGTTCGGCTTGCTCAATCAGCGTATCGCGGAAGACTTCCCATGTGAGCGCCTCTGCCACACCGCCGACCTTTTCCAGCGCCTGATAGATTGGGACGGTACCAATGGGGACGGGCGAATTGCGGATGATCCATTCGCGGGTGTCGTGGATGTTGCGGCCCGTGCTCAAATCCATCACCGTGTCCGCGCCCCAGCGGATTGACCAGACCATCTTGTCAACCTCGGTCGCAACGTCTGATGCGACTGCGCTATTGCCGATATTGGCATTGATCTTGACAAGGAAATTGCGGCCGATGGCCATCGGTTCGCTCTCGGGGTGGTTAATATTATTGGGAATGATCGCGCGACCCCTTGCGATTTCATCACGCACAAATTCAGGCGTGACGTAATCGGGGATTTCCGCGCCAAAGCTCTCACCGTCGCGGATATATTTGGCGAGGCGTTCGCGGCCTAGGTTTTCACGCTCAGCGACATATTCCATTTCAGGCGTGATCAGCCCCAAGCGCGCATAGTGCATCTGCGAGACGTTCGCGCCTGCCTTTGCGCGCAGGGGCCGTTTGATGACGTTCGGGAATTGGGCAACGCCGCCACTGCGATCGGGGCCAAGCTGGCCGTTATCCTCGGGGCGAGTTTCACGCGCGTCATAGCTTTCAACGTCACCGCGTGCGATAATCCAGTTGCGACGGAGCTGCGCGAGGCCTTGGTTGATATCGATCAACACATCGGGATCGGTGTAAGGCCCGCTGGTGTCATAGACGCGGACGGGCGCATCATCGCAGTGCGGATCAAGATGGATTTCGCGCATCGCAACACGAATGCCGCTGCCCGAATGCGCGGCGACATGGATTTTCTTGGAGCCGCGAATGGGGCCAGTGGTGACGCCGATTTCTACTTTGGTTGGCCGCTGGCTTCCTTCAGGAGCCAGATCTACTCTAAAATCAACGTCTGCCATAGTCTCTCTCCATGTGCCGGAGAGAAAAGCGGTTGGGTTTCAGCCGCTCCCTCCCTCCGCCCGCATCAACGGGATCAGGTTCAGCGGGTCGCGGGCATTGCAGCACCGCCTCTCAGTCATACGACTCCCCGGGGATGGACAAAGCTTAAGCAGATTCGTTCAGAATGTATAGGCCAGTCCAACACCGCCAAACCATTGGCCGCGATCACGCACGACAGGCGAACGACCGAAATCGCCAAGCAAGCGCGCATAATTGCCTAGTGCGAACAGCGATAGCCCGCGCCGTAAATCGCCCGAAAGCGACACGTTGCTGAGCAATCCGAAGTTGATGTCTTTTATGCCGCTGCCAGGATCATAAACCGGGAGCGCACTGGCAAGGCTTTGTGCGCCGTCAACGCCGAAATAGGTGCGGCCATAACCCTTTCCAACATAATTGGCCGAAACCGACGCACCGACATACAGTTTCGTGCTGAGCGGCGTGGCATAGGCAAAGGTTGGCGTGACGATCAGGCTGTCATGCGTGCCCGTCACATCATGCGTCACCGCGACATCAAAGCTGACCGTGTCAAAATCGGAGGTGAAAACGCCAGTGCGGCTGATACCAATATCACCGCCAAGCTCTACCGCCACATCAAGCTTGCCAAGCGCATTGATTTGGGGATCGCGCGTGCGTTTCCGGCTGGTGCGATTAAGCGTGACATGCGCAACCGGGCCAAGGATGAAGTCAATGCCCGTCGCCGCGCGCGGGCGAACCAGATCGACATAAAGCCCGGTGCCGACCGTCGAAAAAGAAATTCCCGACACCGTCCCCCGGATCGCGGCGGCAGGAATGATGGTATTATCAGACGCCCCCTCAAAACGCGGAACGCTCGCCGCGCCAACGCCGATAGTAACGCTATCACGCGGCGGCGCATCGCTTGCCACTTGTGCGAATGCAGCGCCGGGGAACAGGGCTGCGGCGAAAGCCAGATAGCGCAGGGCAGATGATGTCATAATGTTGGGCTTTCGGGATGTGGGCGGTAACGTGGTATAACACGCGGTGCGAGGGTTAGTTCCTTTGCGAGTTCAATATTTAGGTCAAATTGGTTGACTTTCAATCTAATTGTTACTACAAATAAATATGATCATTGTATGGGACGAACCCAAACGGCTTGCCAATATTGCCAAACATGGGATCGATTTTGCCGACATCGGCCCAGAGTTTTTTCTGGCGGCCTTGGTCAAGCCGGCAAAGAATGGTCGCTGGACTGCCATTGGGCAACATAAAGGCATCATCGTCGTAATCTTCGCGACGCTGGGCAATGAGGCCATATCGCTCATCTCGGCCCGAAGGGCGAGTACGAAGGAAAGGAAATTGCTATCATGAAAAAAGCTGATTTTGCGCCCGCCGATGTCGCGGCTGTGATGGACAATCCGGAACTAACCAAAGCCGATATGGCAGAAATGCGCCCCTTTGCCGAGGCGTTTCCCGAATTGGCGGCAAAGCTACGCAAGGCGCGCGGCCCGCAAAACGAGCCGACAAAAATAAGCACCACTATTCGATTGTCACAAGATGTGATTGGCTTTTTCAAAAGCGGCGGCAGCGGCTGGCAATCGCGCATCGACGAAGCCTTAAGGGAATGGGTGGCAACGCGACGATGATGAGGGTTAGGGTGACTCATCAGATTCTACTGTTATCGTGACCACCAATCATCCCTTCACTCGTCGATAGCTGCCGCTATTAACGGAATCTGCTTCCATGTAGGCTCGGCGAACAATGCTTCTCCCTCGAGTGTATCCATGGGCGCTATCCCTAAATCGGACAAACGAGGGCCATTTGGATGGCGACGGCGTCGTGGAACGCAGATGAAAAATTGCATCATTAGACTGCGCGACTTCCGACATCGGCCCGACTGCATATCTATCGTGGGTAGCCGTGGAAAGATCGTAACTTGCAACATCAAAAGCATCCCATTGAATTGAACGATCTTTAGCAAGGATTTCAAACTCCTTTACCAGCCAGTTGGTTTCATTAGGTTCAGAAAAATATATAGCTGCATCGGCTTGCAAAAATTGGTGCTCGTTTATCGCAAGGACATCGCTCTCCTTTTGGATATTAACGAAACCAGAGTCATGTTTAACGGAATAAACTTGTTGATCATATGCCATCGCAGCCAAGCGAGACCCTAACGGCAGCATCATAAGCAAGCCTGCCGAGTTTTTTCCAAATGTTTCTCGACGCAGCTTCTGAAGGTGCCAGCGGTTGGTCAGGATTGCCGGGTTGTCGGATGTTACGAAATTTCGACTTGTTTCGTTCTTTATCAGCGTCATTTTTAAGTCATCAAGCAAACCTGTACCCATCTCCTCAGAGAAGGATCTCATAAGATTCATCATTACATGATGTGCCGTTGGCTCGGGTTGAATCCATTCCTGACCGTGAGCAAGCGCTGACTCACGCATAAACCCATACATCTTTTGCATCATGGCTAAACCACGAGCAACTTTCTCTGCCGTTCTTGCAGATTGGAGCGAGATGAAGCGACGCAGCAACCATCGATCATCGTCATTAAGTCGGTAAGCAGGACATTCCAGATCACGAACAAGTCGAGCATACTCTCCTTCGAGCATGTCTAGGATTTTCTCTAGTTTAAGATCCTTTCCATAAAAATAGTCTCGTGAGCACTGACTTTTGATCGGTGCGTTAAACACTGGTCGCCCTGTTTTCGTCAGAAAGAGATGAATTGCATGCCCTTCTTGATTCACAGAAAACGGGCGCAAGTGGCAGCGGGGGACAAAGTGTTGATTCTTGTTTGCGGGCACTCTCTTTGTGTAGCGGATTGCCTATCTAACAAGCCAGTCAAATACTTACTCGTCACCGTAAACGGGCTTAAAGCCACACTCTACTCGGCAGGCGATTTCTCCGCACCCCAACATCGCTTGCATTCATTGTATTAGCTAACTAATACACTCTCATGACCACGCTCTCACTCTCCGACATCCGCAAATCCTATGGCCGCAAAACCGTCCTAGATGGGATCACGCAAGACTTTCCCATTGGATTTACGCTCCTGATTGGGCCGAGTGGGGCTGGCAAATCGACGTTGCTGCGTTTGCTGGCAACCGCAGAAAAGCCAAAGAGCGGGACGATCACTTGGGACGGCGCGGCGCTGCCAGGTGCGCGGTCAGCGTTGCGACGGACGCTTGGTTATGCGCCGCAAGCGGTTGACCTGCCCGAAGATTTGACCGCGCGCGAATTTGCGCTCCACATGGCGTCGCTCAAGGGGCTTGATGCGGGTGCCGCCGATGCGCAGTTCGGGGCGGTCACTGACATGATTGGTCTTCACGCCGATATCAACAACCGTATTGCAACCTTTTCGGGCGGGATGCGGCGGCGGCTGATTTTTGCGCAGGCAATGCTCGGGGCTCCGCAGATGCTTGCGCTGGATGAACCGACGGCAGAACTTGACAGTGAGACTGCACGAAAGCTGAGTGCGCTTATCCTTGAGCGTGCCAAAGCAGCAGTAGTCGTGATGACGACGCACTTGGCCGATGAGCTCGCGCCAAATGCTGCGCAAGTGCTCCGCGTTGAGGCGGGCAAGGTCAGCCCGGCATGAGCGCATCCGCCACCATGCGATCATCGTTCTTGACCTGTGTGCTGCGCTATCAGCGCAGTTGGGGGCTGTGGCTGCTGCTGCTTGTCGCCCCGGTTGGCGCGCGCTTCATGATTTCAGACGAAGATGGCAAGGGCATTGCGATTGCGATTGGCGATCATCTTCCCATCCTCACGTCACCAGTTCTGGGGGTGTGGCTTGGCATTGTGGTAACGACGCTGTTGTTGCCGATTGGTTATATCTATTTGCGGTCAAACACGACGCGCAAGCAGCCGTGGCAAATTGAGGAAGTGACGGCGGGATCGCGGATTGCGATTATGTTTGGGCGGTTCGGGGCTGATGTCGCGGTGCTGCTCGCGATGTTGGCG
>JAYTPB010000148.1:0-2873 GCA_043747445.1 Sphingomonadales bacterium
CGCCCGAGCTAGCTTCGGTGGTTGCCGCAACAGACGCCCCCTCTCCCAACCCTCACCCCTGAAGGGGAGAGGGAGAAGACCCTTCGTCAAACCGCGCTCACCGCCATCGCCGCCACCCGCTGGGTGCCCGAAAAGGGCCAGAACCGCATCACCGCGATGGTCGAAGGTCGCCCCGATTGGGTGCTGAGCCGCCAGCGCGCTTGGGGGGTGCCGATCACGCTCTTCGTTGACCGCAAAAGCGGACAATATCTCTGCGACGCCGCCGTCAACGCGCGGATCATCGCCGCCGTGCGCGAACAAGGCGTTGACGCGTGGAGCGATGAGGCCGCGCAGGGCTTCCTCGGCGATGCCTACAAACTCGACGATTATGAACGGGTGACCGACATCCTCGATGTGTGGTTCGATAGTGGCTGCACTCATGCCTTTGTGCTGGAAAGCGGCAAATGGCCTGATCTCGTCCGCGATGGCCCAGCCGATCTCTACCTCGAAGGCAGCGATCAGCATCGCGGCTGGTTCCAATCCTCACTCCTCGAAAGCTGCGGCACGCGCGGGCGCGCGCCGTATAAGGCGGTGCTGACGCACGGCTTTACGATGGATCAAAAGGGCATGAAAATGTCCAAATCGCTTGGCAACACGATCAGCCCGACCGACCTGATGCGCGATAGCGGTGCGGACATATTGCGGCTATGGGCGTTAACGGTCGATTTTACCGAGGATCACCGGATCGGCAAGGAAATCCTGTCGGGCGTATCGGATCAATACCGCAAACTGCGCAACACCTTCCGCTACATGCTCGGCGCGCTCGAAGGCTTTTCAGATGCGGAGAAAGTCGCGGTCGCGGACATGCCCGAACTTGAGCGCTATGTGCTGCATCTGCTCGCGGATATGGATGCGAAGCTGAAAACGGCGGTGAATGATTTTGATTTCAACACCTACGTCCGCTTGATCACCGATTTCGCGAATAACGACTTGAGCGCCTTCTTTTTCGATATCCGCAAAGACTCGCTCTACTGCGACGTAAATCCGAGAACGGGCTATCAAAAGAATGAACGGAAGGCCTATCGAACTGCCCTAGAAATCATATTCAACGCGCTTGTGAGATACGCCGCACCCGTGCTTGTGTTTACGGCGGAAGAAGTGTGGCAAACGCGCTTCCCTGACGACGACGCATCAGTGCATTTTCTGGATTGGCCAGAGGTTGATGCGGGTTGGGTTGATATAACGTTAGCTCTCAAATGGGAATTTCTGCGAGCCGTTCGGTCACGTGTTTCGGGAGCAATCGAACCACTGCGCCGAGATAAAATTATCGGCTCGTCGCTAGAAGCCGAGGTGTGGTTATCATTAACTGAGAATCTCATATCAGTATTAAGTCCGCGTGATTGGGCAGAGCTTTTCATTTGTGCAGACGTCAACATTGTGGCTGATATGGGCAATGGGGAACGCCCTGCTTTTCCGGAGGGAGTGGGCGTTCACTGGAGTATGAGTATTACCGAAAACATTGGCGCTCCAGATTTTGGCTATTCAGAAGAAAAATCTGAAGTCTCGATACGCTCCGATGCACAAGCGCTATCGTACTCGATTGATAACGTTGGGATAGGTGTCACCAAAACCGCCCACCACAAGTGCGGTCGCTGCTGGCGGCATCTTCCTGAAGTTAGCGAAGATGACGCGCTGTGTGGACGGTGTGAGGCGGTGGTTAATGGATAATCCTCTTCGCGCCTTTGCGCCTTCGCGTGAACCCCTTCTAACCTCACCGCGCGCGACCACCGCTGACTTGTTTCGCGCGAAGACGCAAAGACGCAAAGACGCGAAGAAGGGGAGGATTTGAGATGAACCTTCGTACCCGCAGCCTCCTCATCGCCGCTGCCATCTTTATCATTGATCAAATCATGAAGGCGCTTGTCCTTGGCCCATTTGGCCTCCGCGTTGAGGGGGACAGCATCGAACTGCTGCCGATCTTTAACCTCACGCTCGTTCATAATGAGGGGATTTCGCTGGGGCTGTTGCAGGCGTCGAGCGACGCGATGCGCTGGGGCTTGGTTGCGGTGACGGGGGCGGTGAGCCTGTTCGTCGCACGCTGGCTGTGGCGTGAGGCGAACAGGCTTGATGCGCTCGGCCTCAGTCTCGTGCTTGGCGGGGCGCTCGGCAATCTGGTTGACCGGGTGCGCTTCGGTTATGTTGTTGATTATGCTGACCTTCATTTCGGCGCGTTTCGCCCGTTTTTGGTCTTCAATATCGCTGATGCTGCGATTACAATCGGTGTGCTGGTCTTGCTTGCGCGCGCATTGTTCGCCAAAGACGACGCAAAGCCTCGCGGCACCACCGCCAATGCGGAGAAATAATATGCGTAAACTCGTAATTTCGGCCACCCTGATCGCGCTCACCGCCGCCTGTGCGAGCGGCGGGCTTGATCGCAAGCGCCCTGATGAACTGGCAGTATCGCGCTCGGCACCGCTGGTGGTGCCGCCCGATTTCGCGCTCGTTCCGCCAAAGCCCGGCACGCCGCGCCCACAGGAAGCCGATTCGTCAACGCAGGCGCTTGAGGCGATGTTTGGTGGCAAGGCCGTGCGCAGTGCGGTGGAAACCGGCGCAATCGGCCAAGCCGGTGGCAACCGCGCGCAGGCGGGCATTCGCTCGCAGGTCGGCGATCCGGATACTGAAGTGGTCGACAAGGGTTCGGTCACACGTGACATTATCGCCGCCCCTGAAGGCGACGGCGCAGATGCCAAAGCGAGCACACCGCAGTAATTTTACTTTTCCCTCTCCCTTCAGGGGAGAGGGTCAGGGAGAGGGGGCGTTTGATCTTAACCAGCGCATTGCCTGTTTGGGCCGGACTTCCCCTCTCCCCGGCCCTCTCCCCTGAAGGGGAGAGG
>JAYTPB010000149.1:0-5837 GCA_043747445.1 Sphingomonadales bacterium
CGCTGCTGCTTTCATCGCTTAAGGATTATCAGACCGCCGCCGCAGGCTAATGGCGCGGCTTGCAACCAGCCTGTTCGCAAGCGCGCTTCTGCGCGAAGTCCATGCACGTGGCGGCGCGGGTGCTGTGATCCGCAAAGGCGATCCAACATCGGGCGCGCTGCTCCTGCTCTGTGCTGAAAAAGGGCAAGTGACCGGGATTTACGACTATGTTCTTGATGCGTCAGGCCATTATGTTTTGGCGCGTGCTGGCGCTCAGGCGATAGAAAGCGTGGCGGCAGTCGAAGCACTCTGCGCGCAGCGCGAACGTTTTGATCCTGATTTATGGATTGTTGAGCTAGATATCGCGAATGCAGAACGGTTCATCGCTGATTTCATCGCGCGCGATTGACTTTGTTGCGCTGCACAATATTTGCAGCCCAATATTTGGTGCGTAGCCTCGCATTTACCCACAATATGGGCTTTGTGGCGGGGACGTAGACAGGGGGAAGATCCAGAAGCGGGTTTATTTGGTGCTTCTGATGTGTGATCGACCCACTGCATAGATAAGTGTTTTCATGAGTGTTTCCCCAAAGGCCGCAAAAACTGCGGTTGCATCGCTTTTACTCGCTGTAATGGTCAGCGGAGCCGCAGCGACTACGGCATTTGGTGCCGCGAGCGATGCAAGCTTTGATGGCTTTTCGTTATTGCCGCAATCGGTTCGTGATGCGGCGGTTTCGGAAGCACAGTTACCAGGCGACTATAGTTTCATTCCTGAAACCGATATAGAAACGCCCCCAAGCAAAACGAAAACGCCCAAGCTTGCGACGCTCGTTGAAACCAACGCTGCTGATACAGCGGTAGACAGCGAAGAAAAATGCCTCGCCAGCGCGATTTTTTATGAAGCACGCAGCGAATCGTTTGAAGGTCAGCTTGCCGTCGCGCAGGTCATTCTCAACCGCGTACAATCGGGGCGTTTTGCTCGTTCGATTTGCGGTGTCGTGCTCCAGCCAAGCCAATTTTCCTTTGTGCGCGGCGGCGCGATTCCAGCGATCAGCAAAGCGAGCAAAGATTGGCGTGAGGCGCTCGCGATTGCGCGGATTGCCCAAGCCAAGCTCCACCCAAGCAGCGCAGACAATGCGCTCTTCTTCCATGCCACCCACGTTAGCCCCAAATGGCGGCTGAACCGTGTGGCTTCAATTGGAAACCATATCTTCTACCGTTAATGCGGTTTGCCTCACGATATTTTGCTCGCATATGTTCTCAACCTGTTCTATCTGACCGAAGATGGAGCAGGGTGACGAACGGATAGTGGCTGCGGATGTGGCGCGCGGCGTTTCGCGCATGTTTTTGCGCCATGATCTGCTCTCAATTGCAGAGGTGCCGCTTGGCAATGGCAGGCGCGTTGATCTTTTTGCGCTGTCGCCAAAGGGGCTGGTGACCATCGTTGAGATTAAGGTTTCAAAGGCTGATCTGCTCGGCGACGGCAAATGGACTGACTATCTTGACTATTGTGACCGCTATTTCTGGGCAGTGCCGCAAGGGTTTGATCTGGCGTTGCTTGATCGTACAATTATGCAGCCCGAGCGTACTGGGTTGATCGTTGCCGACCGTTATGACGCAGCGATCGTGCGTGAGGCAATGCGTGTGCCGCTCTCGCCGGCACGCCGCAAGGTTGAAACGCTGCGGCTCGCAAGGCGCGCGGCGCGGCGGCTGCTTGGATCAATTGAAGTCGAGGATGAAGCGGCGTTTTAGAAAACAGCCTCAATTAGGCCCAAAGCTTTTGGCGGGCTTTGCCACTTTCGCCTCAGTGATAATTTTCAGAATACCGGCGGCGCGACTGTCACGCTGGGCATAATCGCGTGCGGACATGCCAGCGATTGTATCGGCTTTGGCGGGGTTTGCGCCTGCTGCCATCAGCAATTGCACCATTGGCCCGTTGCGCAGTTGCACCGCGCGGATCAGCGGCGTTTCGCCCGAAGCGTTCGGCAGATCAACGCTTGCTTTATTCTTGATCAAAAGCTGCGCGCCTTCAACAAAGCCAAGCTGGGCCGCCGCCATCAACGGCGTATTGCCCTGATTGTCGCGCTGATCAGTTTTGGCACTGCGCGACAGCAGGAAATTCATCCAGCCCAGATCGCGTCCTTTGGTGACGATATGGAGCGCACTCTCACCCGTTTTTTCATCACGCGTGTTGATGATGATTGAGCCGGGTTTTGAAACAAGCTCAGTCGCCTTCGCGCCGTCACGCTCACGCGCGGCTTTTAAGAAATTATAGCTTTCGGAAAATTGCGCGATTGCTCCACTTGGGGTCATCGCCGCGACGGCAAATATGACGAGTCCGGTCGCTATTCTGTTCCGCATAATATGATCCCGTTGCATTTCACACTGATGTTGATCAAAGGCGTTTAGCAAATGAAGGTTAGCCGCGCCATGAACAAACACGCCCTTATTCCCATGATGATTGCTTTTGCGAGCGTTGCCGGGTGTAGTGCTGCAAAGGTACAAGAAGCACCGCTTGCGGGCGCACGAATGGGCGGCGCGTTCACGCTCACCAATCAGGATGGCAAAAGCGTTAGTGAGAAGGATTTTGCCGGACAATATCGCCTGATATATTTCGGCTATAGCTTTTGCCCTGATGTCTGCCCCGTCGATGTCCAGCAGTTGATGCAGGGGTACCGACTGCTTGAAAAGGCTGACGCAAAAAAGGCGGCAAAGCTCCAGCCAATTTTCATTACGGTCGATCCGCAGCGCGACACCGTGCCAGTGGTCAAACAGTTCGTCAGCGCATTTCACCCCAAACTGATCGGCTTGACGGGAAGCGACGCACAAATTGCTGAAGTCGCAAAACGTTATGCGGCGGTGTATCAAAAAGCCGAAGGCGGCACCAAAGATGCTTATTTGATGGATCATAGCCGGACGGCAGTGCTTTATGCGCCTGACGGCAGCCCGGTTGCGCTGATCCCGCAGGATGGCACCCCTCAAGAAATTGCCGACGAACTCACGCGTTGGGTGCGGTGAGCAATCAGCCGCGCTTTTGGGAAGATGTTCCGCTTGATAAGCTTGACCGCGCGCAGTGGGAGGCGCTGTGCGATGGCTGCGGCAAATGCTGCATCCACAAGCTTGAGGATGAGGATACGGGTGAACTTCACGCGACCAATGTCGCCTGCCGCTTGCTTGATCGCCGTTCGGGGGGGTGCTCAAATTACAAACACCGCCATGCCTTTGTCCCTGAATGTATCCGCCTGACCCCGGCCAAACTCAAACAGCTTGATTGGTTGCCATCCACCTGCGCTTACGTCTTGCGCGCTGAGGGAAAGCCGCTGCCCGAGTGGCATTATCTGGTAAGCGGTGACCGTGAGAGCATCCATGCTGCGGGCAAATCAGTACGCGGCTGGACAATATCAGAGGATGATGCGGGCGAACTTGAGTATCATTTGATTGACCGTGATGACTGAACCACAGTTTAGCGGGGGCGCGCATAGCCGGGCGCTGACGGTGTTGCGTTCGCCGCGCGCGCGTCAGATGCGGCTTGCGGTTGATCCGCGCGATGGCAGCGTCCGCCTGACCTTACCGCGCCGTGCCCAGATGGATCATGCGCTGCGCTGGGCTGAAACCAAGCGCGGCTGGATAGAGGCGCAGCTTGCGCGGCTCCCCGTCGCGACGCCCATTATGAATGGAATGCGTTTTGATGTGGCGGGCGAAACCCTGTTGCTTGATTGGTCAGAGCGTCACCCGCGCAAGCCTGTCCGGCATGAAGGACGCCTCCAAATTGGTGGTCCGGCGGAAGGGCTTGAGGCGCGGCTGCTCCGCTGGCTCAAAACTGAGGCGCGGGCGCTGTTTGATCTCGAAACGCAAGAATTTGCTGCGAAAATCGGGGTATCAGTCCCGCCGGTTGGCATTGGCGATCCCGTTTCGCGCTGGGGAAGCTGCGCGTCAACCGGCCAGATTCGCTATAGTTGGCGGTTGATCCTTGCGCCGTCGTTCGTGCGGCGTGCTACTGTTGCGCATGAAGTTGCCCACCGTGTTCATATGAATCACGGCGCGGCGTTTCATGCACTGGTCAAAGAGATCCTTGGCGATGATCCGACGCCCGCGCGCAAATGGCTTCGCGATGGCGGTTCAGCGCTTCACTGGTTCGGGCGCTCTTCCTGAGGCAGAAGATCAGCGGGCGGCTTCGGTGCATCGCCGCCGCGATCAACGCGCACCGCGTCGCGCTCAATCTCTTCAACGATCGCGGCGTCGGTTGGCTGCTCAATCGGATTACCATCACCGTCAATGAATGCGCCTTCATCGGGTGTTCCGAAATAGGCTTCCTCATCTGGCTCGAGCTGCCATTCGGGGAGCGTAACCTCAGTATCAAACGCTTCAACCGGGCGTTTGGCGACCGCAATCTTCATAAATGCGGCAAAGGCGCGCGCGGGCGCTGTGCCGCCTTGCAAGCCTTTGACTGGACGCGCATCGTCGCGGCCCATCCATACGCCAGTGGTCAGCCCGCTTGAAAAGCCCATGAACCAACCGTCTTTATTCGATGAGGTCGTGCCCGTTTTTCCCGCAGTTGGCCGCCCGATTTGCGCGGCCTTGCCCGTGCCGACGCTGACGGCGGTTTGGAGGAGATCAGTCATCCCTGCTGCGACATACGGCGCAACCAGCACGCGCGAATTATCGGCCTGATGCTGGTAAAGCAGCTCTCCCTTATCAGTCGTCACCTTGACGATGCCAAAGGGCACAATCGCAATGCCCTTTGATGCGACCGAGGCATAGGCGCGCGTCATATCAAGCAAACGCACGTCAGACGTGCCAAGCACCATCGAGGGGTGGGTGTTAATCGGGGTCGTAATCCCAAAGCGCCGCGCCATATCGGCAATCGCGGCGGTACCAACCTCAGCACCAATTTTGGCGGCAATCGTGTTGACTGAATAAGTAAAGGCAGTGCGCAGGTTGATCGCGCCTGAATAGCGCCCGCTTGAATTACGCGGCTTCCAGCCATTGATATCAACCGCCTCATCAACCACAGCCGACTCGGTTGTCATGCCCGCCTCAAGTGCCGCCAGATAGACGAACAGTTTGAACGCTGAACCCGGCTGACGCACGGCTTGGGTTGAGCGGTTGTAGATTGAGGTGACATAATCAGTTCCGCCAACCATCGCGCGAACCGCACCGTCGCGGTCAAGCGAAACGAGCGCCCCTTGTGCGCCGCCCGGCGCGTTGGCGCGGATTGCAGCATCGGCGGCGCGCTGCATCCCGAGATCAAGCGTTGTCCACACATCAATCGGCGCGTTCGATTCGCTGATCAACGTATCAAGCTGTGGCAGCGCCCAATCAGTGAAATAACGCACGCTATTCTGCTGCGGTTCGGGCGCGAGTTTGACCTTTGACGGGTCGGCACCGCGCGCTTCGCCGGGGCTGATCGTCCCGTTCTTTTCCATTACGCCGAGCACAACATTGGCGCGGCCAACGGCGGCTTTGGCATCCGCTGTCGGTGAATAATTTGACGGTGCTTTGACCAGTCCTGCAATAATCGCTGACTCAGCAAGGCTCAGCGTTGTTGCGGGATGATCGAAAAATTTGCGCGAGGCTGCGTCAACGCCGTAAGCGCCGCCGCCGAAATAGACGCGGTTGAGATAGAGTTCGAGGATTTGATCCTTCGAAAATTTGCGCTCCATCGCGAGGGCCAAGATGATTTCGCGGAATTTGCGCGTCCATGTCTTATCGTTGGTGAGGAAGATGTTGCGCGCAATCTGCTGCGTGATCGTTGAGCCACCTTGGGCAAAACGGCCGCGCTGAATGCGGACACTGACTGAGCGAGCAATACCGATCGGATCAACCCCGAAATGGCTGCGAAAGCGGCGATCCTCAAC
>JAYTPB010000150.1:0-5348 GCA_043747445.1 Sphingomonadales bacterium
TGATCCTCGATCCGGCGGGAGTCTCGGGAACGATGGACGACGAAGCGAAGGCGCTGGTGTGATTGATAGCACTCGGAAAGTCCTCCTCGGAACGGGGAGGTGGCAGCCTTCTTGGGCTGACGGAGGGGCCGCTCTCCGCGCAAAACATTTCACTTGTGGCGAGCGGCCCCTCCACCACGCCCAAGCGGGCGCGGTCCCCCTCCCCGTTCCGGGGAGGATTTAAGGTGCACATCAAGACCGGCCCCATCGAGCGTCACACGCTCTCCGTCACCGTGGACAATGAAAGCGGTGTGCTCGCGCGCATCGCGGGCATGTTTTCGGCGCGCGGCTATAATATCGAAAGCCTGACCGTCGCTGATATCAGCGACGATGACATGGTCAGCCGGATTACCATCGTCACATCGGGTACGCCCGCTGTAATTGAACAGGTTGTGGCCCAGCTTGATCGGCTTGTGCCTGTTCATAAGGTGACTGACCTCACCGTGCTTGGCGATCATGTTGAACGTGAACTTGCCTTGGTAAAAGTGGCTGGCGTGGGCGATCACCGGATTGAGGCACTCCGTCTTGCCGACGTATTTCGCGCGAATGTGGTTGATACCACGATTTCGAGCTTTATCTTTGAAGTTACTGGAAATTCAACAAAAATTGATCGCTTTATCGAGTTGATGAGCGAGATTGGCCTTGTCGAGGTAGCCCGCGCGGGTGTCGTCGCGATGGCACGGGGCAAGGAAGCCGTTTAAGAGTATCACCCAAAATTAGAAGGAACACCCGATTATGCGCGTCTATTATGATGCCGATGCCGATCTTAAACTGATCGAGAATAAAAAGATCGCGATCATTGGCTATGGCAGCCAAGGCCACGCTCACGCGCAGAATTTGCGCGACTCAGGCGTTAAAGAGGTTGGCGTCGCACTGCGCGCCGGTTCGGCAACCGCGAAAAAGGCTGAAGGTGCTGGTTTCAAGGTGCTGACCAATACCGAAGCCGCGAAATGGGCCGATATCATCATGATGCTCGCGCCTGATGAGCATCAGGCGGCGATTTACGCGGATGACCTTCACGCCAATATGAAGCAGGGTGCGGCCCTCGCCTTCGCGCACGGCCTCAACGTGCATTTTGGCTTGATTGAGCCGCGCGCTGATCTTGACGTCATCATGATCGCGCCAAAGGGACCAGGGCATACCGTGCGCAGTGAATATCAACGCGGCGGCGGCGTCCCTTGCCTGATTGCAGTGCATCAAGATGTCAGCGGCAACGCGCATGATATCGGCCTTGCCTATGCCAGCGGGCTTGGCGGCGGTCGCAGCGGGATCATCGAAACCAATTTCCGTGAGGAATGCGAAACCGATCTGTTCGGCGAACAAGCTGTGCTGTGCGGCGGCATCACGCACCTGATCCAGGCAGGTTTTGAAACGCTGACCGAGGCTGGCTATGCGCCAGAAATGGCCTATTTTGAGTGTCTGCATGAAACCAAGCTGATCGTTGACCTGCTCTACGAAGGCGGCATTGCCAACATGCGTTACTCGATCAGCAATACCGCTGAATACGGCGACATCACCACTGGCCCGCGTATCATTACGGACGAAACCAAAGCTGAAATGAAACGCGTGCTGGCAGATATTCAGTCAGGCCGATTTGTGAAGAATTTCGTGCTTGATAATCGCGCGGGTCAACCTGAACTAAAGGCCGCTCGCAAGGCCGCCGCTGCGCACCCGATTGAAAAGGTCGGTTCAGAACTGCGCGCGATGATGCCGTGGATCGCCAAAAATAAGCTGGTTGATCAGAGCAAGAATTGAGCAGGCATTGCCTTTATGGTTAATTTCGCTTGACGATGGGGCGGCACAGGAACAGCCTGTTGCCGCCCCGCTTCATTTAGGAGATGCCCAATGCGCAAATTGCTAATTGTCCTTCCGCTGATTGCTGCTGTTCCGTTCATTGCCAACCATTCGGTCAATGCCGCTGGCCCGTGGCAGATGGGCCCCGATGCCAAAACCATCACTGGTGGTCGCTATACGATTGATGGCGCGCACACCCTGATTGGCTGGCGCGTATTGCATCTATTTTTTAACGATTATTTCGGCGCTTTTGGCAATCCAACGGGTGAACTAAACCTCGACATCGCCAATCCGTCCAAATCATCGGTAACAATCGATATCCCGATCAGTGGGCTGGTGACTGCGAGTGAAAAGCTGACCGGCCACATGAAAACCAAGGATTTTTTTGACGCGGATAAATTTCCGTCAGCCAAATTTGTCTCAACCAGCGTCAAGGTCAGCAAATTGAACGCCGTGATCACTGGCAATCTGACGATTCTCGGCGTTACCAAACCTGTCACGCTCAAAGCGAATTTGAGCGGCAACGGCCCAAACCTGTTCAGAAACAAGATCGAAACTGTCGGATTTCATGCAAAAACATCGATCAACCGCAGCGAATGGGGCATGAGTTATGGTCTCCCCGGCGTTTCGGACAAGGTTGACCTTGATATCACGGCGGCATTTGAAAAAGCGCCCTAGACAAATGGGCGGTCATATCGTTATCAGAACGAGATGACCGTAACGCAAGGCCTTCTCCTGCTACGACTTACGCGCCCTTAGGCGCGCGCTTTCTTGCGTGGATACGCCGCGCAGCCGCTGCTTAAGGGCTAAAAATCCAGACCCAAGGCATAAGTGAGAAGACCCATGCTTCGCGATCCTTCGCAAAAATACCGCCCTTTCCCGCAAATTGACCTGCCCAACCGGCAATGGCCAAGCCAGACAATCACTGCCCCGCCGCGCTGGCTCTCAACCGATCTACGCGATGGCAATCAGGCACTGATCGACCCGATGGACGGGGAGAAAAAGACCCGCTTTTTTGACCTGCTGGTTAAAGTGGGCCTCAAGGAGATTGAGGTTGGTTTTCCGGCGGCTGGCGCGACTGAATTTGATTTTATCTCAGGGCTGGTGACGTCGGGCCGGGTTCCTGACGATGTTTTGATCCAAGTTCTTACGCAATCCCGCCGCGACCTCATCGAAACCAGTTTTCAGTCGCTTAAAGGCGCGCGCGCGGCGATTGTTCATCTCTACAACGCGGTATCGCCCGCTTGGCGCAAAATCGTATTTCAGATGGATATGGCGGATATCAAACAAATTGCCATCGACGGCGCCAAGGTGCTCCGCGATGAGGCCGCCAAACAGCCTGATACAGCGTGGCATTTTGAATATTCACCCGAAACCTTCTCAACCGCAGAGCTTGATTTCAGCCTAGAATGCTGTGCGGCGGTGATGGACATCCTCAAGCCAACGCCTGAGCGGCCAATCATTTTTAACCTGCCAGCCACGGTCGAGGCGGCCACGCCCAATATCTATGCTGATCAAATTGAGTATTTCGGACGCAATATTCCCAATCGAGACAGCGTGGTGATCAGCCTTCACACCCACAATGATCGCGGCACTGGTGTTGCAGCGGCAGAGCTTGGGCTGATGGCGGGAGCTGACCGAGTTGAGGGCTGCTTGTTCGGCAATGGTGAGCGGACGGGGAACTGCTGTCTTGTTACACTTGGTCTTAATATGTATACGCAAGGCATTGATCCGAAGCTTGATTTTTCAAATATCGATAGCATCATCAAGACCGTTGAGTATTGCAACGCCCTCCCCGTCCATCCGCGCCATCCTTATGCAGGTGAACTTGTATTCACCGCCTTTTCGGGCAGTCATCAGGACGCGATCAAGAAAGGTTTTGCCGCCCAAGCTGCGCGCAACGATGAGTATTGGGAAGTGCCCTATCTCCCGATTGATCCTGCCGACCTTGGCCGCGATTATGAAGCGGTGATCCGGGTTAACTCGCAGTCTGGCAAGGGCGGTATCGCTTGGGTGCTTGAACAGGATAAGGGCCTCAAACTTCCCAAACGGATGCAGGCCGATTTCAGCCGCGTGGTGCAGCAGCTTGCCGACGAAACCAGCCGTGAACTTAACGCCGCCGATATTTGGGGGGCGTTCGTCAAACATTATGCGATTGAACCGCCGCAGCGCTTCAACCTGGAACAATATGAAGAGGGCCGCGCCAGCAACGGCGACCGCATTTTCACTGGCAGAATCGTGGTCGATGGCACCGCCCGTTCGGTCAGCGGACGCGGCAATGGCCTGATTTCTTCGGTTCTTGCCGCAATCAAGGATGAATGGGGCGTAGCACTTGATGTCGTTGATTATTCCGAACACGCCATTGGCCAAGGCTCAAATGTGAAGGCTGCGGCCTATATCGAATGCAAGGACGCCAGCGGCCAAATCATCTGGGGCGTCGGCATTGATGAAGATGTTGCGACGGCCAGCGTGCGTGCGGTGTTGAATGCAGCGGGCGGGGTTGATACGGACGCGAAATGAACAATATTGATTTTATCGCTGGCCTGCCCAAGGCTGAACTGCACCTTCATATCGAGGGGAGCCTTGAACCCGAACTGATGTTTGCGCTCGCCAAACGAAACGGGATCGACATTCCATTCGCGAATGTTGAGGAAGTGCGCGCGGCGTACAGCTTCTCACGGCTTCAGGATTTCCTCGATATATATTACGCAGGGGCCGATGTGTTGCGCACGCAGGCTGATTTCCATGATCTGGCGATGGCCTATTTTGATCGTGCAGCGGCGGACAATGTGCGCCATGCTGAGATTTTCTTTGACCCACAGACACATACCGCGCGCGGCATCGGGTTTGATGTTGTTATCGGCGGGCTGTTGTCGGCGATGGACGAAGCGCAGGCGAAGCACGGTCTGACGTCCAAACTGATCATGTGCTTCCTTCGTCATCTCGACGAGGACAACGCATTTGCAACGTTAAAGGCCGCAGAACCTTGGTTTGACCGGATCGCCGCTGTTGGCCTTGATTCAAGCGAAGTGGGCCATCCGCCCAGAAAATTTGCGCGTGTTTTCGCGGCTGCTGCTGATGCTGGTTTGCGCTGTGTGGCACATGCCGGGGAAGAAGGGCCACCCGAATATGTTTATGAGGCGCTTGATCTCCTAAAGATTGACCGGCTTGATCATGGCAATCGTTCGCTTGAGGATGATGCGCTGGTTGCGCGCTTGGCGACGTGCGGCATGACGCTTACGGTCTGCCCGCTTTCTAACACTAAGCTGTGTGTGGTTGATGATATGGCCAATCATCCGATTGGGCGGATGCTCGGTTTGGGGCTGAAAGCAACGGTCAATTCGGATGATCCCGCCTATTTTGGTGGTTACGTCAATGCCAATTACCACGCGCTGGCGGCGGCGAGCATCGTTAACCGCGATCAAATCGTGACGCTCGCGCGCAATAGTTTTACTGGATCATTTCTCGGCGTGGAGGATATCGCGCGTCATCTCGCCGAGGTTGACGCCTATATT
>JAYTPB010000151.1:0-10086 GCA_043747445.1 Sphingomonadales bacterium
GTTCCGCTGCTCGAAAAAAGCTTTGGGACATGGGCAAAACCCGCAACGCCAAAGCCAGTTAAAAATTTCAGCGCGCCTGTGCCTGCGGCGACAGCCAAAATCTACCTTGTTGATCGTCCTAATTCGCCGCAATCGCTTATTATCGGCGGGCAGGTGCTTGATGCAAAGGGCAGCGATGATCTCGTCACACTGCGCGCCGCCAATGACATTTTGGGCGGTGCGTTCCTTTCGCGGCTCAACATGGATTTGCGCGAGACAAAGGGTTGGTCATACGGCGTTGGTTCACGCATTGGCGCGCAGGAGCAGCGGATCAGCTACACCATCTCAGCGCCGGTTCAGGCCGACCGGACGGGCGACTCGATCAAGGCGCTACGTAGCCAGATCAGTGACTTCTTAACGACACGCGGCGTCACTGCTGAAGAGTTAGAGCGAACGATGAACGGTAACATCCGCGAACTGCCGGGAAGCTTTGAAACCGCAGGCGATGTGCTTGGTGGGATTACCAGCATCATCAATCTCAAGCGTCCTGACAATTATTATGCAACGCTTGCGGAAAAATATCGGACGGTGACGGCGCCTTCAATTGACGCTACGGGCAGGGCAGCAATAGATCCGGCCAAACTGATCTTTGTCGTAGTGGGGGATGCAAAACTGGTGCGCCCACAACTTGACGGAATCGGTTTGCCAGTGGAAGAGATTGCGGCACCTGCGGCGAAATAGCCGTCCAAACAAGGGAGAAACAATATGTCAGTAGCTGGTTCATATGATTGCGTTGTCAAATCACCGATGGGTGATCAGAAATCGACACTGACCGTCAATGTTGACGGTGATACTTGGAGCGGCACCAATGCCGGTGCGCAGGGCTCGCTCGATGTTTATGAAGGCAAGGTTGATGGCAACACGCTGACCTGGAGAATGGACATGAAAGTGCCCATGCCGATGACGCTTGAAGGCACTGCTACCGTTGATGGTGACACTATCACTGGTTCGGTAAAGGCTGGCATGTTCGGATCAATGCCGATGAGCGGTACCCGCGTAAGCTAAACTATGACGCGCGTGATGTGCCCCATTTTGCGGCCATCACGCGCCTCATCTTTGCCGTAGAGATGCAGATGGCTGCCGCTGTCGCCTGCCATTGCCAACCAATCGTCGGCATCGTGGCCGATGATGTTTTTCATAATCACTGATGACCCAGTCGTTTTGGTGCTGCCAAGCGGCAGGCCTGCGACCGCGCGGATATGATTTTCAAATTGTGATGTAACCGCCCCTTCAATCGTCCAATGCCCGCTGTTGTGAACGCGCGGTGCCATTTCGTTGAATACCGGGCCGTCGTGGCTTGCAAAAAATTCCACCGCGAACACACCGACATACTCCAGTTTTTCAGCCAAGCGCCGCGCCAGTCCGCGTGCAGCGGGGACTTGCTGGCGGATGATATCGCTTGGTGGAATCGTCGATGTTGCAAGAATGCCATCCTTGTGAATATTTTCGGGGGCATCCCAGAAACTGATTGCGCCGTATTGATCGCGCGCCACGATCAGCGAAAATTCATGTTCAAACGGCACCATGGCTTCAAGGATTGCGGGCTTGCCAGCAATTGCGGCCCAAGCGGCGTCAACATCAGCTTCATCTTTAATTCGTGCCTGCCCCTTGCCATCATAGCCAAAGCGCGTGGTTTTGAGGATCGCGGGCAAACCAACCTTAGTGATTGCAGCGTCGAGTTCAGCGCGGCTTGAGACGCTGGCCCAAGGCGCGGTGCGCGCGCCGAGGTCGCTGGCGAAGCATTTTTCGGTGATCCGGTCTTGGCCGATTTCTAATGCGGCTAGCGGCGGCCACAGGCTGACCCGGCTCGCCACTTCGGTCAGTGGAGCGGCATCTATATTTTCAAATTCAAATGTCGCAACATCAACCGAGTCTGCAAAGGTCGCAAGTGCCTTGCGATCCGAATAGGCGGCGCGCGTTACCGTGGCCGAGATTTCAGCGGCGCAACTATCATCATCAGGCGCGAAAATATGAATGCGGTAGCCAAGTGTAGCTGCAGCAATCACCAGCATTCGGCCAAGCTGGCCGCCGCCGATGATGCCAATTGTTGAACCGGGGGGAAGCGGTTTGGGTGCAAGCAATGTCATGAAGGATCGGTCGCCACCCCGTCAGTTTGCGCAGCGCGCCACGCCGTCAACCGCGCCGCAAGCGCGTCATCCGAAAGTGCCAATATTGCCGCAGCCAGCAAACCGGCGTTGATCGCCCCTGCCTTGCCAATTGCCAGTGTCCCAACCGGAATCCCGCCGGGCATTTGGACGATTGAGAGCAGGCTATCCATGCCCGAAAGCGCCTTTGACTCGACGGGAACGCCAAGCACCGGCAGCGCCGTCATTGCCGCAGCCATCCCCGGCAAATGCGCGGCACCGCCAGCCCCGGCAATAATCACTCTCAGCCCGCGCGCGGCGGCACCCTTGGCATAACTGACCAACCGGTCAGGCGTTCTGTGCGCCGAAACAACCTTGCTTTCATGGGCTACCCCAAGCGTTGCCAGCATGTCTGACGCATGACGCATCGTTTCCCAATCTGATGTGCTGCCCATGATGATGCCGACGACAGGTTGCTGATCTGTCATGATTTGAAACGCCCTCTCTTGTCCCCAAGGCAATAAGCCTCTAACGGCGGTGCCCGGCTCTGGCAATGATTGGCTAAAATGCCCGCAATTGCCGACACCGATATAAAATAAGATTTGGGCGCCTCAATAAATATCCACACAAAGATCGGATGAGGCAGTGAAACAAAGTGAAAGCGATGAGGTTCAAATAAAGAGCCTTATCGAAGAAAATGAACGGTTACACGCGGCGCTTCTTGAGATGCGAGCTCGTATCGCTACGCTTGAACAGCTTGCCGATACCGACACGCTGACGCCGCTGCCAAATCGGCGCGCGTTCATGCGTCGGCTAGAGGCGGTGGTGCAATATGCTGCGCGTCACTATACACCTGCGGCGGTTCTCTATATTGATCTTGATGGCCTAAAGCGTATCAATGATGATCACGGCCATCATGCCGGAGACGCAGTGCTGCTCCACCTCGCTCGGTTGCTCACGCATAGTCTGCGCGCAACCGACATGGTCGCGCGGATTGGTGGCGATGAGTTTGGGCTTATTCTTGATCATTTGAATGAAGCCGATGCCGCTGCAAAAGCAAAGGCGTTAAGCGACTATGTTTCAGCCCAACAGGTTGAGGTGGGCCCAGCCACTATTGCGATCCGCGTGACGATTGGCCTTGCGATGGTGCGTGCGGGTGAAAGCGTTGCAGGCCTCGTCGAACGTGCTGACGCGGCAATGTACGCCAACCGGCATCACCGGTCACAGATATAATATCGATCCGTAACGCCAAGATCAGCATTCAAGTGAAATGCGATGGGTTGCCCTGTTGGTATCTCTAGCGACGTAATCTCATCATCAGGAATGTTCGACAAATGCTTGACCAGCGCGCGCAGAGAATTGCCGTGTGCTGAAATAAGCACGCGCTTGCCGCTGCGTAACTCAGGCGCGATGTGTGCGTTCCAATAAGGCAACACCCGTTCAATCGTGTCTTTAAGACTTTCAGCAGTCGGCACGGTGATACCCGCATAGCGGCGGTCGCCCGATAGATCATAAGGGCTGCCCGGCTCAAGCGGCGGCGGTGGGATGTTGAAGCTGCGCCGCCAGATTTTGACTTGCGCGTCACCGTGTTTGGCAGCAGTCTCGGCCTTATCAAGCCCGGTCAGCCCGCCGTAGTGCCGCTCATTCAAGCGCCAGTCTTTTTCAACCGGCAACCACAACCGCCCCATTTCCTCAAGTGCCAGATTGAGCGTTTTGATCGCACGGCTTTGTAGCGAGGTGAAACAGCAATCAAAATCAACGCTCTTATCTCGCATCAGTGCGCCCGCTGCACGCGCTTCTGCAATGCCTTTGTCAGTGACATCTACATCCCACCAGCCAGTAAAACGATTTTCCAGGTTCCAGGTTGATTGGCCGTGGCGGATGAGGACAAGATTGGGCATCAATTTGTTTAGTCTTCCTGCGCGATCACAACGCGAAGGCCATCAAGCGTGCCATTGAATTGGATCTGACACGACAAGCGCGACCGTTCATCGCGGTGATCCGAACTTTCGAGCAGATCATTTTCATCCTCGCCCATTGGCGTCACCTTGTCCGCAAATTCGGGATCAACATGGATGTGACAGGTGGCGCAGGAACAGCAACCGCCACACAGCGCAAGCAGTTCGTCAACGCCAGCGTCACGGATAATTTCCATCACGGATAGGCCCGATTGCCCCTCAAGCGTCTGTTCATTTCCATCCCGTGTAACGACAACCAGCTTTGGCATTTGCGCATCCTTGAATAAACTGTAGCACCTGTTCGATAATTGCTATGTCGCGCGTATTGATTGAAATCAAGGAAATCAAGATGGGTTTGTCTGCCGAACAATTACGCGTGGGCCTTGACGCGCTCGCGCAGATTGAGCCGCGCTTTGCCCCGGCGATCGCCCATGTTGGTTATCCTGAACCGCGCATTCGCCCGCGCGGCTATGAAACATTGCTCCGCACGATTGTTGGCCAGCAAGTGAGCTTCAAAGCGGCTGACGCGGTTTGGGCAAAGCTGGTTGCAGCGCTTGGCGATATTACCAATCCTGAAATTTTGCTTTCGCAGAGTGAAGACGCTCTGCGCGCCTGCGGGTTTTCGCGGCAGAAGCAAGGCTATGCCCGCAGCCTCGCAGGATTGGTCTCAAGCGGTGCGCTTGACCTCCATAACCTTCCGGCGGATGATGAGGACGCGATTGCACTGCTGACCCAGATTAAAGGCATTGGCCGCTGGTCAGCCGAAATTTACTTGCTGTTCGCCGAAGGTCGCCCCGATATTTGGCCAGCGGGTGATTTGGCGGTACAGATTGACGTTGGCGCGATTATGAAATTGCCCGAACGCCCCAGCGAAAAGCAAGTGCGCGAGATTGGTGAGGCTTGGCGGCCCCACCGGGGGGCTGCGGCAATCTTTGCATGGCACCATTATAAAACGCCGGGGATTTAAGTAGTGGCCTCATGCCAAATTACACCGTCATTGCGAGCAAAGCGCGGCAATCCAGTCCCGTCAGTGCAACTGGATTGCCGCGCTTCGCTCGCAATGACGACTTAGTTTAACATTACTCTGCATTAGCGAAAGCAAGCCGTCCATGATCAACGAATTTCTGATTGATGAGGACTTGCCAACCAAAGGTGCTGCACTGTTTGATGTTGATCGGATTGAAGCTTTGGTGCGCGCGTCCGCCGCCAAGCGCGCGGCGATGAGCTATTCGGAATTGCTGCTCATGCTTGGCTACCGTTTCACCCGTCCAAAAATGCGCGCGCTTTGCAAAGTGCTTGACGCGGTTGACAGGCGTGCCGCGATGAGTGGCGAGCCTGAGCTTGCGGCACTTGTCGTGCGTGAGGGCGACGGCCTGCCGGGGCAGGGCTGGTGGGTTGGCCGCAACGATTATCAGGGCGAATGGACAGGGCCAGCCGCGCGGCGCTATCTTGACGCTATTCAGGCAAAGGCGTTTGATTATTGGGAAGCGAGACAGTCATGAGCCTTGACCCAAACCTGCTTGGCGCAGCACTTGCCCGGATGGCGGGCGGTGTATCTTTGCCGCTGGCACAGCTAACGCGGCTTTCGGGCGGGGCGAATATGGAAAGCTGGTCATTTGATTGGGGCGGGGCTGGCTATGTTTTGCGCCGTGCGCCAACGGCTGAGATGATGGGGGGCAGGCCTTTTGGCCATGATGTCGAGGCAGCGATTGTCCGCGCGGCGCATTCGCGCGGAGTTCTGGCACCTGAGATCGTCGGGGAACTGATCAGCGGCGATGCGCTTGGCACCGGCTATATCATGCGCCGTGTGGAAGCCGAGGCCAACCCCGCGCCGATCCTTGCCAATCCGCCGCCCACACTGATCAACGACATCGCGCGTGAACTTGCGGCGATTCACGCAATTCCACTGAATAGCCTGCCGCAACTTCCAGCAGTGGAAGCAGTGGAGGCACTCGCCCAGCTCAAAGCCCGTTTTGCCGATTATGGCGGAGATCGCCCGATCCTCGCGCTTGCGATCAAATGGTGCGAGGATCATCTGCCCGACACTGCGCCACCGGTGCTTGTCCACGGGGACTTTCGGATGGGCAATCTGATGGTCGGTGATGACGGGCTTGCCGCCGTGCTTGATTGGGAATTGGCACATATTGGCGACGCGCATGAGGATTTGGCGTGGGGCTGCATCAATGCTTGGGCGTTCGGCCATATTGATCAGCCCGCCTTTGGCTGCGCTGATTTTGAGGCCTATTTTGCGGCGTATGAAGCAGCAAGCGGCAGCGCGGTTGACCCGGCGCGTTTCCGCTTCTGGCTGATTTACCGCACGCTGTGGTGGGGGCTATGTTGCCTGCAAATGGCCGATATCTGGCGCAGCGGGATGGACAAAAGCCTTGAACGGATCGTCATCGGGCGGCGCACGTCCGAAACCGAGGTTGATTTGCTGCTATTGCTTGAGGCGGACGCCCCCGAAACCCAAGCGCTCCCCATCACACTTGACCCTGCCGCCGAACCGCGCCGCATGGGCGAACCAAGCAGCGCAGAACTGCTCGAAGCCGTCACTGATTGGATCGTCCGTGAGGTGAAGCCCAAGGCCGAAGGCCGCGACCGCTTCATGGCCGCTGTTGCGCTCAACGCACTCGGCATGCTGACGCGCGATGCTGCATCGCCTGCGCAAGTGCATGACAAGGCGCTTTGCGACGACATATTGGCTGGCCGCAAAACACTCGCCACCCCCGGATTGCTCGCCAAGCTCCGCCGCGATTCACTTGCAAAACTGGCGGTTGATCAGCCGAAATACTCAGCGCTGGCAAAGGCAAAAGCGCTGTGGGTTGCGGGCGATTGAACATTCAAAAATGCAGTACAAAAAAGCACTTGAGAATCAAACGTGAACGCCGTATAAGTTGCATAGTCTAAATTATGAATATTGAGAGGATACGTAGTTGGCGGATGATTGGCCAGTGGTTTTTTCAAGTCCCATTCTGCACTTGTTAGATGGTGCTCCTACATTGCTGATGGTTGAAAGTGTACCTGACGGCAAGGTATTGACTACAGATAATCATATTGTTGCGCCTCCGCCTGTTCCAAATCCAGAAAAGTAGATTTTCATAAATAGCGCAACCGATCTCCCTAACTGGGCTGACAAACTTTCAGCATGCTCAACGTTGGCCGGAGCAGTAGCTGCATTTTTGGCAGCTTATTTTGTTGTTATCAACATCCGTCAAGCTAATAAATCTCTTAAAGCTCAAAGAGTCGCGAACGACATTCAAACAATGTTGTTAATCTGGGAACGGCTTGATCAACACTGGTGTCGATACAGAAAAGCAAAGGGTGCAGAGAGCAAGCGTTTTGAATTTGGTCAATTGATTTCTTATTATGAAATAGCATGCAGCTTATTTCGGGAAGAGGCTTTATCAACTACCGCAGCAAAGTCACTTGGTGAACATCTCAGAGACATCCTCCCTCAAATGCAAAATGCTCCAGAGTTCAAAAAGCTGTTTGATGAACTCCAATCGCATGATCATACATTTGAAAATATCAGATGGTTCATAAAAATTGGTGATAAACCATAAATCCTCAAATCACATTCTTCTTTTCATCTTCGGCCTTCTTTTTGAGCAGTTCGAGCAGCTCCTGCGCTTGCAATCTTGTGCTGTCACCGCCGCCGAACACGACAGCGCCGCTTGAAAAGCTCCCGCCGAAATTGTCCGCGACTGCAATCGCTTGTGCCAGCCCTGAAACAAAGCCCTTCTCATCAAGCGAAGTGAGGGGGTGGATGAAGGTGCCCCACAGCACGTCCTGCGCAATCGCATAGCGCGCATCAAGCGCGCTATCGAAATTGGCCTGCATCAGGCGGGTGAGCAGTTCCTGACTAAGCAATCCCGCGTCGCCAATCGGCACCATGATCCGCATCCGCTCTGCGATTGGATCAGTAATCACAATCACCTGACGTGCGCCAAGTTTGAACTGCCAGACGTTGGTTTCGCGTTTGATGTCCTTGTCGATCTTCTTGAGCGCAGCATCAATCATCGCTTGGGCTGCGATCGCTTCCTTGCTTGGCTCGGGCGGCTTTTCGGCGGGCTTGGCAGGTTCTGCTGGCTTAACTGCGGGCGGGGTGATCGCGCCAGTTTGCGCAAGCACGGGTACGGCGATGAGCGCGGCCAAACCAATCCAGAACATGCGTTTCTTGTCCATTGCCTTTTCCCTCGATTCGTCCCAACAAATTATCTGTCAAAGTCTGACAAGTTTTTGCTGAAATCCAAAGCGCAAACGGAGCTTTTTCGATGCTGTTTGAAATCCCTGCTGAGATCACCGCCTATCTGGCCGAACTCGATGCTTTCATTGAGGCTGAGATTAAGCCGATTGAGGCGCGCGATGATAACATCCGTTTCTTCGATCATCGGCGTGAGGATGCGCGGACGGATTGGGATCGCGAGGGGCTGCCCAACGAAACATGGTGGGCATTGCTCGGCGAAATGCGTGATGTGGCGGATAAGGCGGGGCATTACCGCTATGCGATTCCCAGAGAATTTGGCGGGCAGGACGGGTCTAACCTGTCGATGGCGGTCATCCGTCATCACCTCGCGCACAAGGGGCTTGGGCTGCATAATGACCTTCAGAACGAGTCGAGCATCGTCGGCAATCTAGTGCAAGTGCTGATGCTCCGCGATTTCGGGACTGAGCAACAGAAACGCGATTTCATCCCGCCGATGCTACAGGGCAAAATGGGCTGGGCGTTCGGCCTGACTGAGGAACATCACGGCAGTGATGCAACGCACATGGATACGCGCGCGGTGCCCGAAGTGCGCGACGGCGTTGCGGGCTACCGGATCGATGGCAACAAGATGTGGATCACCGGCGTTCACAAAACGTCGCATGTCATGACCTTTGCGCGGACATCGGGTGACGACGGGAAGGCGCGGGGGATCACTTGCTTCGTTGTACCGTGTGATGCGCCGGGGTTCCAGATTGGCGACTATCTCTGGACGTTCAACATGCCGACCGATCACGCCAAAATCCGCTATGACGGCGTTTGGGTGCCTGAATCTGCGATCCTCGGCGAGCTTGACGCGGGCCTAGCGGTGGCGCAGCATTTCGTCCATGAGAACCGCATTCGTCAGGCGGCAAGCTCGCTCGGTGCGGCGCAATATTGCATTGATGAGGCGGTCAATTACGCGCGCGAGCGTAAGCCATTTGGTAAGGCGCTTGCCACCAACCAAGCGATCCAGTTCCCGCTGGTTGAACTGCAAACCGACGCTGAAATGCTGCGACTGCTGATCTATAAAACCGCCGCACAAATGGACACGATGACCAAACCCGAAGTCGCGATCCGCCTGTCGGACAAGGTCAGCATGTGCAATTACAAGGCCAACCGCCTCTGCTGCAACGCCGCCGACTTCGCGATGCAAGTCCATGGCGGGATGGGCTATTCGCGCCACAAACCCTTCGAACATATCTATCGCCACCATCGTAGATACCGGATTACCGAAGGATCAGAAGAGATACAGATGCGCAAAGTAGCGGGGCATTTGTTCGGGTTTATGGGGTAATATCCTGACGCTCGCTTTTGCGACGCGCGGAACCAATTGATCAGCGGGTGGTTATGCCGGATGAGTCGAGCGCTTTACTCGACTGATTCAGGAGTATTTGGCATGACCAAAAAGATTCTATTTATGATTGGTGTGGCCTCGGTTACGCTTATCCCTAATACAGCGTTTGCAAAGGAAAATTGTGAGCGTAATCGCTCTGGCCGGGTTATCGGTACGGTTGCTGGTGCAGGCGTTGGTGCTGTTGCTGGCGGCGTTATCGCCAAGCGCGGCGATAGCGAAATCGGCGCAGTCATCGGCGGTTTGGCCGGTGCCATTATCGGCAACCAAGTGAGCAAATCAAAGCAGGATTGTTCGCGCGCTTACGGCTATTATGACAAAAATGGTTATTGGCACGCAACTGGCGTAGATCGCGGCTCGGCAACGGGATATTATGACCGTGACGGTGAATGGCGCGATGGTTCGCCA
>JAYTPB010000152.1:0-4088 GCA_043747445.1 Sphingomonadales bacterium
GTAATAGCGGTTATTTTATTTTTGCAGAATGTGCAGAACTTTCTCGAATAGGCTGTAGAAAAAATCCGTCTGTGAAATCTTTTTTAAAATATGAATACCATGTTGATGGCAATGGTTACATAAATTATATAAATTTTAATTTCAGAGAAATTGATAATTTGATAAAATTATCACCTAAAAATTACTGTAAGATAAAGATTGCAGATTTACCTACAGCAACCGCCAAATAGAGTTTCGGTGACACGTGCAATAACCCCTTAATTTACACCGCTGCAAAGCATCGCTAATCCCTCTGTATGGCCCGCCTTCCCAGACTCGTTCTTCCCGGCATTCCGCACCACATTACTCAACGGGGTAATCGGCGCGAGCAGACCTTTTTTGAAGACGGCGATTACGCGCTGTATCTCGATCTGCTCGCTCAAGCTGCCGAGCAGGCGCACACTGAAATCTGGTCTTACTGCTTGATGCCAAACCATGTGCACATCATCGCTGTGCCATCGGACGAAGACGGGCTTCGGCGGACATTCCGTTATGTGCACCGGCATTACACCGGCTATATCAATGCCCGACTGCGTACGACCGGACATTTGTGGCAGGGGCGGTTTAGCTCGGTGGCGATGGATGAAGAGCATTTGCATCAAGCATTCCGCTATGTCGCGCTGAACCCTGTGCGCGCACGATTGGTGAAGCGGCCAGAGGATTGGCGCTGGTCGAGCGTGAATGCGCATTTTACAGGAGTGAACGACCATGTGGTCAATCTCGCACCCGCCCTGGATCGTGTCGGCAATTTCCGCGCCTTCCTTGGCGAAGAGTTTGACGAGGCAATGAGCTATGCTGCTTTGCGCAAAGCCGAAAGTGTGGGCCGACCTATTGGGTCAAAAGACTGGCTCGCCGACATGGAGGCAAAGACTGGATTGACGCTTGCTGCGCAAAAGCGGGGGCCGAAGCCGACCGTAAAGTAACGCTAGGCCGGATTTGTGTGCAATAAACGCATTTTGCAAAGTGAAAACAGCGCTTTCCGGTTGCCAGAACACTAGAGCGTGATACCATCTAAATAAGAGGGGATTCGTTATGCATTTTATTATGAAACCGCTGCAAATAATTGCCGCGTTGAGCATTGCTCTCCTCCCCAGTGTCGCTTTCGCTCAGGAACTCTCGACTGACCCGCAAGGTTCGGGCGTTTTGGTCAACGCTATGCGCTGGATGCAGGGCACGTTGCTGGGAACGGTTGCAACGGCGGCGGCGGTGATCGCGATTGCCTCGGTAGGGTTTTTGATGCTGACCGGGCGGATCAATTGGCGTCATGGCGGAGTGGTAATATTGGGCTGCTTCATCCTATTTGGTGCGGCCAGCATAGTTGCGGGGATTCAGTCTGCAGCATCGCTATCGGGTGCTGGCTGAGTCTATGGTTAGACTGGAACAGGATCGGTTGTTCGTTGCACTGACGCGACCACAGATGTTTGCAGGTGTGACCTACAGCTTTTTTGTGATCAACGCGGTGCTGGCGGCCGAGTTGTTCTTGATCTTCAAATCGCTTTGGGTGTTGGTGCCCGCTATAGTCCTGCATGGCGCGGCGGCATTGTATTGCCTCAAAGAACCGCGGATCATCGATATCTGGCTCACCCGATCACGCCACTGCGGGCGCGTGCCGAACTATAGACTGTGGCGATGCAACTCTTACCGGCCCTGACCCGCGATCCTAAAATCGTAGCCCGCGAAAAGCCCGCAGGCGCGCATCTTCCTTATGCAGCGCAGCGCGATGACTACACGATAGAGACCCGCGATGGCATGTTGATGCAATGCATAGCTTTGCGCGGTATGTTGTTTGAGACGGCTGACAGCGAGGAGCTTAACTACCGCAAGGTCTTGCGCGATGCGATGCTGCAATCGATCGGCTCGTCGCGCTTTGCTCTATATCACCATATAATCCGGCGGAAAGTCGATATGGGGCTGGAGGCAAGTTTTCCGGATCCCTTCTCGCAAAGCCTAGATGACAAATGGCGTGCCCGACTGGGCGAGCGGCAGCTTTATGTGAATGAGCTGTATCTGACTTTGGTTAGGCGACCGCTGCAGGGCGGGTTGGGTATCGCAGATCGCTTGCGCGGTTGGCTGGGGGCAGCGGACAATTCAAAACAGGCAAGCTATGCTGGCGAAGTGCGTGCCCTGAACGCAGCGCGCGAGGCGTTGATGGCAGCGCTTGGCAATTACGGCCCGCGCTTGCTTGGCGCATATGAAATTGAGGGTGGCCTCTATTCCGAACCGATTGAGTTTCTGGGGGCTTTGTTCAATGGTGAGCTGGCGCCGATGCAGCTGCCGTTTGAAGATATTGGCTTCTATATCCCGGCGCGCCGGATCAGTTTTGGACGCAATGCGGTCGAGCTGTCGGCAAACGGCCACATGCCGCGCCGTTTTAGCGCGATTGTTGCGGTGAAGGACTATGCCGCGCAAACGACGCCCGGCATGTTTGATCAGCTGATGCGCTTGCCGTGCGAGATGACCGTCAGCCAGTCCTTCGCCTTTGTGGATCGACAGGCAACGCTTGGGCGGATGAACTTGGCACTGCGCCGGATGCGTTCAGCCGAGGATGAAGCGGTCAGCCTGCGCGGTGAGCTTACTGAAGCCAAGGATCAAGTGGCGGCAGGGCGCGCAGGCTTTGGCGAGCATCATATGACGGTTGCCGTTCATGGCGAGAGTTTGGAAGAGCTCGACCGCCATGTCGCTGATGTAACCGCAACGCTCTCTGATCCTGGCATCACAGCGGTGCGCGAGGATATTGGGTTAGAGCCCGCATTTTGGGCGCAATTTCCCGCGAACTTCAAATATATTACCCGCCGCGCGATCATTTCGACCGGCAATTTTGCAGGGCTTGCAAGCGGACACAATTTTGCGGTGGGGTCGCCCAAGGATAATCATTGGGGCGAGGCGGTATCGCTGCTTGAGACCACCGCTGCTGGGCCTTATTTCTTCAACTTCCACCACGGCGATCTGGGTAATTTCACCGTTATCGGCCCGTCGGGATCGGGGAAGACCGTTGTTCTAAACTTCCTGCTTGCCCAAGCGCGCAAATATGATCCGCGGATTATCTTCTTTGACAAGGATCGCGGCGCTGACCTGTTCATCCGCGCAATGGGCGGCAGCTATGATCGGCTACATCCTGATGTGCCCTCGGGCCTCAACCCTTTGCAATTGGAGGATAGCCCGACCAACCGCCAGTTTCTGATCGACTGGGTAGCGCTGCTGGCAGGCGGAGTTAGCGTTGAGGAGCAAGCGCAGATCAAAGATGCGGTTGACGCCAATTTTGCGCAACCGATGCCGCATCGTCGGCTCAAGCATTTGGTGGAGCTGTTCAGAGGCGGCGCGCGTCCGCATGGCAGTGATCTCTGGTCGCGGTTGAAACCCTGGTGGGGCAATGGCGAACGCGCTTGGTTGTTTGATAACAGCAAGGATGCAACTGATTTGAATGCGCGTGTCGTTGGGTTCGACATGACCGCGATCCTTGACGATCCAGCGCTGCGCACGCCCGCAATGCTGTATTTGTTCCACCGGGTTGAAGAGCGATTGGATGGCACGCCTGCGATCATTGTCGTCGATGAGGGCTGGAAGGCGCTCGATGACGATGTCTTTGTCCGGCGGATCAAGGATTGGGAAAAGACCATCCGCAAGCGCAATGGCATTGTTGGCTTTGCCACGCAAAGTGCGCGCGATGCCCTTGACTCCAAAATTGCCAGTGCAATCATTGAACAGGCGGCAACGCAGATATTCATGGTCAATCCCAAGGCAGCGCACGAAGATTATTGCATCGGCTTTGGTCTGACCGATCATGAGCTCGACCTCATCCGCACGCTGCCCGACAACGCACATTGCTTTCTCGTCAAACATGGCGGCGAGAGTGCGGTCGTGCGGCTAGATCTGAGCGGAGAGCCCGATATCCTTACGATCCTATCGGGCCGAGAAAAGTCAGTGCGGCTTGGTGATCAGCTGCGCGCCGAACATGGCAGCAAAGGCAACTGGCTTGAAAAGCTGCTGGAGCAGGCCGGATGAGTTGTGCTGCCCCTCCGACCGGTAATGGCTTTCTGGTTGCAACGCTG
>JAYTPB010000153.1:0-23537 GCA_043747445.1 Sphingomonadales bacterium
CGTATCGTCGATATTGGCGCCACGACCGCAGCGCGCGACGCCCTGATCGATACCAAGGGACTCGCCAACAGCAGCATTACCTTGGGCACCGTCACTGCTAATCGTGACATTGGCCTCACGGGCGGCACCAACGGCATTACAGCGACCAGTCTAACCGCAGGCGATGATATTGATGTCGCTGGAAGCGGGAAAGTCACGATCACCAACGCGCTGACCATCGGCAGCAACAGCGGCTATGGCAACGATCTCAGCAACATCACGCTGACCGCAGCGACGCAGGCGATGATCGGCACGGCGCGTGCGAAGGACAATCTCACGCTGACCGGTACAACCGGCGTCATGGCCACGACGCTGACCGCTGATCGCGGCGCGGTACTCGTGAATGGCGGCCCATCGGCCAACGTCGGTACGGCCACCGCATCGCAAGGCTCGGTTACGGTCACCGCTGGCAATATCAACGCCGGAACGGTTGCCGCTGGAACCAACGCCAACTTCAACTTTGGCGGCACAATGACTGTCGGCACGGTCACTGCTGGCAATTCGATCAACGTCAATGGCACCGGCCCAAGTGTCGTTATCAGTCAAAGAGACGTCATCATCAATCAGGCGATTGCAGGATTTGATGTGATCATCGATACCGCTGGCCTAGCCAACAGTCGCATCCAGCTTGGCAATGTAACCGCCGCGCGTGATATCAGCCTAACAGGAGCGACCAACGGCCTTTCAGCAACATCACTCACCGCAGGCGATGACATTGATGTGGTTGGTGCGGGCAATGTCAACATTATCAGCGCCGCAGCCAATGGCACTTTCAACAGTGGTTACGGCGAAGTCGTTGACCCAAGCAATCTGAACGTCACGGCAAATTCGGGGACGATCACGCTCGGCACTGGCCGCGCCAAGGATAATGTTACACTGACGACGAGTGGTGGCGCGACCGCAACTATGCTGACCGCTGACCGTGGCAATATCCTTGTGAACGGCGGTGCTTTGGCAAATATTGCGCAGTCCACTGCAACGCTTGGTTCAATCACGATCAATGCCGATACAGTTACCGCTGGCGATGCAACCGCAGCAGACGGATTCAGTGTCAACTTCGGCGGAAATGCGTCACTTGGCACGGTCAATGCTGGCAGCGTGATTTCAGTATCGGGCATCGGCGACGCGAGTTTCACGTCGCTCACTTCGGGCGGCGCGACCAGCATTATGGCTGGCGATGCCCTAATCGGCGGAACCTCAACTGCTGGCGGCTTGCTCTCGGTCATGGCTGACAGCATCGACGTTGACAGCCTCACCAGCACAGCCAGTAGTGTAGTCGCAAGTGCGCGCACTGTTGATATCGGCACCACATCAGCAGCAGTTGATGTACTTATTGATACTAAGGGCCTAGCGAACAGCAGCATTACGCTTGGCACCGTAACCGCAGGTCGTGACATCAGCCTTACCGGTGGCACCAACGGAATTGTGGCAACGCGCCTGACATCCGGCGATGACATTGATGTTGTGGGCAGCGGCAGCGCGGTGATCGCCTCTGCGCTCACCACGGGCAGCAGTAACACTGGTTACGGTGACAGCGGCTATGGCAGCGATCCGAGTAACATCACGCTCAGCGCGACGCAGGCAATGATTGGCACCGCGCGCGCCAAAGATAATGTTTCACTGACCACCACAAATGGCACCACTGCAACGGCGCTGATCGCTGATCGCGGCGCTATCACGGTTCGCGGTGGCACATTGGCGATGATTGATAGTGCAACCGCGACGCTCGCCAATGTTGATATCATGGCAAACCGCGTGACCACCGGCACGGTCAACGCAGGCACCGATGTCGCGATTGCCTATTTTAGCGACGCCTCACTTGGTGCCGTTGCTGCTGGCACATCAATTGATATCAGCGGCGCAGGCAGCGCCAGCTTTACAAGCCTGGCCTCTGGCACGACAACGCGCGCGAATGTCGGAGCAGCGCTTTCGGGCGGTGCGATCAACGCGGGCACAAGCCTCAATGCGACCGCCGGTGGCGCGTTTACAACTACCGGCCTGATTACAGCGGGCACCTCTGCCACCATCACGGGCGGCAGCATCACAACCACAAATGCAACTGCGGGCGGTGCGCTCTCGCTCACTGCCAACCAAGGCGCAATCCGCACAGCCGGTCTAACCGGCGGCACTGGCGTTCAACTGCGCGGATCAAGCAGCGCGACCACGGGCAACATCACCGCCAGCGCAAACAATGTTGATGTCGTCCTTGCGAGTGGTTTGGCGGGCGGCAATGTCTCTGCTGCTAACAATATCATGATCGTCAACACGTCGGGTGCGGTGAGTGCGGGCGCGCTGAGCGCAGGCAATAACATTGCGGTCACTAATGGTGGAGCGGTCACGCTGGCCTCGGCTGCGGGGTCTGATATCACGCTTGCCTCAACTGCAAATGCAATCAACGTCAACACAGTTACAGCGCGCGGCGCGCTCACTGGCACTGCCGTAACCGCACTGACGCTTGGCACAGCAACTGCGGGCAGCACCATCGCGCTCACTGGTCAGACGATCAACGCAACGACGCTTACCGCTGCGACCAATATTACAGGAACCGCGAGCGGAGCGATGATGATCGGCTCAGCCCGCGCAACTGGCGGAAATCTAACCCTGAATGCAGCGGGCGCACTTTCAGTGACGACTGGCGGCGCGCTTGGCGATGTTCGCCTTACCAGCACCAACAGCGGCAATATCACAACAGGCACGCTGAGCAGTGGCAGCGCGTTTATGGGCGGCACAACCGGTGGGATGCCGGGCGCTGGCGATATCGTCATCACATCTGACGGTAATGCGACGATGACGGGCAACAGCAGCGCAGGTCGCAATTTGAACGTCACTGCGCGCAATCTGATTTCGGTTGGCGGTGTTGCCAACGGCACAGCGATTGATCTGCGCTCAACCGATATTGCGATCAACACAACATCAGGCCGAATTGGCGAACAGGGCCGCACGACGCTAGCGCAATTGACGAACACCGGCACTGGCGTAACCACAATCGGCGGCGCTGGCGTGACCACGGGCTACAGCCTGTCAAATACTGAGGCACAGCGCATATTTGCGGGCGATATCATCATCACGGCGGCGCGCACTATTGCGCCATCAACGGGCACAGTAGCGGCGCTCAACGATGCCGCGCCCGATGTTGTGCTTGATGCACTGACGCTGACCGGGGCCACGGGCCAAACCGGCGCTACGGCGGGCAATATCGGCGCGACAGGGCGGCTTCGCATCGAAACACCGGGCAAGCTTCGCACCGTTGGTGCCGTCGCGATCAGCAACCTTGCCAGCGCAAACCGCCTCCAAGTCAACGCCGCACAATCGATCGAAGTTGACGCGGCGACAGGTTCAGTCAGCCTTTCGGGCGCAGGCGGGGCACTCAGCGGTACAATCGAACTCACCGCGCCAAGCGTGATTGCTGCGAGCCTGACCGCGATTGGAAGTGTCGCCGCAGCCGCCGACGGTCGTGCGATCAGTGATCGGCTCGCGATCAACGACAACGCGATCAGCGACATCGGCACATTCAGCGCAGACAGCATTGTCGTTAATGTCAGCAACGGCTTCTTCGTTCAGAACAGCGGCATCAAACAGCTAAGCGCGTTCAGCTTTGGCGATCGTCGCGGCATCACGGTCGGCGCGGGTGGCCTGACAATCAATGCGGCAAGTGCTGCCACGCGGATATTTGTGAGTGGTCGCCAGTTGCAGACCAATGGCAGCTTCATCACTGGCATTGACTTCCTGCGCGCGCAGACGATCAACGGTACCCGCATCCAGCTTAGCACCTTCCCACCAACGCCGTTCGATCCAGCATCGACCATCAATGGCTGTGCGATCATCAGCGCGTCTACCTGCTTGGTCACGATTGACGGCGGCAGCATCGCACGCGATGTCATTGGCCAGAGCGATGATGATAGTGGCGGATCATCCGAAGGAAACGGAAGCGGCAACAGCGATTTTGTCCGCTTTGAATTCAAAGCGCTTGATGCCTCAACCTTTGCGGCAGTCATTGATGATCCAGTCACGGGCGTCGGCAATGACGATCTGTGGGCGCTCTATGATGCGCGCGATTGCACCGACGATCAAAATCTAGAATCGTGCGCCAAGGATGAAGCCAAACCCGAAGAGGCCAAACCCCAAGAAACCAAACCGAAATAATGCACGGTTGACGAAACGCGCTTCGAATAGGATGGGGATTTGGTATGAGCCAATCCCCTACCCCCTTGCGCCTCTTCAACAGCCTGACGCGCCAGATAGAGGATTTTGAACCCGTCCATGCAGGTGAGGCGCGCGTCTATACCTGCGGGCCGACGGTCTATAATTATCCCCATATCGGCAACATGCGCGCCTATGTCTTCGCCGATACGCTTGGCCGCGTGTTGAGCTACAAAGGCTATAAGCTCACCCACGTCATCAACATCACTGACGTTGGCCATCTGACCGATGATGCCGATGCGGGTGAGGATAAGATGGAGAAGATGGCGGCAGAGAAGGCGCAATCTATCTGGGAAATCGCCAAACATTATACTGAGGCCTACTGGGCCGATGTCAAGGCGCTCAACATTCGCCAGCCCGCGCACTGGTCAATCGCGACTGACTATGTTCCAGCCATGATCGACTATGCGAAGGGCATTGCTGACAAGCACTGCTATGAACTTGAAAGCGGCCTCTATTTCGATACGTCAACCGTTGCCAATTACGGCGCACTGGCGCGGGCCAAGACTGAGGGCGGTGAAGGCCGGATTGAGACGGTGGACGGCAAACGCCATGCCGCTGACTTTGCGATCTGGCGCAAGACGCCAGTAGGCGAAAGCCGCCAGATGGAATGGGACAGCCCGTGGGGCAAAGGCGCGCCGGGCTGGCATCTCGAATGCTCAGTGATGAGCGAGGCGCTACTCGGCCTGCCGTTCGACATCCACACCGGCGGGATTGATCACCGCGAGATTCATCACCCCAATGAGATCGCGCAAAATCAAGCACGGTGCAGTAGCGACCATAGCGGCGCGAAAATCTGGATGCACAATAATTTCCTAATCGACCGGACGGGAAAAATGTCCAAATCCTCGGGCGAGTTCCTGCGTGTACAGCTCCTCATCGACAAAGGCGTCCACCCCCTCGCCTACCGCCTGATGTGCTTGCAGGCGCATTATCGGAGTGAGTTGGAGTTTAGCTGGGAAGGATTGCAGGCGGCGTTTGTGCGGTTGAAGCGGATGATGAAGGTCATTCAAATTCGTCTGTGGGAAGAATATCAGAAAACAAATCTAGATGTTGATAATCCCAATATTTTTCATCCTATACCATATACTAACCCGTCAGATGGATTTGGGTATTTAATGGATTTTCGAAAAGCAATTTATGACGATCTAAACACCCCAAAATGCATTCCGTTGCTAGAGGATGTTTTGCACGAGAGGGGTATAGACAATCCCCTTCGGTGGGAACTCGTCGCAACGATGGATCAAATGCTAGGGCTTAATCTGCTAGAACTGGATCGAAAAGATCTCCGCATCCGGCCCAAAGCCGCCGTCATCACCGAAACTGAAATCGAAGCCGCCCTCGACGCCCGCAAGGAAGCGCGTGCGGCCAAGGACTTTGCCAAATCCGACGCGATCCGTGATGATCTCATCGCCAAGGGCGTTGAAGTGATGGACGGTGATCCGCTCGGTTGGGATTGGCGGATTGATGTTTAGCATTATCGTCATTGCGAGCGCAGCGCGGCAATCCAGTCCGGCGCTGGATTGCTTCGCTTTGCTCGCAATGACGAAGGAACCCAAGTCATGACCATCGCCGTCCTCTCCGCCCTCGTCCGTCCGCTGATCGAAACGCGCCTGCCCGAGGGTATCGATGTCCGCTGGTTCATGTCCAAAGAGGATGCATTCGAACTCGCCCCGCAGGCCGAAATCGGCTGGTTCGATATGTATGACAAGGCCGACATGGCCGAGGCCGTTACCCGCGCAACCAACCTTAAATGGCTCAATTCCATCTATGCGGGCGTTGACGGAATGCCGCTTGATCTGCTCACTCAGCGCGGGGTGACCTTCACCAACGGCGTTGGCATTAACGCGATCACGATTGCTGAATATGTCGTGATGGGGATGCTCACCGTCGCCAAGGGTTACCGCGATGTCATCCGCGCGCAGGAACGGCGTGAGTGGTTGCAGGACTCGCCGGGCAAGGTTGAACTGTTTGGCAGTAAGGCACTGATCATCGGCTACGGCGCGATTGGCACGCTGGTGGAGGAACGGCTTAGGGCGTTCAATGTTGAGGTTACCGTAGTGCGTCGTACCCCTGCCCCCCATACGCTTTCACCCGATCAGTGGCGCGCGCGGCTTGGCGAGTTTGATTGGGTGATCCTTGCCGTTCCCGCGACGCCAGAAACTGACAAAATGATCGGCGCGGCGGAACTCGCGGCGATGAAGCCAAGCGCAACGCTGATCAACATCGCGCGCGGATCAGTGATTGATCAGGATGCGCTGGTTGCCGCGCTTTCGTCCAAAGTGATTGGCGCGGCTTTCCTTGATGTGACTGACCCGGAACCGCTGCCCGCCGACCACCCGCTTTGGGCGCTGGATAACGCCCACATTACGATGCACCTTTCGGGGCGCGCGCAGGATAAGATGTTTGCGCGTTCGGCAGAGCGTTTCCTTGAAAATCTGTCCCGATATCGGGCAGGCGAGGCACTTCACCATCAGGTTAATCTCGCGCTTGGCTATTGAGGGTGACAGCGACGTTTTGCGGCGTTAGATATTCGACTCATACGGCAATGTAACCGTAGGGCTGGGTCGCTCCAGTTTGTACCGCGTACAATATGCACCATTAGGGGGATTAGCGACCATGAGCGCCAAAGCATCAGACGTATTCATTCAATGCCTTGAAGAGGAAGGCGTTGAATATATCTTCGGCGTCCCGGGTGAGGAAAACCTTGATTTTCTCGACAGCCTTTCACGCTCAACCAAAATCAAGCTGATCCTGACACGGCATGAACAAGGCGCTGGTTTTATGGCGGCGACTTACGGGCGTCATACGGGCAAAACAGGTGTGTGCCTTGCCACACTCGGGCCGGGCGCGACCAATTTCGTGACGGCGGCGGCCTATGCCCAGCTTGGCGGAATGCCGATGATGATGATCACTGGGCAAAAACCGATCAAGAAATCAAAGCAAGGCCGTTTCCAGATTCTCGATGTCGTGTCGATGATGGGGCCAATCACCAAATATACGCATCAGCTTGCGGCATCGGACAATATCCCGAGTCGGGTGCGTGAAGGCTTCCGCTTGGCCGAGGAGGAAAAGCCTGGCGCGGTTCACCTTGAATTGCCTGAGGATATCGCCGACGAACATACCGATGCCAAGCCAATCAAGCGCAGCATCTCGCGCCGCCCAAGCGCTGACCCCAAGGCGGTGCGTGCTGCGGTTGAGCGCATTGAAAAAGCCAAAGCGCCCGTGCTGGTTATCGGGGCAGGTGCCAATCGCACCCAGACCAGCCGGATGCTGCTCCAACTGATTGAAAAGACCGGCATCCCGTTCCTGACAACACAGCTCGGCAAAGGCGTGATTGATGAGCGCCATCCCAAATTCCTTGGCTGTGCCGCACTTTCGGCGGGCGATTTCGTTCACCGCGCGGTTGAGGCTTCGGACTGTATTGTGAACATCGGTCATGACGTCATTGAAAAGCCACCCTTTTTCATGAAGCCCGACGGCGCGCACGTTATCCATGTATCGTCGCGCTCTGCCGAAGTTGATCCGGTCTATTTCCCTCAAGTTGAGGTGATCGGCGATATCGCCAACGCCATCTGGCAAATCAAAGAAGACATTGTTCCCAACGGTTCATGGAATTTCGATTTCATGCTCAAGGCGCGCGCCGCCGAAGTCGCACACACCGCGAGCCTGTCTGACGACCAGCGTTACCCGATTTTCCCGCCGACACTTGTGAAGACTGTCCGGGCGGCAATGCCCGACGATGGCATCATCTGCCTTGATAACGGCGTCTATAAAATCTGGTTTGCGCGTGGCTATGATGCCTACCGGGCCAATACCGTCTTGCTTGATAATGCGCTGGCAACGATGGGCGCTGGGCTCCCCTCGGCAATGATGTCATCGATGGTCTATCCTGACCGCAAGGTGATGGCGATTTGCGGTGACGGCGGCTTCATGATGAACAGCCAAGAAATGGAAACCGCAGTTCGCCTCAAACTCAACATCACCGTGCTGATCCTCAATGACAATAGCTACGGCATGATCCGTTGGAAACAGGCGAATATGGGCTTTCAGGATTGGGGGCTGACCTATGGCAATCCCGATTTCGTCAAATATGCTGAAGCCTACGGGGCGAACGGCCACCGCGTTGAAAGTGCCGAGCATTTGACGACGCTGATCAAGCAGTGCCTAGAAACGCCGGGGGTTCATCTGATTGAGTGCCCGGTAGATTACACTGAAAATGACAGCATCTTGAATAACAAGATCAAGGAACTGAGCGCGGCGTTATGAGCATGTTGAAGGACGTCTACCCACTCTACCTAAACAACAAGGCACAGCAGCCCAACACTGATCTTGCGGTGACTGATAAGTTCACAGGTGAAGTGGCGTTCCGCGTTGCTCTTGCAGACAGTAAGATGATTGATGCTGGAATAGCAGGTGCTGTTGAAGCCGTTGAACCGATGGGGAAGATGGCGGCCTATGAGCGGCAGAATGTCCTGCAACACTGCGTCAACCGATTCAAGGAGCGTTATGATGAGCTTGCCTACGCACTATGCGTCGAGGCTGGGAAACCAATCAAGGATGCCGAGGGTGAAGTCGGTCGCCTGATCGACACCTTCCGCATCGCCGCCGAAGAGTCGGTGCGGATCACGGGCGAGGTTCAGCCGCTTGACATCTCCCCGCGCGCCAAGGGCTATCAGGGGATGTGGAAGCGCGTGCCAATTGGCCCATGCAGTTTCATCTCGCCGTTTAACTTCCCGCTCAATCTGGCCGCGCACAAAATTGCGCCTGCTATCGCTGTTGGCTGTCCATTCGTGATGAAACCTGCGAGCCGGACTCCGCTTGGCGCGATTATTATGGGCGAAGTGCTTGCCGAAACCGATTTACCCGCAGGTGCCTTCTCAATTCTGCCTGCAAGCCGCGACGGCGCTGACCTGTTCACCGAAGATGACCGCCTAAAACTGTTGAGCTTCACTGGATCGCCTGATGTGGGTTGGGCACTCAAAGCCAAGGCAGGCAAGAAGAAAGTTGTGCTTGAACTTGGCGGTAATGCTGCTGTGATCATTGATCATGATGCTGATCTTGATGATGCACTTGAGCGGGTGATATTTGGCGCATTCTACCAGTCAGGGCAAAGCTGCATCGGCGTGCAGCGGATCATCATTCATGAAAAAGTCTATGACCGTTTCCGCGACATGCTGGTGGCCAAAGCAAAGATGCTCGTCTGCGGCAGCCCGCATGATCGGAACACATTCATCGGCCCCATGATCGATGTGAAGGAAGCCTCACGGCTTGACGGCTGGATTCAAGAAGCGGTCGCATCGGGTGCCACCCTCCTCTGCGGCGGCAAGCGAGAGGGCGCGATGCTCCAAGCGACGTTGCTCGAAAATGTTAGCCGCGAGACCAAGGCTTACCGCGAGGAAGCATTCGGCCCGCTCGCGCTCATTTCGAAGTTCAGTGATTTTGACGCGGCATTGGACGAGGTCAACGATTCTAAGTTTGGATTGCAGGCCGGCATCTTTACGCGAGACCTTTTTAAGGCGCTTGACGCATGGGATCGGCTTGAGGTTGGTGGGGTCGTTATTAACGATGTACCGTCTTACCGCGTCGACAATATGCCTTACGGCGGAGTCAAAGACTCAGGCCTTGGCCGTGAGGGTATCCGATTCGCAATGGAAGACATGAGCGAAATCAGGAACTTGGTGATTCGGCGTAAAGGTTAACGCGCGGCGTTAACCATATGTTGCGATTCAGCCACAAATTGGCTGCAAACGGCTGAAAAGATGGAAAAGTTAATGTCCATGTGACGAATCTCACCTTGCCAGTACAGGCTTTCGGCCTAACATGCGTTGAAAATAAATTGGGTTGCATCGCGTAAAAACTAAATAATCGTTCGGCGATGCTGTGCGGAAAGGGAAGCGGTGCAGATAAAGATTCTTGACCGGCTACGGGGAAACTGGCGCGCCGCTTGTGCTCTCGGCACATGCGTATTGCTGGCTTGCACTGCGCTGCTGATCGGGCTTTCGTCGGGCGTTACACCTGCGACTGCGGCGTTGCCAAATGATGCGTCACATCTTGGCGTAGCATCTTGTGCGGGAAGCACTTGCCACGGTCGCGCTGAACCTGATGGCAAAATTGTTCGCCAAGATGAGATACTGCGCTGGCAAGACCCTTCCTCCCCTACCGGCGCGCACAGCCGCGCTTATGCAACGCTGGCCAATGCGCGTAGCAAGGCGATCGCGTCACGTATGGGAATTGGCCCAGCCACTTCGGCGCCGTCATGCCTTGGCTGCCACAGTGATCCAGCGGCCTCACGCGGCCCGAAATTCTTGGTTTCAGACGGCGTTGGTTGTGAGGCCTGCCACGGCGGATCATCAACATGGATTGACGTCCATAAGGCAGGCAATCACGCCGCGAATCTCCGTGCGGGCCTTACCGCGACTGAGCGTCCGGCGGTCAAGGCTGCGATCTGCCTTGATTGCCATTTCGGTTCGGCAGACGGCAATCAGTTCGTCAGCCACCAGATGATGGCCGCTGGTCATCCTCGCGTTTCTTATGAGCTTGATCTCTTCACAGCACTCCAATCGCACCATAATGAGGACGGCGACTACACCTCGCGCAAAGGCCGCGTAAGCAGCGTTCGTGTCTGGGCGGTTGGTCAGGCAATGGCGGTCGAACGACAACTTTCGCTGTTCGCCAACGCTAAGCTCGGCACTAATGGTGCATTCCCTGAGTTTTACTTCTTTGACTGCCATAGCTGTCACCGTCAGATCAATGATGATCAGACCTTCACGCCAACCGCGCTCAATAATCCTGGTCGTCCGATTGCTGTAGGCGATGCACCGTTCAATGATGAGAATATCATCATGCTAGCAGCAGCGGCCAAGGTCGCGACACCTTCACTTGCGGCGCGCTTTGAGGCTGACAGTCGCGCATTCCAAGCAGCGCTTACGAAAGATCGTGTAAGTGCGGTGGCTGCGGCGAATAAGCTTGCGGCATCCGCCTCGGCGCTCGGTACGGCCTTTCAAAATGCCAGTCTTGATCGTGCGCAGACGTTTGCGATCATCGACATGATTTCAAGCGATGCCATCGGCAATCGCTTCACTGATTATACAGGCAGCACGCAAGCAGTGATGGCGATTGATACGCTGGTAAGTGCGATGGTTAATTCGGGACAAGTTTCAGGGGGAGCAGTTTCGGGAATCAGAAGTGACATAAATCGGGCTTATGCAGCGGTGCGTGATCCCAATGAATATCGCCCTGCTGATTTCCGCCGTGCGCTTGGCAGCGCTGTTCGAACCATAAGGACTCTTCGTTAATGCGGGTTACCAAATCGATTTCGGCGCTCACGGTTGTTGCGTTTGTATTGGCGTCTTGCGGCGGCGGTAGCAACAGCACGACGCCTGTGGCCGTCTCGCCACCGCCAACGGCGCCACCGACGCGCGCCTTTACCGTACCTGCCCAGGAATCGCTTTCTGTTGCCGATGTTCAGCAAGTCATGGCGCAAGCGATTACCGAAGCCCGCGCGCGTAACATGCCTGCGACAATTGCCGTGACTGACCGCGTCGGCAACGTGCTCGGCGTATTTGTGATGAACGGGGCAAACCCTAACCTGCGGATTCCCAATGCGCCCGGCGGCGTTTCGTTCAACCGCGATTTGCAAGGCTTTCCCGGCAATCTCGATCAGTTCCCCGGCCTTCCCGCAGATGTGCCAGCGGCTGGCGCGGGCGCAATCGCCAAGGCTGTGACGGGCGCTTATCTCTCAAGCGGCGGCAACGCTTTTTCGACGCGTACCGCTAGTCAGATCGTCCAGCAGAACTTCCCGCCTTCGCCCAACGCTGTCGGGCTAGAAAGTGGCCCGCTTTACGGCGTGCAATTTAGCCAGTTACCTTGTTCGGATTTAAGCCAGCGCTTTGGTGGCCCGGCGATGATTGGGCCAAAGCGTTCACCACTCGGGCTATCGGCTGATGCAGGCGGATTTCCACTTTATAAGAATGGCGTCCTTGTGGGCGGTGTCGGCGTGATGGCCGACGGCGTTTATGATTTCGATACCAATATCCTTGACGTTGAAAGCAAGGATGAAGAATTTATTGCGCTTGCTGCAACCACCAATTTCCTTCCACCCGCTGGCATCACCGCAAATTTCATTACCGTTGACGGCACCTCGCTACGGTATAGCGATGCTACAGCCGCAGGGTTTAGGGGCGGCGCTGCACCCGCCTTCTCAACCCTAGCTGGCACGGTTGGCAACTTGATTGCAGTAACTGGTTATAACGCCGCAACGATCATCGCAGGAAGTGCCTATGGCAGTGAAAACTCGGGTATCCGTGCCTCAACCACGGCTGAGTTTGCCAATCCCGATGCTTTCATTCTGACCGACGGATCGGGCACCAACCGCTTCCCTGTACGCGCGGCGACCGACGGCGCGGTAACGACGCAACCGATCACCGCTGCAGAAAGCCGCGCATTGCTCGAAGAAGCCTTCCTGATCATGACTCGCGCACGCGCGCAAATTCGCCGTCCGTTGGATAGTCGTGCACAGGTAACAATCAGCGTAGTTGATACGTTTGGCTCTGTGCTCGGCGTCGTCCGCTCACCCGATGCTCCGATATTCGGTACCGACGTCTCGTTACAAAAAGCGCGCACAGCCGCGTTTTTCACCAATAGCAACGCGCAAAGCGAACTTCTCACCAATCCAACGCCGCGCATTGCCGCGATGATGCGCACCGCGCAGACTTTTTTTAATGATCCCAACGCCTTCACCGGACGGGTCGCCTTCACTAATCGCGCCATTGGCAACATTGCTCGCCCCTTCTTCCCGGACGGTGAGCAAGAGCGGCCACCGGGGCCGTTCTCGCCCGGATTTCAAGGTTTCAGCCCCTTCTCGGTTGGCATTCAATCGACGCTGATCACTGAAAATATCGCACAACATGTGCTTTTCATTCTTGGGGTGAGCGCTACTGATACCCCGCAGCGCTGCACACGCTCTCCCGACGTTATTCCCGGGCAAAACCGACTGCAAAACGGTATCCAGATTTTCCCCGGATCAGTGCCGGTTTATCGCGGCAACGTCCTTGTTGGTGGGATCGGCGTTTCGGGGGACGGGATTGATCAGGATGATATGATTGGTTTCCTTGGCGCCAATAATGCGGGCCTCCGCCTAGGCGCAAGCAGCGTCGGCAATGCGCCCCTTACAGTACGTTCAGATAATGTGATTGTTCCAGTCACTGGCGGACGAACCGTGCGGCTGCGCTATGTCGGTTGCCCGTTTGCGCCGTTCCTCGACACTGCTGAGCAGCAAGTCTGTCAGGGACGCTAAGCCATGGCCATTGATTTATCCTTTTTGCCAACATTTGCGGCGCTTTCAAGCGAGTCCGCAATCATGCGGAAAAACGGGCTTGATGACATTACGCATGAAGCAACGCTGACATCGATTCTTGGTGCATCAGAGCTTGAACTAAGCGGCATCGGCGGGCCTGACGAGGGCGAAACCGCTGACGCTGAAACGACAAGTGAAACGCCCGCTGCTGAACCGGTACTGTCTTTTCCGGTCGGCACTTCAGGCGACGAGATTGCGGCGTCAAATTTGGTCGGCTTTCCCAAAGGTACAGTCGCACAGATACCCGTCGAATTGGCCGTTGCCGATACACCTCAAGTGTCGCAACTTGCGGTGCCCGTGGTGACCGCAACTCCAGCGGACGAGGCGGTCGGTGGACCAAATGATGATGCGCTTCCCGATAGCTTCGTTCCAAGTTTTCCACCCGGCACCGTTCCTGAGTCTGCAATACAGACCCCCGACGTTGTCGTTACGCCGGGAGTGAGCGCTGAGGGCGTGTTGCTTGATGGCCGCCGTCGCCCCGGTGATGAGAAAGTTCTGCCTGATCCAGTGGTTCAGACTAATATTGGCGCGGTAAGGCCGCCGCCGCCATCGGCGTTTCCCGGTGACCCGGAGTTTCCAATTCCTGATCGTTTCCGCTTGTCATCAAACCTCGGTTTGGCGCGCAAAGAAAAATTCCTCGATCCGTATAATCAGAACACGTTCAAGGGCGATAAGCCGATCTGTATCCCTACCGACGAAGAAGTGGCGCGCCGCGCGGCGGCCGGCGAAAGCAAATGCCGGACGCCCAAAATTCTCGGTCTTAAAGGCGATGACTGGTTCTTCGTTCTAACGGGTGTTTCCGATACGATTGTTGAACCACGCACTTTCCCAATTCCAGTCAGCGTTCAGACGACTGAGCGTCCGCGCAGCAACGATGTGTTCGGCAAGAGCCAGTCGCTTGTCCTCGCCCAAACATTCCTGTTCGGCGCGGCACTGATCAAAGGGCAGACTGCCTATAAACCGCCAGACGTTGAATATCGTGCGCTGCTTGCATTCAACATCAACTATGTAAACGTGCCGGAGCGCCGCGTGTTGAGCGTGAAGCCATCGAAAGAGTCGAATCGGTTCGATTATTTCCTCGGTGTGCAGGAGCTGTTCTACGACGTTCACTGGCGCAACGTGTCTGATCGCTATGATTTTGACTCGTTCCGTTTCGGTATCCAGCCGTTCCAGCAGGATTTCCGTGGATTTCTGTTCAACGATAACCAGCTTGGCGTGCGTTTATTCGGGATCCGCGATAATAACCGTTTCCAGTATAATCTTGCAGCGTTCTGGCGGCTTGAAAAGGATACCAACAGCGGCCTCAACGCAGTGACGATGCGTCCGCGTGACGATTATGTCATCGCTGCCAACGTTTATCGTCAGGATTTTCCGGTGGTCGGGCTTACCAGCCAAGTGTCGGTGACGCTCAACATAAACCGCGAGAAAAAACAGCTTGAGCTTGACGATAATGGTTTCCCAGTGCGGCCTGCATTGCTTGGTACCAACCGTGGGCGCAATTATGACGTCACATATCTCGGTTATTCAGTTGACGGGCGTATCGGTCGCGTAAACTTGACCGCCACGAGCTATGCTGCGCTTGGCACTGATCGTAATAGCTTTTTCACCGACCAAAAGGCCAAGATTAAAAGCTTCTTCTTTGCGGCGGAACCAAGCATCGACATCAACTACCTGCGCATCCGCCTTGCAGCACTTTATGCCTCTGGTGACAGCAAGCCGTTCGACAATGTTGAGGGCGGATTTGACGCGATCTTCGAAAATCCGATTTTTGCAGGGGCTGATACCAGCTATTTCATCCGTCAGACGATACCATTTGCGGGCGGCGGGCGCGCGGTTGCGATCAATGGCCGCAACGGCATTCTCAATTCGCTGCGCTCCTCCAAGGAACAGGGACAGTCCAATTTTAACAATCCTGGAACGATGCTGCTGGGAGTTGGCGTCGATGCAGATATTACGCCAAAGTTCCGCCTGACGGGGAACGTCAACCATCTCTGGTTTGAAAATACCGCAACCCTTCAGGCGCTGCGCGTTGAGGGTACGATCCCAAAATCGATTGGCTATGATATTTCGGCAGCGGCAATTTTCCGTCCATCAGCGATCCAAAATGTCGTGTTCCGTTTGTCAGGCGCTGTGTTGCAATCGGGCAAAGGGTTCCGTGATCTTTTCGCCAGCGCCCAACGGCAAAGACGTTTTTATTCTGTCCTCTTCAACGCTACTGCGAGCTTCTAACAATGGCCCTTCGGCTTTCCCTCTTCCGTATTTTCTTCGTTGGCATATTGCTGACCGCGCTTGCCTTATTTGGCTGGAGCAAAGCTCAAGCTGCTGAAGGAGCAAAAGCGATCACGCGCGATTATTCAACCGTTTTTGCACCACCTGCGCCTGAAAATCAGAGCAAAGAGGACGCTAAACTCAAGAGCGAGGGCTGCATCTCGTGCCATAGTGCATCAGACGCATGGACAATGCACAAGAGTGAGGCAGTTGTGCTTGGCTGTTCTGATTGCCACGGTGGCAACGCGAAGATTACGCTCACCAATACGAAACTCAAATTCACTGACCCGGCCTATATTGAACTGCGCGATGCGGCGCACGTGTTGCCGCGCTACCCCGGTAGCTGGCCATCGTCGGCAAACCCAATTCGCAGCTATGCTCTGATGAACAAGGAATCGCCTGAATTTATCCGTTTCATGAACCCATCGGATTACCGCGTTGCGCGCGAAAGCTGCGGCGCATGTCACATGAATACGATTGAGGCGGCAGAGCGTTCAATCATGGCATCAGGCGCAATGCTTTGGGGCGGTGCGGCGTATAACAACGGTATCGTGCCATTCAAAAATTATGTCGTTGGTGAAGCCTACACGCGTGACGGCCAGCCTGCGAAGCTTGTTTCCCCCGGCTTCCCTGTTGGCACCGTAACGCCTGAACAGAAAAAGCGTGGGGCGCTGCCGATCCTTTATCCACTGCCAAGTTGGCAAGTGATTAAGCCGGGTGATGTGTTCCGCGTGTTTGAACGCGGCGGACGCAACGTCGTCACGCAATTTGCCGACGTCGGCCTGCCAAGCCCAACCGGCAATATTCAGCGGCTGGAGGAGCCAGGCCGTCCCGATCTTAAGCAATCAATGCGTGGCCCCGCGACTGGCCTACGCGTCGCCATCCCGGTACTCAATATCCACAAAACCCGGCTCAACGATCCGTTCATGTGGTTCATGGGCACCAATGATCAGCCCGGAGATTACCGTCAATCTGGCTGTGCTGCGTGTCACGTGATTTATGCCAATGACCGTGAACCACGCCACAGCTTAACCTACGCCAAATATGGTCGCGACGGCCAAACCGCGACGGTTGATCCAACGATTAAGGATCGGATGGAGGGCGATGCTGGCCACGGTGATGAACATGGTTCAGATCATAAAGAACCCGGTGCCCCTCCCTCACACGGTGGCTTGTTGTACGGTGAAGCCAAAGAAGGCTCAGGCGGCGGACACGGCGCTGGCGGTCATGGCAGCGGCGCGATGAAAGAAAAAGGCCATCCAATCGAACATGCCTTCACCCGCGCGATCCCTACTGCGCAGTGCATGAACTGCCACATGCACCAGCCAAATATCTTCCTGAACAGTTACCTTGGCTACACAATGTGGGATTACGAATCCGACGCGCCGGCGATGTGGCCAAAGAAGCAATTCTACCCAACGATCGCCGAGCGTTTCAAAGCCTATGACCGTAACCCAGAGGCGGCGGCAGCGACTGGTCTTTGGCGCGATCTTGAGTTCCTGCGCAACGTTTATGATCTTAATCCGGGTCTCAAGGATACCCAGTTCGCCGATTATCACGGCCACGGCTGGAATTTCCGCGCGATCCTCAAGCGAGACCGCGAAGGCAATCTGCTTGATGCTGACGGTAAGATTGTTGACCCCAACGATCCCGAGAAATGGCGTAAAAAGGGCGAAGAGAAATGGGTTGAGCCCGGTGTGAACCCCGGCAAAACAGTCCATATGATGGATATCCACGCCGAAAAGGGTCTGCAATGTGCCGACTGCCATTTCTCGCAGGATAGCCACGGCAACGGCCTGATCTACACCGAAGTCGCCAATGCCATCGAAATCGGCTGTAAAGATTGTCACGGAACGGCCGATCAATATCCGACGCTGCTAACCTCTGGCCCCGCCGCACCGCCGCAGGGCACGAACCTGTCGCTGCTGCGCAACCCCGATGGTCAAAAACGTTTTGAGTGGTTCTATGATGATGACGGCAACCGCGTCCTCATGCAGCGCTCAATCGTTGATCCAAAGCTTGAGTGGAAGGTCAGCCTCGTCAAAGATACTGTCGATCCAACCAACAAGCGCTATAATATGAAGGCCGCACGCGCCAAATTGATGGGCAAAACGGGCGGCACTGAAAACGCCAGCTACGGCTGGGGGCAGGGTATTGCGACAGCAGACCGCGCGCACGGTGATGACAAGATGACATGCTTCACGTGTCATCTAAGCTGGACGACATCATGTGGTGGGTGCCATTTGCCGATTGAGGCCAATTGGAAGACCAAGAGCCATAAATATGGTGGCGAAGAAACGCGCAATTTCGCGACCTATAATCCGCAGGTCGCGCGCGATGAAATGTTCCAGCTTGGCCGTCACCAAACGACCAAGGGCAACATCATTGCGCCAGTTCGTTCAACATCAGCGCTGGTGCTTTCCTCAACCAACGTCAACCGCGAACGAATTTACATTCAGCAGCCACCGATTTCTTCAATCGGCTTCTCAAGTCAGGCCTTCGCGCCGCATTTCCCGCATACGGTTCGGACGACCGAAACCAAGGGGTGCAGCGATTGCCACGTGAGCGCTGAAGAAGATAATAATGCGATAATGGCGCAGCTCATGCTTCTCGGTACCAACTTCGTGAACTTTGTGGGCATGAACGCTTGGACGGGGCTTGAAGGCGGGTTTGAGGCCATTCGCGTTACCGAATGGGATGAACCACAGACCGTCATTGGTTCCTATCTTCAGAAATATGCCTTCCCTGACTGGTATAAGCTTCACGTTGATCAAAATGGCCGCGAGCTGAAGGAATGGACACGCGGCAAGCTGTTCTCTGATGGTTTATCGGGTGAGTCAGCGGGGGCAGAGCAATTCCGCAATGTTCATCAGGGCACCAAGGGTAAGGTTGGCTGTCTCCAGATGCGCGGCGAATATATGTTCGTTGCCGAAGGAAAAGGCGGCTTCCAAGTCTATGATATCGCTTCAATCGGTAACAAGGGCTTCTCAGAGTCAATTATCACCGCGCCGTTCTCGCCACTTGGCCATGACACGCGGGTCGACTCAACCGATGCCACATGCGTCGCGCTGCCAACTAATCAGCCGATCAATCCGTTGCGCAATACGCCTGAACTGCGCGAAATGAATGAGGAGCAAGCGTTCCACCCTATCTATAATTATGCCTTCATCACTGACAGCGTTGAAGGCTTGTTCATGGTTGACGTGAACACGATGGCTGACGGCGAATTCCGCAACAACTTCCTGAAGCGCAACGCAACCTTCAATCCCGACGGTGTCCTGAACGGCGCGCGCCACATCACGCTTGCTGGCCATTATGCCTATATCACCGCAAAGGTCGGTCTGGTTGTTGTTGACCTCGATAATCCGCTCAAGCCAAAGCTAGTGACGACAATCCCGATGAACGATGCACGGGCAAGCGCGATCCAGTTCCGCTATCTTTGGGTAACCGATGCCGAAGGCGTTAAGCTGTTCGATGTCACAGACATGAAAAAACCAACCGCCATTCCTTCTGGAACGGTGCCACTCGCCAATGCGCGTAAACTCTATCTTGCCCGTACCTATGCCTATGTCGCGGCAAAGGATGAGGGGCTGGTGATCATTAACATCACGAAGCCAAGCGCACCCGTAATTTATAAGAAGGAAACATTTGGCGGCAAATTGAACGATGCTGAGGATGTCATCGTCGGCACGACCAACGCGTCGCTGTTCGCCTATGTTGCCGATGGTCGCAACGGAATGAAGGTCATTCAACTCACGTCGCCGGATAGCCAGCCAAACTTCTACGGCTTCTCACCCGCGCCAATGCCAGAACTGATTGCATGGGTGAAAACGCCTTCACCAGCGCTTGCAATGTCAAAAGGCATTGACCGTGACCGCGCGGTGGATGAAACTGGCGGACAAATGGCGGTATTTGGTCGGCTTGGATCACGTCCGTTCAGCCGCAAGGAAATGGAACGCTTCTTCCTGACGCCAAAGGGCATTCCGTATAAGGTGATCGATAAACCAACGATGGCCGATTATGTGCCGCTGCGCGCGGTGGCGTCACGGTGATTTGATACACTCAATCTGTTTCATAATGGGACAAATTGAGTGTAAAAAGTATCGATTAGGTGTCAACGATGTCAACTATGTCAAGTTTGTTTACAGTTTGACTTGGGACACAGATTCGGGCTTGCAGCGCAATCACTATCTGTCAAAGCTTACTCTACACACGCAATTTTCATCGGGGATTACCTATGGCCGACGCTTATATCATTGATGCAGTCCGCACGCCGCGCGGGATTGGCAAACCCGGCAAGGGCGCGCTTTCGCACCTCCATCCCCAGCATCTGGCCGCAACAGTGCTCAAGGCTCTGAAAGATCGCAACGGCTTTGATACCGCCCAAGTGGATGACATTATCTGGTCAACCAGCACCCAAAAGGGCAAGCAAGGCGGCGACCTTGGCCGGATGGCTGCACTCGATGCGGGCTATGACGTTAAAGCATCGGGGATGACGCTTGACCGCTTCTGCGGCGGCGGCATCACCTCAGTCAATCTCGCCACAGCCTCGATCATGTCAGGCATGGAAGATCTGATGATTGCGGGTGGCACTGAAATGATGTCCTACACGCAGACGATTGGCGCTGAAGAGGCTGCCGCCGGAATCAAGCCGATGGGCATGGGTTCGGGCAATATGCGGCTTATGTTGAAGCATCCGCAATCTCATCAAGGCGTGTGCGGCGATGCGATTGCTGCGATGGAGGGCATCACCCGCGCTGATGTTGATGCGCTTGGCTATGATAGCCAGCAAAAGGCCAAGGTCGCGATTGCCGAAGGGCGCTTCGCCAAATCACTCGTCACGGTCTATAATGACGATGGTTCTGTCGCGCTTGACCATGAAGAATTCACGCGCCCCGAAACAACGATGGAGGGGCTGGCCGCACTCAAGGCGTCATTCGATGGGATCGCCGATTTTGACCTTGGCGGGCTCACCTTCCGCAAGCTGATCCAGATGAAATATCCTGATCTCAACTGGACGGGGGTGCACCATGCCGGGAACAGCTCGGGCGTGGTTGACGGTGCCGCCGCGCTACTTATGTCGTCCAAGGCCTATGCCGAAAAGAACGGTCTCAAGCCGCGCGCACGGATTGTGGCCTTTGCCAACCAAGGCGATTGCCCGACGCTGATGCTCAACGCACCCGTCCCCGCCGCGCGCAAGGTGCTCGCCAAGGCGGGCCTGACGCCCGATGATATTGATCTGTGGGAAATCAATGAGGCGTTCGCAGTCGTCGCCGAAAAGTTCATTCGCGACATGAAGCTCGACCGAGATAAGGTGAACGTCAACGGCGGCGCCTGCGCGCTCGGCCACCCTATTGGTGCAACGGGATCAATCCTGATCGGCACCGTTCTTGACGAGCTTGAACGGCGCGACCTTAAACGCGGGCTGGTAACAATGTGCGCAGCGGGCGGCATGGCCCCTGCGATTATCATCGAACGGGTTTGAGGGTTGCCACGATGGCATTTGATCCAGCAGTAGCGACTGCCGCCTACATTGACGGTCTCGGCCCTGAGGCATTGGCGAAAGCCGCTGCCTATACCGCTGGGGGGCATTGGTTGCTGCTCTGGGGGCTTGTCGTTTCAGGCCTGACCAGTTGGATCATCATCCGGCTCGGTATCTTGGATAAGCTCTCCGCCAAACTTGCGGCACGCGGCTTTGCGCTTCGTACATGGCTCATTTGCGCGGTTTTCTTAATAGTTTCATCACTGATCTCGCTGCCGTGGGCGTTGTATGAAGGCTGGTGGCGCGAAACCAGCTATGGGCGCACCAGCCAGCCACTCGCCGATTACCTCGGTCAGAGTGCCATGAGCCTTGGCATCGCATCGCTACTTGGCGGACTGTTTTTCCTCGGCGTCTATGCGCTCATTCGTAAGGCTGCGCGAACATGGTGGATATGGTCGGGCGGGCTCTCCGCTTTTGCGGTATCCGTTGGTCTCCTCATTTCTCCAATCCTTATTGAACCGCTTTTCAACGATTATAAGCCTCTTCCCCAAGGGCCAGTTCGGGCGGCCCTGCTTGAGATGGCTGACGAAGCCAAAATCCCACATGACCGCATTTTCATTTATGATGGATCACGCCAATCAAATAATTTCACCGCCAATGTCTCAGGCGTGATGGGCTCAGCCAGGATCGCGATATCGGACGTTGCGCTTGGCAAAGCATCGCTTGATGAGGTCAAAGCGGTGACTGGGCATGAAATCGGCCATTATGTGCTGCATCATGTCTGGCGGTCAGTGGTGGTATTATCGCTGCTCTCGATCCTGTTCTTCTTTCTTGCCGATAGACTGTTTCCGCGTATCGCGCGGCTGCTCGGGAGCAATGCGACGATTGCTGATCCCGTAGGCTTTCCAGTGTTGATATTTATCATCTCGCTACTGTCGCTCTTTGCTTCGCCAATCACGAACGGGCTTACCCGTATTGGCGAGAGCGAAGCCGATGCCTATTCATTGAGGACGGTCAATCTCCCCGATGCGTTGGCAGGCGCGCTAGCCAAGACCGCAGAATATCGCAATCCCCGCCCGCATCCAGTGGCCGAGATACTGTTCTACACTCATCCTTCAGTCGAACGGCGAGTCCGCAGCGCAATGGATTGGAAAGCAACGCATCCAGTTGCGAAGGGTCTATAACAGGCCTTAAATCGCCTTATGACCCACTACAGCAGCCATATTGAGAACACCATAAACATGCGGGAACAGCGCGCCACCGCGTGAGACTTCCCATTTCAGCGTGTTAGAAACGGCTCCAAGGTCGATTTCAGCGATCACCAATCCTATCTGCCCAGCGAAATGCTTATCAAGCGTGCCCTGCACCTGATCAGCGGCAGAAAGATGAATATATCCATCGACCAGATCGACGGGCGCGCCATGAAACACGCCGTCGCTCACAAACTGTGCCCACTGTTCAGCGGTGAAGATTTTGAAAGCGGTGGCCACGCTCACGCTTCCGCTTCTGTCTCACCGCCATCAACCTCATCATCGCTGCTCTCAATCAGTGCAGCACTCACCACATGTTCATTGTCGGCAACGTTGAACAGGCGGACACCGCCAGTGTTGCGCCCAATCACGCGCATTCCGGCGATTTCCATGCGGATCATCTTCGCCTGATCGGTTACAAGCATCAATTGCTCACCCTTTGACGCGGGGAAGCTCGCGACGACGAGGCCGTTGCGATCGATATTATCGATATTAGTGATCCCCTGCCCGCCGCGACCCGTGCGGCGATATTCATAGGCCGAAGACCGCTTGCCATAGCCATTGGCACAGACGGTAAGGATGAACTGCTCGCGCTCAGCCATTGCGTCCATGCGTTCGCTGGGAAGCGTCGGCTCATTCTCATTGTCTTTCCACGGCGCGGCGCGAAGATAGGCGTCGCGCTCCTCTTGGCTTGCGCCCGAGCGGTGAAGGATCGACAGCGAAATGACCTCGTCATCCCCCTTAAGCGTCATCCCGCGTACCCCGGTTGAGTTGCGGCTCTGAAACTCACGCACGTCGGAACCCATGAAGCGGATCGCCTTGCCGCTGCGTGAAGCAAGCAAAACGTCATCGCCCTCACTCAGCAATGCTACCCCGATCAACCGGTCATCGGCATCATCGCCTTCAAATTTCATCGCAATTTTGCCATTTGACGGAACAT
>JAYTPB010000154.1:0-5578 GCA_043747445.1 Sphingomonadales bacterium
CTGCTATCGCTTTATAGCGATAGCAGTTTAGTCGTATACGCTATTGATAAAACTATCCAATAATAAGAAAAAATAATATCCATATAGGTTTTTATAGGATTTTTCCTATCAAAACTCCCTGATCCTCGGCCCATTCCCACCCCGTTTCCCCAACATCAGTTCAGTCATCGCCCACACCAGAGCATCCGCGCGGTCGGGTGATCTTCCCGGCCCTTCGTAGCCGCCGCCCGAGATCAGCCCGCACAGTTCATCCTCCAGATCGGGGAACGCGCCGACGTGGAACGCTCGCTCCGCGCCGTAAAGTGCGGCGACGGGTTCGGCGCGCGTCACCTTACCGTGGGCGGCGTGGACGCGCTTGATCGGCATGTTGCAATCCGCGCCGCGCAGCACGGTTTCGACCATCTCTCCGCCATTGTTCGCCTCGGCCACCACCTTATCAGCGTTGTTGCGATTTGCACAGTCGGCGACGGCGCGTGCCCAGACTTGGGGTGCTACGCCCGCCACGCTCGCATCTTCGATCACATAGGCCTTGCCGTCTTCGCCCAGCGCCACCGCGACGATCCCGCAGGCATCGCCGCCCACACTAACGCACGGATCAACTCCGATGACGATGCGGCGGACGGGCGGGCACTCGTTAACCCGAACGGTTTCAAGCATTGCCCGCGTCCACAGCGCGCCTTTGATATCCTCGATCAATTCGCCGTCAAGTTCCTGTCGCCCGAGCCGGGTTCCGCCGTAATCCTGCGCCATCGCGGTGATAAAAGCCGCTGGCAAATGGACATTATCGCGCGTCCGCCCGCGCGTCACCACCTCTGCCTTGCCAATCAGCCGCCGCATCAGCGCAATTGGGCGCGGCGTTGTCGTCACTAGCGTGCGCGGCCGCTGCCCCAGCCGCAACCCCATTTGAAGCATGTCCCAAGTCTCCTGCGGATGCGCCCATTTGGCGATTTCATCGCACCAGGCATAATGATGCTGCGGCCCGCGCAGCCCTTGCGGGCTTTCACCTGAATAAATCTGCGCACGACTGCCATTTTTCCACGTCAACAGCGCGCGAGATGGCTCCCAGTTTGGTGTTTCGTTTTCACCGCACACTGACAGAATGCCGCTTTCGCCCTCAATCATGATGCTTCGCGCCTCGGCCATCGTCGCCGCGATCAGCGCGATGCGGACGCCGGGCGTAGCCTGCGACAGCGCACGCACCCATTCGGCACCAATGCGCGTCTTGCCAAAGCCGCGCCCCGCCATCACCAGCCAGATGCGCCAATCGTCCGCGCTCGCCCGCTGGCCCTCAAGCGACCAGAAATGCCAATCGCGATTGAAGGTGAAAAGCTTGGGTTCGCTCATCGCATCAATCAGCTTTTGCTGGATATCGCGCGGCAGGTCGGCAATATCTTCAACGCGCAGATCAATCATTGGAAGGCGTTGCCTGCGATTTGTTCATGCCCCGGTGCACCCGCATCCGCTCAAGCCGCGCCATGATTTCGGCGCGGACGGCGCTGGCATCCTCGGCAAAGGGTCGTTCAGCTTGCGCCGCGCGGATTTTGGCGACGCGCTCAAGATGCATTCGCAACAGCGCCAAACCAAGACGGTTAGAAATCTTGCTGATTTTAATCACCTCGCCGTCCTTAATCACCACCTCCTGGGTTTGGCCATTGCGCGCACGATCAAGCATCTCATTTTCGAGCATCGCATAGGCTGCATCAAGCGCGGCATCCCAATCAGCACGAAATTTGGCGTTGCTCGCGCGGTGTTTGTACAGGCCGGACATTGACATGCCGCACGCCTTGAGCGCGTCACGGACGCAGCAGGTTTGGTATAATTCCTCGATAAACGCCTCGCGCCGCGCATCATTCCAGCGGTTTTGCCTAGGCTTGCGGCGTGAGGGCGCGGCGGCAAACTCGGTCGTAGGCGCAGGCGTAGGCGCAGGCGCAGGCGCGACCGTTTGAATAATATCAGTCATGGCAAATCCTTTGCGGACACAAAAAAGGCCGGAGATGCAAATGCACCCGGCCACTCAGCCGAACCGCGCCATCCCCGCGTCTTGGCGGCGACTCGCAATTCTTAACTGTTCCTGATATGTACCCAAACAGCGTGACGCTGTCAAGTGCTAAATTTTCCTATTTGGATTTTTATTATGCTTAAGCACCCTGAACTTGTTTCAGGGTCTATCTCTCAACAAGGGAAGGCGGGAATCGTGGAGAGGTGGATGCTGAAACAAGTTCAGCATGAGGGGGTTGGGGTTGAGGCGTTCCGATCAAAATGCGACCCTTCTTTGCGGCTTCGTGTCTTTGCGTGAGATAAATCCCCCGCTAGCCACACGTGATGGCTGTTGAATTGTTTCGCGCCAAGATCGCCAAGCCGCCAAGAAGAGAGTAAGAAAGTTCATTTGGGCCATGCCCGCCCCAAACGCGGTTCTTCAAACCCTTCTTCTTCGTGGCTTCGTGTGAGTCAATCAAAACCAGCAACGCGCGGAACGCCAAAAATGGTTTCATGCCAAGCCGCCAAGAATGCGCGCCTGAAAACAATTTCGCGGGTTATAGCCCTGTTTGCGATTCGCCGAACGACTGCGGCGTTTCATTGGCGGGCGGCAGATCCCATCTAATCCGCGTTCTAAAGGCCTTGCATGACACCGCGCGGCGCTTGCTATCTTGCGATGCGTCTAATTTAATTGCCTGAGATGCGCCATCAAGTGCCGACGCAAACACCAGCGCAGGTGCCTCAACCAGTTTGCGAACCCGCGCCACTTTGCCGAGCGCGTCAACGTCAATCTCGATAACCGTTCCGCCAGAAATTTCGGCAAGGACGGCATCGCTTGGATAGTCTTTTGCCGTAATGCCGCCATCAGTGACCACTGGCAAAATGGCCTTGGCAGGGCAGAGCGCGGGATCAAACTTGGCGGCGCGGGCAAAGCTCTCAACTTCTGCACTGCGACCAACCAAACGGAGCAGCATTGCTTTGCGTGCTGTCATGGTCAAAACGCGGCGATCGCTGCGGTCTGCGCCAAGCCGTTTGAGCATGATTTCGGCGATCGCGAGTTTTTCAGCATTGGGTACTTTATCAGAGTCAAGTGCTTGTAGGGAAATTGAATAGGTGTACTCAATCGAATCCGTTCCTATAATTGATTTCAATCGCGTATAATATGCAGGCTGATTAGATGCTAGTTCTTCAAGTTCAAATCCAATAGCACTGCCTCCAATTTTTTTATAGGCTTCACCAGCACGTCGATATATTTGTAGCAACCGAGGAGCAAAACTATTACTATTTTCGGATGTCTGATTTGCGATAACCGCACCAAGCTCTGTTAGCGGATAGATTAGAATTGGGCTATCAGCACCAACGCTTTGTTCAATCCGATCAAACGCCTTGGCAGCATCAGTGACTGGATCATCAGAAAAAGGGTTTTCATACTCAAAAAAACGTGGCCGAAGGTGATTGGCCGCAAGAAATCTAGCGTTGCCAAAGCTTGAACCGTCATTCTCAAAAGAACTGGTGTCCGATCCGCTGCACCGTACCGTCATCAACGGGTAAGCTGCAATTTGCACGCCCGCTTTACTGCGCCAAAATCCGGCGATGCTGCGCATAAATGGCGCAACAATTTCAGGGCGACTCGCAGCGAGCGGTGATGGAATCGCGACAATTGAGGCCGATTGTGTGAACATCCCGATGATTACATAGTCATCCTCACGAACATCATCGACACCGCACGCAGGCAGCCGATTTGCGATATAACCGGCAGTTTGCGTGGCGCTCACACTTCCGCTTGGCACGGCAGCGAGCAATGCGACGGTGCGGTCACGCAAACCCTGTGCGGCGGCAACGGCGGCCTGCAATTGCACCGTTTGCATCGGGGCATAATCACTCAGCGGGGCCGCATTGGCTTGCAGCATTGCGCGGTCAGCCGCTTTTTGCGCAGTGAGATAATCCTTGGCAATCAATGCGGCTTGCGCCTCAAGAAAACTGATCCGCCAAGCCAGCGCTGGATTGTTGCTCGACAATGCTTTGACAATCGCCGCTACTTCACTTGGGCGCGTCATGATCGTCGCCTGCGCCTGACCAATTAACGCCTGTGTTCGCGCTTCGCCCGTAAGTGCCTGAGCCGCACGCACCGACGCCGCGAGGGCAGCCTCGTAATTTCCTGACAAGAGTAGCGCTTGCGCAGTGGCAAGCATTCTCGCGGGCGCACTACTCATGTCCCCTGCAGACGGATTTTGCAGAAACGCCTGAGCCTCAGTCACATTGCCTACCGCAAGCGCAAACCGACCCGCAAGCGCGTCAAGCGTGGAGTCTGCTTTGGGTTTGCCGTCCTTTGGCAGCCGCGCCTCAAATATTCGGCCGTAAGCTACCGCCGCTTCAGAATATTTGCTTGCCGCCAATGCCGTTTCAAAATCTTGAAGATTTTGAGTTTCATTTGCGAACGCCGATGAAGATAAAAGGGTGGTGGCGATAAGTGCCAGATAAGCAAATGTCTTTTTCATGTGACTGTATTGCTATATAATATTTGGTTTGGAAAGCGCCGGGTGTATCTTCACCCCCGCAGGCGGCAGCGTGAACTGTGCCTCGGTCTCCGCCATCGCCGCCAGTGCGCGTTTCCGGTCGTCCTCGCTAAACGTCCCCGTGGTCAGGCAAAATTCGACGAGATTGTCGTTGGGGTCTTTGGTGTAGATTGAGCGACACCAATTATGATCCACCTCCATCACCGAGCGGCCTGAGGCCGTCCACTGCGCGCGGCGGGCATCAAGAGCCGCCACACTGTCCACGCGGAAAGCGATGTGGTTCATCTCGTCGGGCAGGCCTGCCGCTTTGCTCAGGCTGGTTTCGAAATCATCACCGCCCGGCACATCGTGCATTTCCCAAAAGGCGATGAAGCAGCCGTCGTCGCCGCCCATCCGGTAGAAAAAATGCTTGGCCCATCCCCCCGCCATCACCTTGGCAACCTCAACCTTGACGAGTTCAAAGCCCATCACGCCTTCGTAAAAATCATGGATTGCGCCAATATCGCGCGTGGCGAGCGCAAGGTGGTGATAGGCCATGTCGCTATTCCTTTCGGTCAACCATCCGCATTGAATCAGCGTTAAAGCCCGCAGGCCCCGCCACCTCAACAATGCGTTCGGGCACGTCATCAAATTCAAGCCGCAGTGCCTTGGTCGTCACCGCGTGCATATCATACCATGCGACGATGTAGCTTAGCTCGACGATCTGTTCATCATCAAGATGCGCCTTCAAGCCTTCAAAAATCCCGTCGGCCACGCGCCCGCCCATCAGAACGAGACCATCAGTATAAGCGAGCACCGCGCGCTCAATTGGTGAGTAGCAATCGGCGACCTGCCAGTGCGGGATGGCGGCAATCTGAGCTTCCGTTACACCGTAGGCACGCGCCGCCTTGCAATGCTGCGAAAAGACAAATTGCGATCCGCGTGCCCAGCCCGCGCGCATCTGCCCCAGCTCACGCAGTTTGGGATCAAGCTTGCGGTCGGGCGATCGGTAATATTGAAACCCCGAAACACAGTGCGCAAAGGTTTCGGGCGAATTGGCAAAAACCGTCCACCAATTGCCCGGTGTTCCCGTTTCAGTGCCGGGG
>JAYTPB010000155.1:0-3438 GCA_043747445.1 Sphingomonadales bacterium
AAAATGAGCGAAGCCACCAATCCGTAAAGGATCGAAACCCAGAAAAATCCCTCACTCCCGCCGCCAAGAAGCGCCACAAGCTTCAGCGTGAAAAATGCCGAGAGCAGCCCACAAGTCGCCGCTGCCAGCATCCGTAGGCTGGCGAGTACGCCGCGCTCGTGACTATCCGAGGTGAGCACCGCTGACAGCGCGAGATAGGGCATCGACACAACTGCATAGCAGGTGCGAAAGAGGATATGCGTCGCGCCTGCAAAAATCACCAGTGCGGTGCCCTCAAGGCTGGCGGGCAAGAAAATCAGCGTCCATGAAAAGGCGAGTGGCAGGCTACCGAATAGTAGGTAGGGTCGGTAGCGTCCCCACCGCGTCCGCGTTCGTGTGGCAAGATAGCCCATCACGGGATCGAATATCGCATCCCAGATCAGCGCGGCGGCGAACACCCAGCCAGCGGTTGCGGGCGGCAGGCCTAACACATCAGTGTAATAGAATAGCAGGTAAAGGCTGGCGGTCGTAAAAAACAGGTTGAAGCCAAAATCGCCAACGCTGTAACCAAGTTTTGATTTAAGCGGGAGACTCCCGCTGCCTGTCTTCACCAATACCATTGAAAGCCCTATCCGTTTCGCAGTTCAGCGAAAAGGCGGAGCAGGCCCGCAGTCGCTAATGAGACACCTAGATCAGGTGCGACAGGCAAAGCAAATACCCTAGCTTTGCAGATCGTCGCGAATGCGGTAGATGCCCGATTGTGCAGTCAATCCTTCCCATCCTCGCCGCTGCGCTTTCGATGACGCTGATCGTTGGCGTGCGCTATTTGATTACCAGTGGCGCGTTCGCGTGGTTGACCCAGAGGCGCCATCCCGGTCTCTATGATGCGCTCCAGCCCCAAATCCGGCGCGAGATTTTCTGGTCACTCGCCAGTGCGGCAATTTATGGCGTGCCTGCGGGGCTTGTCATGTGGGCATGGCAAAACTGGGGGTGGACTGGGATTTATGAGAGCGCCAGCGATTATCCGCTGTGGTATCTGCCGCTATCGGTGTTCATCTATCTCTTTGTGCATGACACTTGGTTTTACTGGACGCACCGCCTGATGCACCGGCCCTATTGGTTTAAGCTAGCGCACGCCGTTCATCATGATAGCAGGCCGCCGACGGCATGGGCGGCAATGTCTTTTCACCCTTGGGAGGCTTTATCTGGGGCGGTGATCATCCCTGCGTTGGTTTTGTGCGTACCTATCCATGTCGGTGCCCTAGGGCTTGTTTTGATGATCATGACCGTTATGGGCATTACCAACCATATGGGGTGGGATATGTTTCCAAAGCGCATGGTTAACGGGGCGTTAGGGGGTTGGGTGATAACGGCATCACATCATCACCGTCATCATCAGGAGTATCGTTGCAATTATGGCCTATATTTCCGATTTTGGGATCGGCTCTGCGGCACGGATCGCGGGCTTGGCACTTTTGAGCATGAGCGCAGGGGTGCTCGCGGCGGAAGGACAGTCGCAGTTAGCAGCAGCGAGCGTGACGGGAGCGAGCCTCAAGGCATCGGTGCCGAACTCCACCCTTGAAATTGATGTTGCCGGTCTGCGGTCAACCAAAGGCATTATTCTTGTTTGCCTGACCGCCAACCCAGCAAGTTTTCCCGACTGCGAAGGCGGCAAAGATTCGCGTTTGATGCGCGTTTTTGCGAACAAAGCTGGTGCGATTGAAGTCAAAGGACTTGCGCCGGGCAATTACGCGGTCAGCCTCGTCCATGATGAAAACGCGAATGGCCGCCTCGACAAGGCAATCCTCATCCCGCGCGAAGGCTTTGGCTTTTCGCGCAATCCCAAAATTACTTTCGGCCCACCAAAGTTTTCGGCGGTTGAAGTGAGCGTAGGGCAGGGCGATGTTAAAATTCCGGTGAAGATGAAATATTATTTTTGAGGCGAAGCGCCCTATGTCCGCCCCGAACGTCATTTCACTCTCTGAAAAGCTGGCGCGTTTTTCCGATCATTGGAACCCGCGCATTGCGGGCCGCTATAATGGCAATGAAGTTCGGCTTGCAAAACTACTTGGCGATTTCACTTGGCATAGCCATGCTGAAACCGATGAACTGTTTCTCGTCATTTCAGGCGAGCTTGGCATCGAATTTCGCGACGGTATCCGCCGGTTGCAGGCAGGCGAAATGATCGTCGTGCCAAAAGGCACCGAACACCGCCCCTTTGCCGATGCCGAATGCCACATCATGCTGATCGACCGCGAAGGCGAACCCAACACCGGGGGTAGTCCATCCGAGCGAACGCGGGAGCGTCTTGAGGAGATTTGAGGGTGGTTTTCTAGAAAGTCACGACGAAAAATAGCCGTACCACATAATCAGCAGGACTATACGCGGGGCAAAAGCCGATCGGCTGATGCTGCTGAGAGCGATGGCGATCGATGTAGCAATCGCCCCCGTCGCCACTGCGAGGCCAAGTGGTTCGGGCGATGTGCGGATCACTGCCGCTGGCACGGCTAGAACAATTGACCACGCAATCCCCGCCACAACAAAGGCAATCCGCCTTGCCATTGGGGGGAACATCGCTGTGCCCGTAAGCGCGAGGAGGCCGCGCGCTTCGCTGCGCCCGGCATGGGCCGAAAGCGCAAAGACAAGTAACAGAAGCACCGCCGGACTGCCGATATGGCGATAGTCGGCAGCCAAACCCGATGCTGCGGCAAGCCCCGCCAGAATGAGGAACGTTCGCCCAGCACCGATCAGGCGAAACTCGGCAATGATCAGTTTGAGTAATGGCAGTGATGCAGCCGCAGCGGGCATTGCATTGATGTTTGCTGGCGGCGGCGGGCCGGCGCTCAACAGACGTGCAATCCGGCCCTGCCCAGTTGGCCGTTTGGGTGGCGCATGAGGTCGGTAAATCGCACCCGCAAGCACTACTAACAGTATAGCAATCCCCACCCATGTCACCCGCGACGCAGCATAGCCCGGCGCATCTAACCCAGCCATTGCGTCAAGCCGAACCCTGCCGGGTTTCACATCAATGCCGCCAATGCCAAAATCATTATCGCCGCTTGGTTTTGGCCCAACCAGCGGGCGCATAAAGCCGGGGAAGTCATACATATTGGTCGCAAGGCTGGATGCCTTGCCATCTACCGCAGAGGGCAAGATAATCGAGGTCATCCACAGCACGAAATAGCATAGATCGCCCAAGCCTCGGCGTAGCCACGGGATGGCATCAAAGACGATACGGATTGCGGCCAGCCCGATCAGTGCCGGGGCTGCGACAATCCAAAGCGCATAAGTGATCTGCCAAAGATTAAGCGGCCCGCTCACCATCAGCCAGCCAAGGAACCAGCCTGCAACCGTCAGCGTCGCCAACATCGCGAGCAGCACCGCGACATCAGCCCCGAACCGCCCAAACATAATCGCAATCCGCGATCCCGCCGTCACTTCCTCAATTTGCCACGGCTG
>JAYTPB010000156.1:0-2172 GCA_043747445.1 Sphingomonadales bacterium
GCCAAAGCAAACATAGAAACTGACGCAATCATCCTTCCGGCGGGCGAGGCAACAAAGAATTGGGATCAACTCGCCAGCCTGTGCGATGCACTCCTCGCGCGCGGGATCGAACGCAGCGATGCGATTATCGCGCTGGGCGGCGGCGTGATTGGCGATCTTGTTGGCTTTGCCGCTTCAATCCTCAAGCGCGGTTGCCGCTTCATCCAAATTCCGACGAGTCTGCTCGCCCAAGTTGATTCGTCGGTTGGTGGTAAGACAGCGATCAACAGCGCAGCGGGCAAAAACCTGATTGGTGCCTTTTACCAGCCATCGCTCGTGCTGATTGACCCGACTGTACTTGATAGCCTGCCCGAACGAGAGCGTCGCGCGGGCTATGCTGAGATTGTCAAATATGGCCTGATCAATGATTTTGCTTTTTTTGAATGGTGCGAAGCCAATGGCGCGGCGGTTCTCAGCGGCGACCGCGCGGCGCAAATCCATGCAATTGAAACCAGTGTCCGCGCCAAGGCAGCGATTGTTGAAGCCGACGAACGCGAAACCAAGGATGCGCGCGCGCTGCTTAATCTTGGTCACACTTTTGGTCACGCGCTTGAGGCTGAGCATGGCTTTTCGGATCATTTGCTCCACGGTGAGGGCGTAGCAGCGGGGATGGCACTGGCGTTTCGATATTCAGCGAAAATCGGCCTCTGTTCCGGGCAGGACGCAGCGCGTTTGTCTGCGCATCTTAAGAAGGTCGGCTTACCCTACGATTTGAAAAGTGCTGGGACGAATGCAAGTGGCGCAACGCTCGTTGCGCACATGATGCATGATAAGAAGATGGCAAGTGGCACGCTGGCCTTCATCCTTGCGCGCGGTATTGGTCAGGCATTTGTCAGCCGCGATGTCCAGCTTGATGATGTCGCTGCATTCCTTGAAGGCGATCTAAACGCCTGACCGCCAAGCATGATAGGCGCAAGTCAGCCAGCCAATGATCATGACGGCCCCGCCAATCGGCGTAATCGCGCCAAACCAGCGCGGGCTCCCTAGCGCCATAGCATAAAGCGAGACTGAAAAAATAAGGCTACCAATAAGCAGCAACCAAGCCGCACTGGGAAAGCGCGCCACGATCACCAACACCGCAACAGCATGGACAAGCTGATAAAATCCGCCGGTTTTGAGCCATTCAACCGCCGCACCCTGCGCCGCGTGCGCGCCGAACGCTCCCGCCGCGATTGCCATTGCGGCAGAAAGCGATGCGGCAATGGTGAGTATCAACGCGCTCATGCGCCGGCTTGCTTTTGCGCTGGCACATAGAGCGGCCCTGGCCCTGCGTGCATATCACCTGTTGAGCCCTGAGCCTCAAGTCGCGAAAGATCATGATCGCGGTAACGCCTTTCAATCACCATAATTTCCTCATCACCCACGCCAAGCGCTTGTAGCGCATCGATCCCCATTTTGATCGCCGATTCGAACAATTCTCGCGTTGTCCCAGCAAGGTCAAGATTGCGAACCGCGATCATCTGCCGCCGATCAAAAGCGCGCATAAAGACTGCCGCTTGAGGAAAAGCCTCAAGAATTGGCTGAAGCTCTTTTGGCCCGAGCAGTCGGTCGTCGACGCAAAAGGCGATAATCTGCGCTTCATCACCACCCGCGCGTCGCAACAAATCAATCCGCCGACCGTCGCCGTAATAAACCTTGGCACCAAAACTACTGCTTACCTCAATTTGTTCGGGCTTCACATCAATCAGCGTAACCGAAACGCCGTGCGCGCTGAGCATCTGGCCAACCGTTTGGCCAAAGCGGCCAAAGCCCACGACAATCGCCTTTGATTGATCAGCATGTTCGGGGCCATCAGGCGTATCGCCGTCCTGATCCTTGGCATATTCAAAGCGTCTTGCGATCATCAGCAGGAACGGCGTCGTCGCCATCGACAGCGTCACAATCGCGCCAAAAAGACTCGCAGCTTGCGGTTCGATCAGCAGCGCACTTTGCGCTTGTGCGAATAGAACAAAACCAAATTCGCCGCCTTGACTTAGTAGCAAACCAAGCCCGAAGGCTGGCCGTGTTTCCATTCCGAATAGGCGCGCCAACCCAAAAATCACTCCGGTTTTGATCGCAACTAGCGCCGCCGCCATACCAATTACAAACAGCGGATTGGCAAGCACCGCGCCAACATCAAGCACCATCCCGACC